>JASMTJ010000513.1:0-24160 GCA_041694335.1 Bacteroidales bacterium
GCATTGATTATCAGCTCTTGTGAAAAGGAAATAACGCAAAGCAACGGATTCCTTACTATTAATGATTATGATGAGGTAAAACTGCATGCACACGACACCTTGATTGCCGGAAATTATTACGATCAGGAAGTGTATGAAATTGATTTGGAAGGCGATGGCCAAAAGGATATAGCTTTCTGGAGTGTAATCACCGGATCGCCTGGTATGGGGATGATTCCGCAAGCAGGCCTGATGGCGCTCCATGAAGGAGCCTTCCTTTATGAACAAAATTTTAAGGACAGCATTTTTAAACATACCGAAATTGATACATTAGATTATAACAGGGTTGAAATTTATACTAATAACTTCTACACTTGTGGAAAGGAAAGTCCCGGAGATTCCTTGATCAGAATAGAAGACAATACCTTTATTACCTTAATGAAACAAGGCCAAATAGGGACTTTATCCTCCGCTATCTGGAAGGCGGATTCGCTCGCGCTGGGGACATCTTCATTTTCCAGTCGCTACTATGTTGAAGAAGAAACACCGGATACGATCAAGGTTCGAAGAGATGTTTTTAATACATGTCATTACCTGATGTCAAACGAAATCTATTACACCGGATATCAGAACGAATATGGAAAGCTGGGATGGATTAAGTTTTCCGTGGCTGATGGTTTTCGCATTTCAGTCATCGAAACGGCTATCGAGAAGTAGATCGATTCCGATCCTGTCAATGCGCTTAAGAAGGTGATGGTCTTTGATAGCATATTGACTCCAGATATAAGCCTGAGATAATAATAGATAAAAGTTGGAAGTTATGCACACAGATATGAGAAGTGAAAATTAAGTAAGAAAGACAATTTTTTGGTTTATTAAATATTACTTTTGTATAATAAACCGTGTAACAACTAAAAGGTATTAATAGTAAAGTCCCTGGTTAAGTATTCATGGTTTGAATGTGGTGATTCAATCTGAATCAGGGTGGCCTGTAATAAACTGATGTTTATTGCAGGCTTTTTTGTTGAGGTAGGTGTGAAAGATATTACATTTCACTTCAAAGATTGATCAGATTTCTTAGTCTTTACAACTATCACAAAACCAAAAAGGTAAAGTTTCATAATTTTCTTTACTTTAGTAAGCGTAAAAATATCGGAGTATGAGAAAGCTATTTTTTGTTGTGGTATTTGTGTTTCTTACAAGCCACATTTTCGCCCAGATAAAGACCACCGGTTTGCCTTATATTAAAGGGTATGATCGGTATGATTACAAAGCCGGAACGCAAAGTTGGCAGATAGCACAGGATACGAATGGCATGATGTACTTTGCCAATAACGACGGCTTACTCCAGTTTGACGGGGAAACATGGCGTACCTATGCTCTCGATAATAACTCTATTGTTAGAAGTGTTTGTGTAAGTTCTGATGGCACTGTCTTTTTTTCAGGATTCAATGAATTTGGATATTTAAAGATTTCAGAAAAGGGCTCTCTGGGTTTTCAATCACTCCGGCACTTACTACCCGAACTGGATCAGTCTATTGGAGAAGTATGGAGAATTCATGAGGTGCCGGAAGGAATCATCTTCCAGTCATTTAATTATGTGTGGCTGTATTCAAATAACAGCCTTGAAATAATAGCCAAGGCAGATGAATTTGGATTTTCTTTTTATACAGATAACAGGTTTTTTATTCAGGACAAAGAGCGTGGCTTAATGGAATTGAGAGGCCGACGGTTTTTCTTGTTGCCCCAGGGAGATCTTTTCATGGATGATAAGGAAGTGTGGAGTATGCTGGAATATGGAAACGGGGATATAATGATAGGCACACAGCAGCATGGGTTGTATCTCTATGATGGCTACTCGATAGAAAAAGTGAATTCCGAAGCATCTCAATTACTAAAGGAGAAGCAGATTTTTTCTTCGCAGAAAGTGGATAGTAATCTCTACGCCTATGGAACCATTCAGGATGGACTGTATATTTTTAGCCGGGAAGGAAGAACGATACAGCACCTTAACAAAGACAGGGGTTTGCTGAACAATACGGTTTTGAATATTTTCCAGGATCAAAATGACCAAATATGGTTGGCACTGGATAATGGAATAAACTATGTTGAGCTCTTTTCGCCATTTACATTTATTAATGCCGGGATGGGGATTGAAGGAGCAGGCTATGATGCTGAGCTTTTTGAAGGGAAACTCTATTTAGCTACTAACCAGGGTTTGTTTGTGAAAGAGGCCAGTGCCGGAACACAAAAATCATTTAAATTAATAAAAGAGATTAAAGGCCAGGTGTGGAATTTGCAGGTGTTTAATGATGTACTTATAGTCAGTCATAACCGTGGTTCTTTTGCGATTAAGGATGGTAGAATTCGCCACATCGAAAAGAGTGAAGGTGTTTGGCGCTTTCTTGAGATAGAAGGCGAACATGACCTTTTGATTGCAGGTAAATACTCATCAATTGATGTTTACGAGTATGAGGATGGCAAGTGGCAAAAGAGAAACACGTTGAAGAATTTTGAAGAGTCGAGTCGGGTAATGGTCCTGGATAAAAACAAAAACCTTTGGATTAGTCACGGTTACAAAGGTGTATATAAGATTGATATTGATGATGAGTTCAGAATGGTGACGGATATTGCTTTTTATGATAGCAAGGATGGCTTGCCTTCTGATTTTGACAACTACGTGTACAAGTTAAATGGTGAAACCATTTTTGGCACTTCGGAGGGTATCTATCAGTTTAATCCGCAAAAAGAATCCTTTGCACCTCACGATTACTGGCAGAAATACTTTGGGAAGAATGAGAATATAAGGTTTCCCGTGTCAGATAATGAAGGGAATATATTCTACGGCGATGATGAATATCCTTTCATTCTTAAAAACACCATTGAAGGATACCGTAAAGTGGATACTATTTTCACGAAATTAGGAGATTTTCTGGTAGGAGGTTTTGAGAAAATAATCCCGATCGATAGTAACAATGTCGTTTTATGTAGCGAGAATGGTTTTGTGCATTATAACTCGCATTACCATTTTCCTGATTACAGGCCATTCAAAACTCTTATCAGGGAAATAGTTTCCACTTCCGTGGCAGATACTACTATCTACTTTGGGAATCAAACATATTCTGAAGGTGATCCTGAACTGGATTTTAAGATGAACGATCTTTTATTCAGGGTTAGTGCCACTATTTTTGGACGAAGAGCAGATATTCAATATAAAACGTACCTTGAAGGCTACGATGATCAGTGGTCAGAATACCAGTCGAATAATATTAAGGAATACACCAATCTGGCTCCCGGGGATTATGTTTTCAGGGTGAGTGCACAGGATAAGGAAAACCATGAGGTTATTGAGGATTCATTTGCCTTTACGATACTGCCACCATGGTACAGAACTGCGTGGGCGCATGCCTTTTATGGCGTCCTTATTTTTGTTGTGATAATACTGGCTTCACGATACCTCAACAGAAGAATGAAAGAGGAAAAGGAGAAGCTTCGCAAAAAGCAACAGGAAGAGATCAGGCAAAAGGAGGAGAAGTTCAGGCAAGAAAATTTACTTGCTGAACAAAAGATTATAAAGCTTAAGAATGAAAAGCTTAGGGCTGAAGTGGATAAGAAACGTGCGGATATGGAGTTGAAAAATAAAGAGGTCGTTTCGATAGCCATGCAGATTACCCATAAAAATGAAATCCTCAACGAAATCAAGCGTAAACTCTCCAATGTAGCTGAAAAAGTAAATGAACACGCCCAGGGCGAAATCAGGAATTTGATAAGAACCATTGACAGCGACGTAAAGCTCGATAACGACTGGGATCGGTTTCAAAAGCATTTCGAGGATGTACACAGCGACTTTTTTAAAATCTTAAGATCAAAACACCCTGGATTGACACCAAAAGATTTAAGGATGTGCGCATATCTCAGAATGAATCTCTCTACTAAAGAGATTGCCATGATATCCAATATTTCAGTCAGGGGAGCAGAAATTAGCCGCTACCGGTTAAGAAAAAAGCTTGGTCTGGATAAGGATGATAACCTGGTTGAACATATGATGAGTATTTGAAAATGAAAATATTGTTTTATAGATCGCTATATCAGAATAATACATTTGATTTTATTGATAAAACGATGTAGTGCTTGTATTTATAGACCAAAAAAGGTAAGCTTTTATAATTCAGTAAAACAGTTCGTTACAATTAGCTACCCATTTTGTGGTATTAATCCCTAAGGATAAGTAATTTTTTGGCGTATTATTTTCTGAAATCACTTTTCCTGATGCTTAAAATTGGTGTTTATTCTTACTAAACTTCTAAATTCGATGAGTTTGAGTGGATTATTTTGTTAAATCCACGTGTCATTGTACAAAAGCCCTGCTATAGCTGCCTTTTTAGTTTTATGATGTACTGTAAATGTTGAATACGAACTTTCAATGATGTGGTAATGATGTGTAACAAACGATTTAAAAAACCCTGATGACGTGATAAATATGAGTATGTATGATAGGCATGTAGTAGTATGGTTGTAGGTTAAATGTTGCAAAACGACTATGCCTGTAACTATGTTTGCAATATCGATTTTTGATAAGTAAAACTTTACATAGCAAATCATGAGAACTGGATTAATTCTACTATTGTTTTTAGCCTCACAATTTTTAACGGGGCAAGGCATTAACAATTTGTCACACGAAGATGAAATTACCTCTTTACTGGACAAGATGACAATTAAGGAGAAGATTGGACAAATGACCCAAGTGACCCTGGAGGTTATGTTGAAGAGAGAAGATGGTAAACTTGTTGAACCTCATACATTAGATCCTGATAAAGTAAAAAAGTTTGTGGGAGAATATGGTGTTGGTTCAGTTTTGAACTTTGCCGGATATGTTTACCCGCGAGAACAATGGCTTGAAATTGTTTCTGGTATTCAAAAGCATGCCTCTGAAAAGACGAATAATAATATTCCTGTACTTTATGGAATTGATGCGATTCATGGCATGAATTACACTACGGGCGCTACACTTTTTCCGCAACAGATTGGTCAGGCTGCTACCTGGAATCCTCAACTGGTGAAGGAAGCAGCAAGGATTACGGCATATGAAACAAGAGCCTCTGCTATTCACTGGAATTTTTCTCCGGTTTTAGGAGTTGGTCGTACTCCTGTATGGCCACGCTTCTGGGAGACTTTTGGCGAAGATGTGCATCTGGTGAGCACACTCGGAACAGCTATAATTGAAGGTTATGAGGGCAACGACGTCTCGGATAAGGAAAGGGTTGCTGCATGTATGAAGCACTATGCAGGATACAGTATGCCTCTGAGTGGAAAGGACAGAACGCCGGCGTGGATACCCGAGCGCATGTTCAGGGAGTTTTTCCTCCCACCTTTCGAGGCTGCGGTGGAAGCAGGAGTACATACGGCGATGATTAACTCTGGAGAGGTGAACGGAATCCCCGTTCATACCAGTGATTTTCTATTGGAAGATATACTCAGAGATGAATTAGACTTTAAAGGATTGGCTGTTTCCGACTGGGAAGATATTAAGTATTTACATGATCGCCACAAAGTAGCTTCCACTCAACGCGAGGCTGTAAAAATGGCCGTGGAGGCCGGCGTGGATATGAGCATGGTTCCGATGGATTTGTCATTTGCTGACTACTTGCTGGACCTGGTAAAGTCAGGAGAAATTAGTGAGGAGAGAATTGATGAGTCAGTAAGAAGAATTCTCAGAGTTAAATTTTCACTGGGTCTTTTCGAGACTCCGGTAACGTATCCGAAAGATTATCCGGAATTTGCATCAGAGAAGTTCCGTCAGGCGAGTCTCGAAACGGCGCAGGAATCGATTACCTTGTTGAAAAACAAAAATGACATTCTTCCTTTCGGGAAAGATGCCAAAGTTTTAATTACAGGGCCTACTGCCAACTCGATGGTTCCTCTTAACGGAGGTTGGTCCTACACATGGCAGGGTCGCCGCACCGATGAGTTTGCCGGACAATACAATACAATTCTCGAAGCTTTTCAGCATGATTTGGGCGAAGAAAACGCCCTTTTTGCTCAGGGAGTTGATTTTGAGGGAAATCTTAATCTGGATGAAGTAAAAGAGAAAGCGGAGGATTCAGATTTTATTCTATTGTGCCTGGGCGAAAATTCTTACACCGAAAAGCCAGGAGATATCAATACTTTGGCACTTGATGAGAACCAGGAGCTGCTGGCGCAAACCGCTTTTGAAACCGGCAAACCAGTTATCCTTGTTTTAGCTCAGGGCAGACCAAGAATTATCAGGAATATTGAGCCACAAACAGATGCTGTTTTGATGGCTTACCTGCCGGGTAATGAAGGAGCGAATGCTATTGCCGATATCGTTCTCGGAGAAGTGAACCCTAGTGGCAAACTTCCATTCTCTTATCCACGGTTTGAAAATGATCTCCTTCCTTACGACCATAAATTTACTTCTGCTATAGATACAGAGAACGGATGGACAGCATACAATCCGCAATATCCATTTGGATTTGGGCTGAGCTATACCAGTTTTGAATACAAGAATTTAACGATTGATAAAAAAGAGCTTAGTCGTAATGATGCGCTCGAAATTATGGTGGATGTTACTAACACTGGTGACAGGGCAGGCAAGGAAGTCGTTCAGCTCTTTGTAACCGATAACTATGCCAGCGTAACGCCATCCGTAAAGAGATTAAGAGATTATAAAAAGATTTCGCTGGACGCAGGAGAAACGAAAACAGTTTCTTTTAAGCTCGATCCGTCGAAGCTGGCTTTTGTAGGACGTGAAAATAAATGGGTTCTCGAAAATGGAGAATTTACCATAGAGATTAAAAACATGAAAGATAATTTCAATCTAATTGATTAAACCAAAATAAATTATTATGAGAAAATTTGTTACAATCTTTTTTGCGGTTTTTCTGAGTGTGCAATTTGCTGCTGCTCAGAAAGTCGTGAATGGAGTTGTTACCGGATCTGACACACAGGAGTCTCTGCCCGGAGTAAATGTAGTGGTGAAAGGAACAACTACTGGAACAGTCACCAACATAGACGGTGAATATACACTCGAGGTTCCTGAAGATGCGGAAATCCTGCGGTTCTCATTCGTGGGATACTCACCGAAAGAAGTGGAGATTGGTGACAGGACAACCATTAATGTGGCTTTAGAGTCCCAGGCGCAATCGATTGAAGAGTTTGTGGTTGTGGGGTATGGTGTGCAAAAGAAAAGCCTTGTAACCGGATCAATATCGAAGATTGAAGCGGAAGACCTGAGCCCGAACCAGTCAAGAATCGAACAATCGATTCAGGGCAAAACTGCCGGGGTTAATATAATGCAGGAGTCTGGTTCACCGGGAGCGGGTATGACTATCCGTATTCGTGGTACGGGGAGTAACCTGAATTCAGACCCACTTTTTATTGTGGATGGCATGCGCACAGGAGGAATGGACTATTTAAACCCTGACGACATTGAATCTATCGAAATATTGAAAGATGCTGCTTCAGCCGCCATATACGGAGCTGAAGGTGCTAATGGTGTTGTGCTTATAACTACTAAATCAGCAAAAAAAGGTGAGTCAAAAATTAACTACAGCTTTAACCATGGCACACAAGAGGCTGTAAATTACGTTGATGTAATGAACGCCAGGCAATATGCCGATTATTTCAGTGAGGCTGACTGGATGGATCAAAACCCGGATGCGCTGGGTGAAGGAACAAACTGGATGAATGAAATATTCCAGGTGGCTCCTATGCAACAACACAACCTTTCCATTGAAGGAGGTTCAGAAAAAACTAACTTTTACGCTTCTGCCTCTTACTATGACCAGGACGGTATTGTTGGTGGAAATAAGACCAATTTTAACCGTGTTACGGCACGTTTAAACCTGGATCATGAGGTGAAAGACTGGCTGAAAGTGGGTAGTCGCATCTCTTACACCAACCTGAACCGGAAGGCCATCAATGAGAATAACGAATTTGGTGGCGTCATCAGCAATGCCATGGCTATTGACCCGCTTACTCCGGTTTATGTCGATAATGTGGAAGACCTCCCTGAGCAGTACCTGCCTCAGATTTATGCCAATTTCAGCAGACCAGAAAACTCTTCTCTGAAAGCTCCGGGAGATGACGGATACTTTGGGATGTCGCCTTACGTGCAGAACGAAATTGCCAACCCTATTGCCCAAATGAATAACGAACACAACAGATGGCAACAGGATAAAGTATTAGCAAGTTTTTACGCCGATATAGAGCCGTTTGAAGGGTTAAACATTCGTTCAAGTTACGATATCGACCTGTCTTATGGTAATTCACTTTATTGGACACCAAGATATTATTATCATTCAATTAACTATAACTTCAGAAACAATACCGGCCAGTCAACCGACAAGTGGTATACCTGGCAGTTAGAAAATGTGGCTGATTATTCAACATCATTTGGTGACCATTCGATGAATTTTATGGCGGGTATGACAGCAAGAGAGTACAACCATTTTAACCTGAATGGGTATGGAGAGGTGCTCCAGGAAGAAAGCTGGAATTTTGCCGTACTTAATTCGGTACTTAGCGATACAACCCGTGCTGCTGCTGGTGGATATCGTGACGAGAACCGCCTGCTGTCTTATTTTGGACGTGTTCAATATGATTACCAGGAGAAATATATGTTGAATGCCACTTTAAGAGCTGATGGTTCTTCAAAATTAGCTGAAGGCAATAAATTCAGGTATTTCCCGGCCGTTTCTTTAGGTTGGGTGGTTACGAATGAAGAATTCGAGTTACCTGATGTGATTGACTTTTTCAAAGTTCGTGCCAGCTGGGGCCGGAATGGTTCTATTGGTTCACTTGGAAACTTTGATTATGTATCAACTATCATCAGTAATGCTGAATCAAGTTATTATCTGAGTGGTGGTAACAGGTTAACAGGAGCAGAGCCGGCAAGCCTGGCCAACCCAAATCTTGTTTGGGAAACCAGTGAGCAGATTGACATTGGTTTTGATCTTTATCTTTTTAACAGTCAGATTACCCTTTCAGCCGATTACTACCAAAAAACCACTATCGATCTGATTACAAGAGGTCCGGTACCTCTTTATGTGGGTAACGACCAGCCACTGGTAAATGCCGGTGATGTGGTGAACTCAGGTGTGGAACTTGAATTGGGGCTGAAGAAAAAAATGGGTGATTTTTCTTATGATATCATAGCAAATGCGGCATATCTGAACAATGAAGTCACCTACATAGGCAACAGAGCCTCCGTTTTATTGGGGGCTAACTTAGGGACAACCGGAGCTATCACAAGAGCTGAAGAAGGATTGCCCATGTGGTATTTTTATGGATACCAGGATGATGGTGTTTTCAGCTCATGGCAGGAAGTACAGAGCTACACCAATGAAGAAGGCGAGCTGATCCAGCCTCAGGCTGTTCCGGGCGATGTTAAGTTTAAGGATATCGACGGTGATGGAAGAATTTCTGAAACGGATAAAACCATGATTGGTAACCCACATCCGAAATGGACCTTTGGCCTTTCTAGTACATTTAAGTATAAAGGCTTTGACCTGAACTTATTTTTCAATGCTCGTACAGGAGTGGACACCTATTTTGGTGCCTATCGTACCGACTTAGGGAAAAACAACAAACCGGCATTTTTCTATGAAGATGCATGGAGCCCGGAGAATAATTCCGCTGACTTCCCAAGAATCACGGTAAGTGATCCCAACGGAAATTTCTCCCATAACAGCATGTTTGTATTCGATGGTTCATTTATTCGTTTGCAATCAGCCGAACTCGGTTACACCCTGCCCCGCAACTTAACCGATAAAGTTAAAGTGGAGCGCTTAAGAGTGTTTGTGTCCGGGCAAAACCTGTTCCTATTAACTAAATACCCCGGCGATCCTGAAATAGGAAACACCGGAGGCTATGGCGGTAGCAGTATTGGAGTGGATCGCGGCCTTTATCCAAGGTCCAGGGTAATAAGCTTTGGAGCCAAGGTTACCATTTAATTTTTGCTGCTTTTTAGCTTCAAAAGCAATGATACGGAGCTGGAAAATGAATACAAATGAATTACAAAAATTTAAAGAAATGAAAATGAAAAAAATAGTCCTGTTTAGTTTGCTTATCGTTTTCGCCAGCTCATGCGAAAAGGATTGGCTCGAATTGGAACCCATCGGTCAAAAGTTTGAATCAAACTATTATGAAACCGAAGAGGAGATATTTGCCGGATTGGTGGCTGCCTATTCTATTTTACAGCCAAAATACTATAGCGGCTGGTCTTCATATTATTTCCTGGCCAATTTCCCCAGCGACGATGCCAAGGTAGTTGGCGGTGGCCCGGGAGACCGCCCGGAATATCATGAAATTGCGAACTTTAATACTGCACCTACCAATACTGCCGTATTGCAGCTTTGGCGCAGGGATTTCTATGGCGTATACAGATCCAATGTGGTCTTGGCCAATGCCAATCCTGAAGCTTCGCAGAAATCAGTGGAGTACATTGCTGAAGCGAAGTTTTTAAGGGCATACTACTATTTTGAATTGCTGCGATTCTTCGGCGATGTGCCTCTGATTACAGAACAATTAAGTCCTGAAGAATATAATAAGCCCAGGGATCCTGCTGAAGATGTGTTTGCTCAAATCATTACTGATTTGTCTGAAGCCGCTGGTGATTTGCCGGAAAAATCGCAACTGGCAAGCGATGAGCTCTACAGAGCTACCAAAGGAGCTGCTAATGCACTTTTAGGTAAGGTATACCTCTACATGGCATCACCTTATTATCAGCAGACTTATGATCTTCCTGAATCGGCTAACAAATATTATGAGCTGGCTGCAGGTGAATTTGAGAAAGTGATTGGTACAGGATATGCGCTGGAAGAAAACTACGATGACATCTGGCAATACAGCCACGAAAACGGGGTAGAGTCGATCTTCGAAATTGAATACGCCAATATTAACCGAGGTGGCGACTGGAACAACGGTCGTGTTAACGGTGGAAACATCGATGTTCAAATGTCCGGACCACGTGGAATTGCCACAGACACTCTGCTTTCAGGGTGGGGATTTGATATGGTTTCTCAGGATTTGATTGCAGCTTATGATGCTGAAGGAGATTCTGAACGAAAATACGGAACTGCCTACGGAGAAGCTTTTCTTACGTCGATAGGCGCCACGTCCTGGGAACAACCCGAAGGTTATACCGGGTGGTACAGTAAAAAACGTGCACCTTGGGCTCACCTTACTTCAGAGTCTTCGCCAGAGTGGAACTTCGAGACAAATGAACGCATGATTCGCTATGCGGACGTGCTGCTCATGTGTGCTGAAGCATATCTACAATCAGGAACCGGCAATCCGGCACCGCTGGTAAACCAGGTGCGCGAGCGTGCAATGCTCGACCCTATTGGTACGGTTACACTGGAGGATATTAAGCTGGAGCGTCGATTGGAACTGGCGATGGAAGGACACCGTTTCTTCGACCTGGTGCGCTGGGGTGATGCCGCAAGTGAATTAGGTGAATATGGATTCATTGAAAATAAACACGAAGTGTTGCCTATCCCACAATCGGAAATCGATAACTCAAACGGAGCTTTAGAACAAAACAATTACTAATAAAACTTTTAGAAGAGATTTTAATCACGGAATGAAAGTTAAGAATTTGAAAATAAGAAAACAAACAACGTTTATTAAAACTATTATTTAATCTAAAATCATAATTATTATGAAAAAATTCAATTTGTTTCTGAGCATGGCAATGATAGCAATGCTTGGTTTCTTCACAGCATGTGAGAAAGATGAAAACGATGAGCCGGATGTACCAAATCCGTTTGCTGATTTCGACTATGAGGTCAGTGAAGAGAATCCGCTGCAAGTATCTTTTACCAATAAGTCTACAAACTCAGAGACTTACATGTGGGATTTTGGTGATGGTAATACTTCAACTGAAGAAAACCCCACTCACGAATTTGCTGAGGCCGGAGCTTATGATGTAGTTTTAACCGCTACAAACTCTGCCGATGTAAGCACGAATGTTACTAAAACTGTTGACCTCGTTGAGTCAACGATGCTTGCCGGTGATAACTCAAAAACCTGGAAGCTATACCGCGAAGGTATTTCTATGTCTTTCGGACCGAGTGCCGAAGATCAAAGCTGGTGGCCAGGACTGGAGAACGATGGTTCCAGACCATGTGTTTATTATCATGAGTTTACTTTCACCGCAGACGGCACCTTTGAATTCAATGATAACGGAGTATTCTGGGGAGAATTTGGTGTATGGGATCCGGAAAGCGACCTGTATGAAACTTGCTTTGAAGCGATTCCTGAAAACATGGTCAACGTAAATGGGGATGATGTAAGCGAATGGCTTAGCGGAAGCTATGAATACACATACGATCGTGAAGGAGGTTCAGTAACATTGAACGGACTCGGTGCCTGGATTGGTATTCCTAAGCTGGGAACCAGTGGCGAGACTCTTGTTCCTGTTGAGAGTGTGACATTCGACGTGACTTTTACTGAAAACGCAGGTTACGACCTGATGACCGTGGGCTTTGATTATGGTGACGCAGGATACTGGAAAATCACTTATGCCAGCTACTCTGATCCTTCTTTGGAGCCAGATGTAGTAGTTGAAGAAGAACCTTTCGGTGATGACCTGGAAGATATCACTCCAACTGAGATTTACGCGTCATTTGCTTCTCAAGATGCTGCTGACCTTGTAACCATTGATACCGTTGCTTCTGGATCTACTGTACAATTTGGTGTTGAAGATCCTATGGACGCTTCAGCGCTGGTTGGTGAGTTTACAAGAACAGAAGGTGTGCAGTACCAGGAGCTGATGTTCCGTGCAAGTCCTGAGCCTAAAGACATTCAGTTTAATAACTTCACTACAGTTTCTATTGATGTTTTTGTTCCGGCTGATACTGATTTTGATGGTACTGACCTTCAGAAGCACATGGTATTCGGTTTTGGCGACATGAGCGAAACAGAACAATGGTGGACAGATATCGAGCAGTATGAAGTGGCAGGTGATGACTTCGTTGTGGGTGCATGGACAACCTACACATTCAATCTTGGAGATACAGAAGTTCTCACAAGAAACGACCTGGATATGATTTACCTCGGCCTTGGTGGCGGTGGTCACAGTGCAGGTGGTACATTCTACATTCGTAATCTTACTTTTGAATAAGAGTATCAAATACTATGATGTGGCAGGTTTTACCGCCACATCATAGTATTGTTTTATTAGTTTTTACGCTTGAATTCTATGAGGTTGCTGTAAGCAACTACGAAAAAGCAAGTTTCTATGTGGCGCAACCATTACAATCAGACTTATGAATTTAGCAGCTTTTAAAAAAACTATTGTATGAAAAAAATAACAGGATTTCTGATAGCCCTCTCTTTTCTTGTCGCCTCATGCGAAACAGAAAATAAGGAGATCCCTGCACCCGACGGGTATGAACTTGTTTGGCATGATGAATTTGATTATAAAGGCCTGCCCAACTCAGCCAAATGGAGTTATGATACCGAGGGGAATGAGTATGGATGGGGTAATAATGAGCTACAATTTTACACTGAAGAAGATAAAGAAAATGCGTTTGTAGATGGTGATCACTTACACATTGTAGCCAAAAAAGAAGAAAAAGGCGGGAAAGAATATACCTCTGCCCGTCTGATAACAAAAAATAAAGGCGACTGGAAATACGGCAGATTTGAAATTCGCGCAAAATTACCCGAAGGGCGCGGCATATGGCCGGCAATATGGATGCTTCCGACTGACTGGGAATATGGAGGATGGCCCGATTCCGGAGAGATAGATATTATGGAGCATGTAGGTTATGAACCCGATTCAGTCTATGCTACAGCTCACACCGGAGCATACAATCACGTTAAAGGAACACAAAAATCACAGGGGATACACGTAGATCCGCTTTATGGGCAGTTTCACGATTTTGCCCTGGAATGGGAAGAAGACGAATACCGCGTTTATATGAACGATGTTCATTATTTTACGTTTAAAAATGAAAATCAAACCCACATGGAATGGCCTTTCGACAAACGGTTTCACCTCCTGCTAAATGTAGCAGTTGGGGGTAACTGGGGAGGAAAAAAAGGCGTGGATAAGTCGATTTTTCCGCAAGAGATGGTCGTTGATTATGTGCGTGTTTTTAAAAAGAAATAGAGTATGATTAGTTTGAGTAAGGTTGCGTTGATAGTTGGATTGATGGCGGCACCCCTCCTGGGTGCTGCCCAATCCAGCGTTTTGGTCTGGCACGATGAGTTTGAAGGCACCGGATTACCCGATAATACTAAATGGGGATATGATGTAGGTGGTGATGGCTGGGGAAATAATGAACTTCAGTATTATACCGGATCAGATACCAACAACGCCCGGTTGCATGACGGCAAGCTAATTATTGAAGCTCATAAAGAGAGCTATGCAGGAAAAGATTATACTTCGGCACGGCTGGTAACCAGAAACAAAGGGGATTGGAAATATGGCCGCGTAGAGGTACGTGCTAAAGTGCCTGCCGGAACAGGAACATGGCCTGCTGTATGGATGCTTCCTACAGATTGGGAGTACGGCGGGTGGCCCTCATCCGGTGAAATTGACATCATGGAATATGTTGGTTATGACCCCAATATCGTGCATCAAACAGTGCATACGCAGGCATACAATCACCTCAATGGAACAGAACAAACCAGTTCAACAACACTGGCCACCGCCGAAGAAGAGTTTCATGTTTATGCCATTGAATGGTCTGAAGACAAAATTGATTTCTTTGTGGATGGAGTAGCGCGCTTTACTTTCGAAAATGAAGGGACATGGCAAAAATGGCCGTTTGATAAGCGTTTTCACCTTCTTTTAAATGTTGCTATTGGTGGTAACTGGGGAGGTGTGCAAGGGGTGGATGACTCGATATTCCCGGTTCAGATGGAAGTAGACTACGTGCGTGTGTATCAAGAGCCCGATATGTTACAGATTACGGGCGAGACGTACATCCAACCATATGCTGAGCAGGTGGAGTATTCAATTTCAAATGTTATTGAGGGCGATTTTGAGTGGTCAGTGCCAGCAGATGCCGAGATTATTTCCGGTCAGGGAACAAATACCATTTCTGTTAACTGGGGAAATACCGAAGGAAATGTCGCTGTTGAACTGACAGTCAATAATGAAACATACAACTACAGTATGCCTGTTCAGCTCTTGACGGTACCAGTGGGAGAAGAGTATGTAATGGATCATTTTGATGATCAAAGCATTGACAATATCTCCTATTTAAACAACGATGAAAACTCATTCACGTTCAGCGAGCAGAACAGCGAACTCAAAGTTTCATATCAAATCGCGGACCCCGGCCTATGGCCCAAATTTATTGTCGATTTTGAAAATCCCATCGACCTGTCAGGTCATCAAAGCATGCAAGTGCGGTTAAAGACTTTTAACAACAGTGGTTCTGTAAGAATGCGCGTGGACCTGATGGATAAGCAAGGGCGTCAAACCAACGCGAATCCTGTTTTTGAGATTGAGCCGGCCGGCGACGGGCAGTATCACGATTATCACTACAATTTTGCCGGCAATTGGGCTGCCGGAGCACCATATTTTGGAGAAACCGTTAACCGGGAAATGATTCAAAAAGCAGTGATTTATTTGAATTATGGGTTTCATGGAGTCGATAACGCTTCAGACTCTTTATGGATTGATTTCATTAAGATGAATAGCGAGCCTCTTGCTTTTGGTGAGTTAAACCGGGATATGAAAATTAGGGTTTCCCCCAATCCGGCTACAAGCTACTTTACTATTCCGCAAACGGCAAAAGAAATAGATAAAGTCAGGATTGTTGATATGACCGGAAGAGTGGTTAAAGAAACGTATTACACCACAAATCGCGTGACGATAGGTAATCTGCCGCAAGGGGTTTATATGGTATTGCTTTTTGATGAGAATAATACATTGAAATACAGAACAAAGATTTTAAAAACGAATGAGTAGGTTTTAGTAGAGTGGTTAAGCAGTGGCTTAACATCCGGGTTTTTTACACTTTTTACCCGGTTTTTTTCAATTAGAGTTGATTTTTTCATGAAAGCGGACGAGGATAGTTGCCTCTCCGCTTTTTTTTCTGTATCCCTGAAATGTTAAAATACCAACGCCGATAAACAACCTATTCAAGCTTCGGTTATTTAATGAACAAATTGAAAAACACGTAAGTGTTGTTAACACGATAACAACAAATTGTTTTTTCGATGCAAAAATCTCTTTAAGATTTTTACCTTTGCCTTGTTTAATTAACTAAGTTATTTTTTGATTTTTAAAGGAGCAAAAATATGATATCCAACAATTTCATTGCCAGGCATAACGGCCCCCGAAAAACAGAGGAGCCAAAGATGCTTGAACGTATAGGTGCACAGAGTGCTGAACAGTTAATGGATCAAACCATTCCTGATTCTATACGGTTGAAAAATGAATTAAACCTGCCTGACGGACTCAATGAGTTTGAATATCTTAATCTCATTAAGAAAATAGGAGCGAAGAATAAGGTTTTCAAGACTTACATTGGCATGGGTTATTACAACACCATCACTCCCGGTGTCATCCAACGAAATATCCTCGAAAACCCGGGATGGTATACGTCTTACACCCCTTACCAGGCAGAAATCTCCCAGGGTCGCCTCGAAGCTTTGCTGAACTTCCAAACGATGGTGGTGGAGCTGACCGGACTTCCTTTGGCCAACAGCTCACTGCTTGATGAAGGCACTTCTGCCGCCGAGGCAATGATTATGGCATTCAACGGGCGTTCGCGCAAGCAAAAAAAGGCCGGAGCCAATAAGTTCTTTATCGCTGAAAAGGTCTTTCCCCAGACACTTGACGTGATGGTCACCCGCGCAGAGCCTCTCGGTATTGAAATTGTTCAGGGGAACCCTTTTGAAACGGACTTTGATGAAACCTTCTTTGGTGGAATGGTGCAGTTTCCTGATGCTGAAGGGCAGGTGGATGATTATAAGGAGTTTGTTGGGAAAATTCACGCTGCCGGTGGCCTCGCTGTTGTTGCCGCCGATTTGCTCAGCCTGACGCTTTTGACACCTCCCGGTGAATGGGATGCAGACATCGTTGTAGGTTCCACCCAGCGCTTTGGTATCCCGATGGGCTATGGAGGCCCCCATGCCGGATATCTCGCCGCGAAAGATTCTCTTAAACGGAATATCCCCGGAAGGATTATCGGCGTAAGCATCGATAAAAAAGGAAACAGCGCCCTGCGGATGGCCTTACAGACGCGCGAGCAGCACATCAAACGTGAGCGCGCCACCTCAAATATTTGTACGGCACAGGCCCTGCTGGCCAATATGGCCGGATTTTATGGCGTTTATCATGGACCCCAAGGGCTGAAAGAGATTGCACGCGATATTAATATCCTTGCCGGGATTATCGACGATGAAATAGGGCAGTATGGCTACAAGCAGCTGAACAACTATTTCTTCGATACTTTAAAGATACAGTTGCCTGAGGATGTAAACATGGAAGCGATACATAAGCTGGCCATGGAAAATGAAATCAACTTCCGCTATTTCGATGATAAACACATCGGGATCAGCATTGATGAAACCACTTCGCTCGAAGATGTGAACCTGATTATGCACATCCTGGCTTCAGCCAAAAATGAACAGTTTAAGGAGTATGACTGCGTTCCGAAGCGTTGCGAAGAGCTGACCACGTTGCCTGAAAGCCTGCACCGCAAAAGCGCGTTTATGCAGCAGGAAGTGTTTAACCGTTATCATTCTGAAACGGAATTGATGCGTTACATGAAAAAGCTTGAGAACCGCGACCTGGCGCTCAACCGCAGCATGATTCCGCTGGGCTCCTGCACCATGAAGCTGAATGCCGGGGCAGAGTTGTTCTCGCTGAGCTGGCCCGAATTCGGAGCCATACACCCATTTGTTCCTCAAGATCAGGCTGAAGGCTATGCTGAGCTCATGCAGGACCTCGAGATTGCCCTGAAAGAGATCACCGGTTTCGATGCCATCTCTTTCCAGCCTAATTCTGGAGCCGCCGGGGAATATGCCGGACTGATGGTGATCAGGGAATATCACCGCAGCAGGGGAGAGGCACACCGCAATGTGTGCCTGATTCCTTCATCGGCCCACGGTACCAACCCGGCCAGCTCGGTAATGGCCGGAATGAAAGTGGTGGTGGTGAAAACCAACGAAAACGGCGATATCGATATCGACGACCTTCGCGAGAAAGCGGAGCAACATTCAGACAACCTCGCAGCAACCATGATTACCTATCCATCCACTCATGGGGTGTTTGAGGTGGGTATCCGCGAGGTGATAGATATTATTCATAAACACGGCGGACAGGTGTATATGGATGGCGCTAACATGAATGCGCAGGTGGGCTACACCAACCCGGCTTATATCGGGGCCGATGTGTGCCACCTGAACCTGCACAAGACCTTTGCAATCCCTCACGGTGGCGGTGGCCCGGGTGTGGGGCCTATCGGTGTGAAAGAACACCTTAAGCCCTTCCTGCCCTCCAACCCGGTGATTAAAGCAGGCGGCAACCAGCCCATCAAAGCCATTGCCGCAGCTCCTTTCGGAAGTCCTTTGATTCTGCCGATTTCTTACGGCTATATCAAACTGCTGGGAGGCGCCGGACTGAAGGAGGCCACGAAGGTAGCCATCCTGAATTCGAACTATATTAAGGATGCGCTGAAAGATCATTACAAGATTCTGTATACCGGCAAGCAAAACCGGGCTGCACACGAGTTTATTATCGATTGCAATGAGTTTACACACAAGGCCAATGTGTCGGTGATTGAAATTGCCAAGCGTTTGCAGGACTATGGCATCCATGCCCCAACGGTGGCTTTCCCGGTGCCGGGAACCCTGATGGTGGAGCCTACCGAGAGCGAGCCGCTGGCAGAGATGGATCGTTTTATCCATGCCATGATTCAAATCCGGCAGGAAATCCGCGACATTGAAGAAGGAAATGTGGATAAGGAGAACAACGTGGTGAAGAACGCCCCGCACACCTGCGAGATGATTACCACCGACAACTGGGAGTATCCATATACGCGCAAGCAAGCCGGATTCCCTGCCGACTGCGACAAAGCGGATAAATACTGGCCGGCCGTAACCAAAATCGACGATGGCTACGGCGACCGCAACCTGGTGTGTACCTGCGAGCCGCTATCGAGCTACGAAGAGGAAGCACAATAGAATATAATTATTCGTAATAAAAGCTGCCTGAAATAAAGTGCCACCGTTAGTGGATACTTATTCAGGCAGTTTTTTTATGAGAACAGTACACCCCAGAATCATAAACACCAATGATGCTGACTGGGCTGATGAATACCTCGATCAATAGAAGGTTTTGCTTTAGGCTTCAGACCTACCTTGAGGTAGCATCCTGCACTTAAGAAACCATGAACAAGAAGCTCTGTCGTGCTTTCCCACATTCATGAAAGCTTCCCCAGAAACCAGTTTGTACTTTCTTACATTTAAGTAAGCATGAACAAGAAGTTCTGTCGTGGTTCCCTACATTCATGAACCCTTCCCCAGAAACCAGTTTGTGCTTATCTACATTTAAGGAAGCATGAACAAGAAGTTCTGTCGTGGTTTCCTACACTCATGAACCCTTCTCCAGAAACCAGTTTGTGCTTATCCACATTTAAGAAACCATGAACAAGAAGTTCTGTTGTGGTTTCCTGCATTCATGAAAGCTTCCGGGGAAAACCAATTGGGAATATTCACAGAGCGGTGTCTTTTTATTTTTTTGTTGATTTTTTTACTTAAAGTAACTACTGTTAAAGAGTTGTGTTTTTGGTGGCTTTTAATATTCAACTACACTATAGTTACAGACCAGCGGCATCGTCCAACTTGGTTTATCGATTATTTATATGTTCTGATTCTTTTTAAGCGATGTGGTTATTAAAAGTTAAATTATTTCGCTAGCTTTGGATAAACGATTGATAAAACACTTATTTCTTACAGCTCATAAAAAGACACTATGAAAGTATTTTACATTTCACTATTTTTAATGTTATTCCAAATTAACTTAATTGAACCTGATAGAATTGAGTTCTCTACGATACCCAATCCAGTTCAGATAAAGAAATTTTTATCAGAACATAATTTTGAAACTAAGGAAGTTAAAGAAGAGGAGCTGAGATTTGAATTTTTCTTTGCTCATGGTTTTAGTTCATGCTGGAGCCATTGTTGGCGTCACTGCTCCAAACGTGATACAGTTTATTCTTCTTCTCATCTGAGCTCCGATAAAGATATATATTATGGTCCTGAAAATATAGATGATTTAGATCTAAGAACTGCTTGGATTGAAGGCAAACAAGGTTATGGTGTTGGAGAATCTTTAACAATTAGTCTCTCTACTTTTGACTTAAAGGAGATAAGACTTAATCGAATAGTTATAGTAAATGGATATACAAAGAGTATTAAGACTTGGAGGAATAATAGTAGAGTTAAAAGACTTAAAGTATATTCTAACAGTAAACTTGTTGGAATATTATGCTTGAAGGATACAGATAAATATCAATCTTTTAATATTGGAAATCTTATTAAAAAAGCAGATAATAAATATGTTCTAGAATTCGAAATTGTTGATGTATATCCAGGAGACAAATATAAAGATACCGCTATATCAGCCATACTATTTGAAGGAGAAGGCTGTGGGTAAAAAATAACGCGCTCTGATAATTAGGGATCAATCACACGTATAATCCGTAGACCTCTGCTTTTACCAGGGCAAGTTGTGATCAGCCCTGTATTTAAAAATAATTAAAGCAAAACAAAAGAAATGTTCAAAGCCAAATTGATAGAAAACGGTGAGTATTACAAGTTAAAGAATAAACAACAGCTGATAGCAATTCTCCTTACTATTCTGTTGGGGTTTTTTGTGAACGTGTATCAACTGCCGGTTTGGTTAGCTATTCCTATAATTGCCTTTTACATCGCAGCAATGATTCTGATGGTTCGAAATCGGAGGCAGATTAGTGCTGTTGTTGGCAACAAGCGGATAGAAATTGACGAGGAGCAAATAAGAATCAAATCAAAAAAGGGAAGCGATGAGACGATTCATCTGAATAGGGTTGAAAGGATAATGCTGAAGGACGAATATGTTCTTCCTCAGCGAACCATTAAGGATGTTGGGCATGAATTGTCCGGAAAATCAAAGCAAAACTTTGTCATTCTTTACCAGAACAACCGGGCAAGACAATTGGATTTTGAGGTGGATTCTTATTACATGATAAATCAGTTGGACAAATTGATTGAAACATGGAAACAGAAAGGATACCATTTAGAATGGTTGAAGGACAACTAAGGTGATATCGTAAGGTTATCTTTCCTTGTAAACGTTAAGCCTCTCCAATCCACCCTTCAAAAAAATTCACTCCCCCTTCAGCCTATAAAAAACACCCCGATTCTGGATGTTGTGCTGGATTTTGTTTTCGGCTTCGAGCACGTCGAGGTATTTATTGATTTCGGCGAGGTGCAGTCCAAGCACATTTGAGAGGTCTTCGGCGGTGCAGGGCCTCCGGCGGAGGGTTTCGAGGATGATGTATTTGCAGGAGTGCTTTTATAAGCTAAGCTGTATTGGTATTTCATGAGCAAATGTTTTCCTACTTTTACAAACTAATAGATGAGATGCCAGAGAAAGGTCTTGAAACAGATTTGTCAATAATGGATAAGACAATAAGATATAAAAGGCTTGGAAATTAATGTGATTGAAGTTATTCATAATAAAACATGGTGTTCCAATACAAAAACATGACGATTTTAAAACCACTAAAGAATAATAAAATGAGAACATTCTTAATCATTTCAACTTGTATCCTGCTTTTCAATTATACAGCTTACGCACAATTGCAAGAGGTATTTCTTGAGAAAAAAACGGATGTCGCTGAATATGCCACTTATGAAAATATTGAGCATATTGTTAGTGATCTGATAGCTGAGGGGCATTTTACGGATTACAAGCCGGAGGGTAATTATCTGGAAGATTTTCACTTGATTGACTTTAATGCAGACGGACTGAAGGATGTTCTTTTCAATGGTTCGGTTGTGGGAGGAGAAAGCAAAGTCATTCTTCTCTTTTTGAACACGGGCGAAGCGTACACCTCTATCCTCGATTTGCAGGGAAAGATAGTGTGGATGCAACAAAAGGATAAGTATTCGCCGTTTCATTTCGGAATCAATCATTACGGTTGCTGCGCTTCCATTAATGATGTTCTGGAGTTCTACACCCCCCTTAAGCTGGGAAATGAGTTTAAATATGTGGTGTCACAAAAAATAGCCATGATCAAAGAAACTATTTTACCGGCAAATGATTTTATTGACCCTATTGCATTCAAAACGGTTAATCCGGAATATCACCTGAGAAGCACACCACAAATTGATAATGAAAATAAAGATGGCCGCTTTCGCGATTACAATGTTAAGGGAAATATTCTCGCCACCTACCCTCCGGAATCTGTTGGAACAGCGATAGCAAAGAAGACAGACAGCACAGGCCGGGTATGGTATTTTGTGGTGATGAAGAATAACACAGAACCGCTAACGGAACTTTTTAGCAAGGGGGTTAACAATAACAGAAGCTATTATTCAGTGGGCTGGATGAGCAGTAACTACTTAAAGGAGTTGTAAGCTACAGCCATAGTCCTGGCCTTCTTCTGTTGCGCTCATAATATCAAGGTCGGGAACCCGATCCTGCTTCCTAGTATTTAGGAAAGCACGAACAAGAACCTCTTTTGTGGGTTCCATCATTCACTCCCCCTTCAGCCTATAAAAAACACCCCGATTCTGGATGTTGTGTTGGATTTTGTTTTCGGCTTCGAGCACGTCGAGGTATTTATTGATTTCGGCGAGGTGCAGTCCTAGCACGTTCGACAGGTCTTCGGCGGTGCAGGGCCTCCGGCGGAGGGTTTCTAAGATGGTGTTTTCGGTATCATCGCGATAGGCGGTCATTTGTTTCCGCTTTTTGGGCTTGGCAATGATTTCCACGTTTTCGAGCTCCCATTTTGCGGCAATGCTTCGCAGCTCCTGCAGCGAGGCGGCCTTCAGGTCTCCCTCCGTTCCCGGACGATCGAGGGTGTTGAGCTGCAC
Organism: Bacteroidales bacterium; assembly: GCA_041694335.1. GTDB lineage: Bacteria > Bacteroidota > Bacteroidia > Bacteroidales > JAIPAH01 > JAIPAH01. The sequence continues at coordinate 23,056 of JASMTJ010000513.1, forward strand.
GGCATCCGTCCGTATCCGGTGAATCGCGTGTTTCAGCGCCTCCAGGTCTTTGGCGTTATCGTTAAAGCCGGGCAATATCAGCACCTCCAGCCAGATTTTCCCCTTAAACTCCTGGCTGAAAGCCACCAGCCCATCAATGTACTCTTCTACCTTCAGTTCAGCATCCGGACGATTGATTTTTGCAAAGGTCTCAGCAGTAGCGGCGTCGAGCGAAGGCAGCACCAGGTCGGCATTCATCAGCTCTTTGCGTACTTCCGGGAGGTGAAACAGTGTTCCGTTGGTAAGCACCGCCACAGGAATACCCGGTTTTATCGACTTGATGTAATCCAGCACTTCTCCGATGCGCGAGTTCAGTGTAGGCTCTCCCGATCCCGAAAAGGTGATGTAGTCCGGATCAGGGTGGTTGGAGAAGTAATCATCCAACTCTTCCTTCACTTTACGAAAGGGTATGTATTCCATTCGCTCAGTTGTGAGTTTGGTGGTTTTTCCTGCCTCGCAGTAAACGCAATCGAGCGAACACACTTTTGGCGGCACCAGGTCTACGCCCAGCGACATGCCGAGTCGACGCGAAGGGACCGGTCCGAATAAATACTTATACATGACTTTTTTGCCTGATTTTGATGATAAAAAGAATGATGAAGGTGGCTTTCATGGCTAGTCCCATTAAAATAAGGTATGCGGGATTGAAACTGTCAAAGGCTTCAGCACGCAGGTAAATCCCCGAAAAAAACAAGAGTAAACCACCAATAAGAAGAAACACTTCGCTGCCGGGCTTGTACTCTCCCGATTTAATTTTCAGAAATACATAGGTAACTTTTGCTAAAACACCAGCGCCCATGAGGCTCATTGAAAGCAACGAAACTTCTGTAACCGATTTCAGTACAATCCCTCCGGCCAGCAACAAAATGCCGGCATACAACAGCAGTCTTTCCTTCATGCTGCAAAATTAAGCAAATATCCCGGCAAGGCTTTGCAAACGGTTATATTCCGATAAGCTTTTGTGTTTCCAGAATGGACTCTGCAAAATAGGTTTTAACTGCTTCCAGCTGTTTTTCAACATGCAGCGAGAACAATTGGCTGACCGGTAAAACACTGCCTTTCCAAT
>JASMTJ010000514.1:0-7172 GCA_041694335.1 Bacteroidales bacterium
GTTTTCTATAAACATTTGGTGCCTCCGGCATCGGACATCGGAATTCTAAGGTTATGCTGAACCAGAAAGTCACAAACAAATAAGAGTCCGGGTAGAGCAGGAAGGCAACGACCTGCTCTACCCGGACTCTATTTAAAACGACCAAATCACCGCCCCCCCCCATTTTTTTACCTTCGACATTTAGTGATAATCCCTATATTTACATTCTTTTAACAAACACTTAACAGATGAAATCACTACTACTTTTCGTTTTAAGCCTGTTTCTGCTCTCTGCGCAGGCGCAAGTAACATTCACACTAGTATCAATCCCCGATTACACTCCTGAGGAGGATCAAATTTACATTGCCGGAAGTTTTAACGGCTGGAACCCCGGCGATGAATTTTATGTGCTTGAACAGAATGACGATGACCTTTGGGAAATCACGCTTGACGGATATTCTAACGGGGAAACCATTGAGTTTAAGTTTACACGTGGAAGCTGGGAAACCGTTGAAAAGGGTCCTGACGGGGAAGAGATCGATAACCGGACATTTACCTTTGGCAATGGTGAGACTGTGGAAATCACCATCCACAATTGGGCGGATAATAACGGAGGGGGAGGAAACTCCACCGCGGCCGAAAATGTGCATATCGTGGATGAATCGTTTTACATGCCCCAGTTAGACCGCTATCGTCGCATTTGGATTTATCTTCCTCCTGATTATGAGGACACCCAGGACAACTACCCCGTGATTTACATGCACGACGGACAGAACCTGTTTGATGAGGAAACCGCATTTATGGGAGAGTGGGAAGTGGATGAAACACTCAACGATTTAGCTGCTGAAGGATTTCTGGTGCCCATCGTGGTGGGGATTGATAATGGCGGCTCCCATCGCGCAAATGAGTATTTGCCTTATTACAATGAAAACCTGAATGGGGGAGGCGAAGGCGATGAATACATGGCCTTTATCGTGGAAACGCTAAAGCCTTTTATTGATGAAGAATACAGAACCTTGCCCGGTCGTGAAAACACGGGTATCATCGGAAGCTCTTTTGGAGGAGTGATTTCGTTGTACGGAGCGTTGAAATACCAGGATGTCTTTAGCAAGTGCGGTCCCTTTTCTCCGGCTTACTGGGCCAATTATGAAGAACTGTTTGATTATCTGTCAGTAACCGGATTTCAGCAGGACGTGCGATTCTATCAGAATGCCGGGGAGCTGGAAGGTGATCAGTATATCGCAGCGATGTACGAGATGGAAGATGCCTTGATTGACGAAGGATTTAACAATGTTTATTCAACCGTAATTGCCGGAGGAAACCACAACGAGGAAACCTGGGCCGGCGATTTTGCCAATGCCTATTTATGGCTTTTCGCGGATTATTCCATAACCAGTATCCCCGAAACACCTTCGGATTTAAAGCCGGTGGTATATCCTAATCCTGTTAAAGATATACTGAATATCAACCTGGACAGTATGATTGAAAGTTCAAATATAAAAATCTATAATTTGGATGGTGCGCTTGTAAAAGAAAGTAACATCCGGGTTAAGAGCCTTGACGTGAGTGATTTGAAGCCCGGGATGTATTTTATCCATATTGACACAGGAGGCGAACGAATGGTAGAGCGTTTTCTAAAATTTTAAGTTCACCTTCCGGGATGGCAATCTAAGAAAAGGTAACATGGAAATACTCAGGAAGGGCGTTTAGACGCTCTTTCTGTGTTATATGACCAATCAGAAATACTGTCATGATTTTTAATGCACTGAAGACCTCAGTATTGCTGACTCCGAGATTAAGCCTCCTGAATCTCGTGAATCAGTAACGTGCTTTTTGAGAATAGAAACATCTCAGGTTGTGAGTTAAAAAGATGTTAAAGCGCATTGATTTACAGGAAACTATTACAGTCTTTTGATAGTTTAGTATGCTTATTAGATAGCTTTGCATCAAGTGTTTTGAATGTTAAGCAAATGAGAATAGATAAAAATCAATAAAAACTGAAATGAAAGTAACACCAGAGCAAAATGATAAGATGGCAAAAATGACCTTTGCTTCCGTTTATCCGCATTACGTGAAAAAGATTGAGAAGAAAGGCCGGACTGAGGAGGAATTGCACCAGGTGATAAAATGGCTGACCGGATTTGATAAAAGTCAGCAACAGAAATTAATTGATGATAAAGTAACCTTTGAATCATTCTTTCAACAGGCAGAATTGAATTCCAATGCCCATCTTATTAAAGGAGTAATATGCGGTTACCGGATTGAGGATATTGAATTTGAGTTAAGCCGGCAAGTCAGGTATCTTGATAAATTAGTGGATGAGCTGGCAAAAGGACGAAAGATGGAGAAAATATTGCGTCAGGCATAATGGTCATTCGAGACAGTCATCTAATGGCTAGGTGTTAATGTCCGGCTTATTGTTGATTTCACAAATCGTTGAACCAATTCTAATAAAATGCCACAAAAGAAACTTTCAGAATTAACTAACGACGAATTGCTTATGGAAGCAAAAAGAATGAAAAAGTACAAGACCTATGACGCGGTTATCTTCGGGTTTTTGGTTGGGGTATCCATCTACAGCATTGCAACGAATGGTTTTGACTTGCTGACTTTCCTTCCACTTATCTATATACCCATCGCTGGAAGGAACAAGGTCAGGAGAAAAGAAGTTGACAGGATAATGGAGGCGCGGGGGCTGAAATTGTAAGGCGCTTTGCTGCGCTAGTGGTGCTGATTGGAGGGTTTAAGGGTATCTGACCACTCTGATTTGTGTAAATTGTTATCTAAGGGCTCACATAACCAGATTTTTAAAAAATTATTTGTAAACGTATTGTTAATAAAATATTTTTACTAATTTTATCCTCATCAAATAAACTGATCTACTAACAAAATTTTCTAATCCTTATGAATGACAAGCAATCAAATCAGTACAGAATGCACCTGGCGGTGCAGGAGTGTTTAGACACTAACCTTGAAAAATGGAATGGGATACCCATTATTGTTCAAATGAAGAATGAGCTGGATGAACTAATACAACGAATAGAAGTGAAGGATTCTGAGAGCAGTGCAGATAGCACCACATTCACAAAGCAAAAAGAACTCCTTCGCAATACGGTGACACGCAAAGCAGTGTCGATGGCCGGGGTGCTGAGCTCGTTTGCCGCTATTACGGGCGACGATGAAATGGCCGATAGCATGCACCTGACCGAATCGATGCTGAATAAAGCAAAAGAAACGGACATAGAAAACATGGTGAACCCGATTATTGAGATGGCTACCAATCATGTTGATGATTTTATTGATTATGGCGTGACTGCCGAGCAGGTGACCGAGCTGCAAACATCGCTTGACGATTTTACTGCACGCATAGGTAAGCCAAGGGTTATCAGAAACCAGGCATTTGCTGCTATAAAGATGATCGATGCACTGATTGACGAAGCGCGCGACTTGCTGAACAATAAACTCGACAAACTGATGCTGCGTTTCAGGTATTCAGATCCGGAATTTTATGACGCTTACACCCGAGCCCGCACTATTGTGGACCGGTAATTCGTGGAGTGGAGCAATGGGGAAAGAGGGCCGCCCGGCCCTCTTTTTTTATACATTTATTCCCATCAATATATGATATACAATGCTTCTTTATAAACTATTCTGATTTGGTAAAATAATTTTTAATCATTGCCATATATCATTTACATATTTCTTGAGCTTGCGAATTATTAACCACTTAATGAGAAATGCAGCTATTTGGTATTACGCGATTTTTTTGAACCATAAATACATAATAACTTTGACATCTCTCCACAAAAAAAAGCGGCGTATGGAAATGTCCATTATGCCGCTTCTTAAACTTGTTAAGTTTTTTTATCAGAATGTAATTACTTGATAGCCTCTATCAAGAAAAGATTTAAGGCTGGGGTGTCCGTTATAATCTTTTAGAAACGGAACCCCGGTTTGTTCTACTTCATTTTTTACGCCAAAAGCCCCTGAACAAAAATAACATGCTCCGGCCACCTTGTCACGAACAGCCTCAAAAAGAGGGTTCATCTTGTTATCTTTATCAGCAAGAGGCCCTACCCAGCGGGTGCCAGCACCATCGAATATGATGCTAACCTCATCGCCGCCTTCTTTAAGTTCTGAAGCTGCTTCCAGCGCATTGGCAATTCTACCCATATCTGCATGGGTCTCTTTATCGGCTAAAACTACTATTACTACTTTATTCATATAAATATTTTTTATAAATGATTTGGAAGCAAAAGTAATATCAGCCATCCCCATAAACTGTCAGGAAGATGACAGACAGTTGTTTCTATGGAATAACCTCAACTGTCGTTTTCCCGACAGATTTCCCTTGCCCCCCGGTGTAGTTTTGCTTCAAAAGAAAATCATGATAAAAGACAGTATTGCAATTTCCGTATTTCTGTTCACCTTACATACCCTCGCCTCTTTGGCAGGTTTAAATGTAAGTTCGGGTGAATTTCTTTGCGGTTGGCTGTTGGACCAGAAAGATTTTAATAGCATGTTTTCTTTTGTATTTATTTATTCTTTAACAGGATTCTTGTTGAGTAAATACATCCTGAACTTATGGTCTGGCGATATTTTAAAAAAAATCTTCCTGTTCGGGATATCCTTTTTTCTTCTGGACATTGCCGTAGTGCTTTTCATTTTCAGGGATGCCGGAATTGGTCTTTTCATTGGGTTTTTGGAAAAACTCATGTTTGGGGCGCTTATCCTTGTTTTCCTTTCCATAAAAGAAAAGGAGAATCAAGTTATTGTCAGGAATGTAAAAGTTTCCGGCCAGAAAATCATAAAGTGTCAGCAAGCAGACAGATTGACCTAGCAAAGCGCACTAATTTTGAACCATTATAAATAAAGAAAATAATTTTAATCATTTAAAACTAAATTTTATGAATTCTAAAAAATTAAAAAAATCAGCAGCCATTGTAACCGGAACTATCATTGCCGGTTCATTTTCAGTCAACGCACAAGCCGGCGACGCCAATCTGTTCGAATATGACAACCTGGGCTCAGGTGCAGAGTTGCGCAGCGAGCTTCTTCAAAAGAACAGCGAACGCTACAAAACCTTCGAAATGAAGTGTGGTGGCAAAAAAGCCGAAGCTTCAAAGAAAGACAAATCTTCTGAAGCCAAATGTGGTGAGGGTAAGTGTGGTGCAGAAGACAAAAAAGCCGAAACCAAGAAAAAAGGTAAAGAAGCAAAGAGTGCTGAAGCCAAATGTGGCGAAGGCAAATGTGGTGGCGGAAATAAAAAAGCAGACAGCACTAAAAAAGCAGACAGCACTAAGAAAGAAGAAAGTAAAGCTGCACAGTCGAAGTGTGGACAAGGCAAATGTGGAGTTGAATAGTGCGGGGGAATGTAAGGCAGGGCGCCCGTCGCCCTTGCCTTTCTTTTCTTGATTACAAAACCAAAGTTGAAACATTATGAAAACAAAAATTGGCATAGGAGCACGAAGGGAATTTGTTGATGAACTGATTGAACAGCAGGACCTGCATCCTGATTTTGTAGAGCTGGCCCCTGAAAACTGGATGAAAATGGGAGGTTACTGGGGAAAAAAACTCCGCCAGGTTACCGAAAGATATCCGGTTACTTGCCATGGGCTCTCGCTTTCACTGGGAAGTCCCGAGAAGCTGGATTACGCCTTCGTAAAGGATCTGAAAAAGTTTCTCGAACAACATGACGTACAGATTTTCTCTGAGCACTTGAGCTACACCAAAACACATAATGCCCACGTTTACGACTTGTTGCCTATCCCGTTCAGGGAAGATGCGGTGAAACACGTCGCACAACGCATCCGCGAAGCACAAGAGTTGCTTGGAAGGCGCATCGCCATCGAAAATGTTTCTTATTACACAGAAGTAGATGCCGAAATGGATGAGGCTACCTTTATCAGAAGCATCGTTGAAGAAGCCGATTGTGATTTGCTCCTCGATGTAAATAATGTCTACGTCAATGCCTTCAACCATAATTACGATGCCAAAGAGCATATCAAAAATCTACCACTACACCGCGTGGCATATATTCACATGGCCGGACATGAGCAGGTAGAACCTGATCTGATTATCGACACCCATGGCGAGGCCATCATCGATCCGGTTTATGAACTCTTTCATTATACGGTAAACCGAATGAAAGAAGTGCCCGTGCTACTTGAAAGGGATTTTAATTTCCCTGAATTAACCGAATTGCAGCAGGAGATGAACAACCTGCGCAGCATCACCGAAAAAGCCTGGAGGAACAATTATGCAGTGGCTAAGTAATCATACAGAAGATCTTCAGAGTCAGTTTGCGGAATTTTGCCGCACCGGAAAACCGGTGTCCCTTTCGGGGACCAATCCACAACGCTTGAAACACTATCGCAGACTTTCATTCAGCGTCATTTATAATGCCCTGGAGCAAGCATATCCAATCACACAGCAAGTGCTTACCGATAGCGAGTGGACAGATCTGGTGGATGGTTTCTATGCAAACCACGAAAATACTACACCATTGTTATGGCAAATGCCACATGGCTTGTATGAGTACGTTGCCAATTCCGGTCTTCAAATCAAAGAAGATTACCCTTTTCTTCCTGAGCTGCTTTATTTCGAGTGGCTCGAAATTGAAGTGCATACCATGGAAGATATTCCTTACCCGGAAGGCTTTGTAAAGTCGTCAGACTTCACCACAGAAAACGCCGTGGCTGTCAACCCGGAGCACCGGCTTGTGCAACTGAGCTATCCGCTGCATCTGAAAGTCGTGGAAGAAGCCATTAAGGAGCCGGGCAACTACTACGTTTTAATTTACCGCCATCCCGAAAGCGGGAATGTAAAGTTTATGAACCTCTCTGCTTTGTTTGCTTTTGCATTCAGCCTGTTTGCCGAAAAGCAGCTAAGCGTTTACGAAGCAGCTAAAGAAATTGAAAATCAATTCGGACTTGGGAAAGAGAAGCAGGTGTTAAAACACCTCAATAACTTCCTGAATGAGATGTCTGAATTAGAAGCAGTATCAGGAATAATCAAAAAATAAAATATCATGTTAGAGAAAATTAGAAAAATCACACAGAAATTTGATTCATTACAAGATTTGTCGTTGTTGTTTTTAAGGCTTATTTTGGCCTATGGCTTTTACATGCCGGCGGTCAATAAATGGAAAAATATGGAAGGTATCGCTCAATGGTTCGAAAGTATGAACTACC
>JASMTJ010000515.1:0-1662 GCA_041694335.1 Bacteroidales bacterium
CGTGCTGATCGGGAACCGGGAGGCGGCGACCGCAAGCATCCTCGCCCAGGCTTCTGCCGCTCGACGGCATGTTTCACTGCCTAGGCTTTTGAGGGAGTCGTACCACACGAAGCAAAGCCCTATTTTGACAACTTGATAAGTGCTGATAGGCTCCGACCCGGAGGGGGATGTGCCGACTCAACAAGCGGGTCCCATAAGGAGGCATTGTGCGTAGAAAAAACGTACTATTTCTGTACGTACAAATGTTTGCGGGTTTCTTTACACATAGCCGCTCCTCCAAAGGCCTGGAGGGGCGGTCGACGAGCGCAAAGAAAATGACCGTTTTGCATGGTTAATTAAGGACTCGATATCCGTGATTTTTAGCAGCTATTCACCTCTATGTCGGAGTATTTATTTCCGTCAATAAAGAAATATGAATATATTATTGTCCCGCCTGAGGCTACGAACCTATAGGTTTCAGATGATGGGTTGCAAATGCTGGATTTCGCAACCCTCGATATTGCAGAAATAGTCTCTTCTTCACTTTTTCCAGCCACTTCTAAAGCATTTCTCATTTCACTTTCGTTATAATCAAATCTTGCATTTAAATACACGGCACTCCCGGATGCATATACTGTTTGTATGACAGTGTTTTGGTTTATCCTCATCGGAAAGTGAGGGGCCGAACTAGAAGCTATTCTTTGTGCTTGATCACAAACCTCTGAATTTTTTTCACTGCAATCATCTCTGGCATAAGATGGGCTCTGAGAAAAAAATCCGACAGTGAAAATTAATGGCAATAAAAGCAAACCTCTATATTTTGTTTTAATTTTCATAGCTATCCTTTGCGTGGATTTTGATTTTCGATTCACTTCTTTTCATCCTTAAAAAAATAAGAAAAATGGATCACCTTCACTTAGTTACCTTAAGGCATTGAGGATTAAATAATTTGCAAGAATAAATTAAACCTTCTCGTGTCATTCATAAAACAAACAATGAGCAATCAGCTAGTTGCCAAACAACCATGGTAGATTTGCTCCGATAATCAAGCCCCCGCTACCGTACACGAAAGCGGTCGTCGTGATCGTCGAGCGCAGCGATCTAGCCCATTCCGTGAATTCTCGATCGCGCCCTGCCTCCTCCTCAGTCATCCCTTGGGCTAGACGTGCCTGCTCAATCAGTGCGTCTGTTCTGCTCATACGCGCCATGACGTTCTCCTATCAGCTGATGTACTGGAGCTCAGAATGCCTTGAATAGACGTGAAATCAAGATTATGGCGCTTATCAGGACTCTGACTTTCTCATGCTTATATTTTGATAACTATACAATAAGGGGCAGGAGGGGTGAACCTCTTGGTGGCTTACAGCTTACAGGGTCGACAGGTTCACACGTTGCGAGCTACGAACTGATACCCACGAGGCAGGATCACCCCCTCAAAGGGCGCGGATGCACGGTGGTATGTGTAGAGGGTTATCAGTTGAAGCATGAGTACCCCCTCCTGAGCATCCGGAGAGAACCGAGGCTTCTTACACACACGATTACATAGTGTGTAGAAAATTCGGGGGAAATAAAGCCCTGAAAAAGCAGGGCTTTATTTCACTCACTCACTCATTTACACATATTCTGCTATAAAGAACTTCTAGTGCGGGGAGGGATAGCGCGTCGTCCGCCAGGACGACCCTG
>JASMTJ010000516.1:0-13776 GCA_041694335.1 Bacteroidales bacterium
TGTTAGCAACGTATCTTTCACTATTGTCATCCAGTCATCTAAGGGCCCCGAATTTAAACGCTTTGGCAGGATTTTCTTCTTAAATACTTCAAAACTGTATATGGATGACCAGGGCTTGGATTTCCAGGTATCGAAGCCAGAATCAACAAGCTGTTCCAAAAAATCTGATTCCACCACAAAGACATCCTTTCCGAAATAATGCCTGTTAAAATGGAGTTTGCCATGTTTCTGTTCAATCGAATCGCGGATTTCAAGGGTTCGCTTTATATTTTCATGGTCCCGGATATTATAATCGATTAATAATCCATCTTCATCCTGAAGCAAATAGGTCCGGTATCCGTGGCTGGGCATATAAGCAATCAGATAGTACAGGCTTTCCAGCTTTAGGCTGTCTTCAGGCTTACGATAGTCAACAATAGCTTCAAGAAATTCAATGTAGTTTCTTCCCGAATAATCGAGCGTATTTCTTACGTTTTCGGGTACATAAGGATATTGCTTGTTCTCGCAGCTATTAACAGCAAGGAATGCAAATATCAGAATGGCCCAACGTATTTTCATTGATTTAGTGTTAAACGAGAGTTTCATCGCCTCATTTAATGTCTAAAGCATAGTGAAACAGTTTGATTATAAATAACCAACTAACTGCAACCTTTCAGCCTTTGACAGATCAAAAATAACAAAAACCTAAAGCAGAGAGCTATTTCAATGAAAATGAATTGAAGAAACAGAATGGATATTAAATCACTTCAACAGTTTGCTGAGGTATCCATCCCACACTTCCGTTGTCGATTCTTACCTCGTACCAGTCACCAAGCTTATCAAGGATGTATACTTTTGTCCCTTCGTGAATCACAAACAGGTTTACCGACTCTTCATCAGGAGAAGCTTTTACTGTGACCGATGGTTTAAACACGATGGCATCGGATTCTTTGATAAGGTTATTTTCTTGCTTAATTGCAAAAGTAAGCGACAGGGCGGTTACTAAGAATACCACAATTCCTGAAAAAAAGGAAACTTTCTTAAGCCAAACACCCCTTGACAAAAGAAAAACAGCAAGTAAAACCAGGAATACAACTAAGCTTATCACAAAAATAAAAGCCCACCCATCCATGGTAAACAAGTTTTGCAGGCTATTCCACCATCTTTCATAAAACAATTCCGGAACTTTATCGATCTTATCCAGCGTAAGCTGCCGGGCCATTTCAAGATTACCTTTTATATCCTCGTCTCCGGGAGCAAGCTTGAGTGCACGCTCATAAAATAAAATTGCATTGGCAATGTCATCCGCTTTAAAATAGCTGTTACCCAAATTGTAATACAGAGCAGCAGATTCGTAACCCATCTGGTAAACAGAGTCGTAAAGCGATAAAGCTTCTCTGAATTCACCGTCAGTGTAGGCGGCATTAGCAGAATCTATCACTGCCGCAGGATTTTGTGATATTCCTGCACCTGAGATTAAAACCAACGCTATGATTAAATACTTTTTCATACTAACATTGTTTTCGCTAATCAAGCTTTGTTTATTTTAACTGCTTCTCTGTCTTTACAATAATTTGCTGCGCCCGTTCATAGAGCTCGTCCATTTTTTTCTCTTTATCACCCGGAGCAAAGCGCGCATATTCGCAAGATTCCAAAACGCCTATAAACTCATCGATAATCTCATCATCCGTGTCTTTATTCTGCAATCTCGACCTAACGGTGTCGACTGATAAATCGGAGCGCGGAATAGAAAACTTATAGGAAATATACCCCCAGATAGCCTCAGAAAGAGCCTGGTAAAAACTTTCGCTCTCTCCCTTTTTCAGGAATTCTTTTGAACTTTTCAGGCGCTTTTTTGCGATTTTTGTTGCCTGGCGTTCATTCTGCAACAATGTATTTCCTTTTCTTTTTCTGTTGACGAACACAATAACCAAAATGAGAATAAAAACTAACAACGGAATGGCTAAAGCCAGGTAAAACTTCTGACTTCCAAAGAAGTACTCACCACGTTTGTTGAGCTTTTTGAAATCCGTTTTAATAAACCGGATATCCTCACCCAGATACTTAATATCTTGTTTCGACCCCGAACGAATCGTGATTCCCTCAGAAGCTTGCTGATCACCTTCTTCCACGGTAATATTATATTCAGGCAGATTGATCGTTTTGTATTTCCCGGCATCTATGTCATAATAACTAAAATCCTGTGGCTTGATTTCAAAGGTTCCGGCCACCCTCGGGATAAGCAGGTATTTGATCGTCTTGCTTCCCGAAACTCCTGATAAAGATGAAGTTTGGATGTTGGAGGAAACCTCTGGATCATAGACCTCAAAATCAGGTGGAAATGAAACCTGCGGAGCATCAATCAATTTAATGTTTCCTTTTCCTGAAACATTGACAGACAGAGTAATAGCGTCATTTACCAATACTTGCTTTTTATCGATAGAGCTGTTCACCTTAAAGTCTCCCACAGCCCCGTTGAAAGACTCCGGTTGGCCTTGTTGTGGCAATGGTTTTACATCTATAGTGAGCGGGTTGGAAGTCAAACTTCTTTTCACAGAACGCCCTCCGAAAAACGAATCATCGAAAAAGCTCTCAAAAGGATCGCGGCTCCGGCGTGAATCGTCTTTCACACGTGCCACAATCTGAAACTCCATCGGCTTAGTCTCAATTTTGCCGGTCTTTTGCGGAAAAATAGCTTCCTTGTAAATCTCAGCCACCCGGTAACGCTTGCCATTGACCATTGCTGTTTGCTGCGGAGTTTGACGGTCATCGGTAATATCCTGCGACCAGCATCCCGGATAAGATGGACTCTGTGATATCGCGTAATCAGTGATATTTACCCTGTAATAAAGTTTGTATGTCACAATTGCCTGCTCACCAAGCATGGGATTTGGTTCACTGACTTCAGCCCTTAAAAAAGCAAAATCCTCATCAATCCCTTCAATTTGTTGGTTATCAGGAGCTGCCTGACCCGCTGTGCTGCCGGTTGTAGTATTGCCCTTCTCCACTCTGATATTCAGCGAATTACTCTTGTATTCCTCACCATCAACGGTGATAGTAGCGCTTTTAATAGTAAATTCTCCCTCATCCAGTGCCTGAAGGATAAAGTAATATTCATAATTGACTGAACGGGTCACTTTCCCGTTTATAATCTGTATGCTTGATTGCGATGAGCGGTTCGGGCCAGACAATACACGAAATCCTTCCATTTTTGGTGGCCTAAAATCGCTTCCTTCGGCATTAACACTGTAAACCAGCCTGAAACGCTCACCCTCCTTCACAGGACTCTTTGTATCGGCAGTAAATTCAACGTCCTGACCGAAACCCATAAGGCCCGCAAATAGAATCAGCAATATGACAGTGATTTTATTCATTGTATCAATTATTCATTATTTCTTTTACCAATCTTTCTCAACGTCCACCTCTTGGCCTTTAGCTTTAATTCGTTTTAGCTTTTTAAGCGTTTGCTTTTCATTGTTTTTCAGCGCTTCCAGCATTCTCCTGGCCTCATTCTTCGATATCTTTCTTGGTTGAGGCTGCTTCTCCTTTTGGTCCTTCTGTTTATCCTGCGGCTGATTTTGTTTATCCTTGTTATTTTGCTCTTGCGTATCCTTGTTTTGATCCTGCTTCTGTTGGTCCTGATTCTTTTTATCCTGGTTTTTATTGTCTTTCTTCTCTTGATCCTTCTTTTGGTCTTTATTCTGATCCTTGTTATCCTGATTCTTTTGTTGATTTTGCTGTTCTTTTAGCTTCTCCAGTGCATACGTCAGGTTGTATTTTGTATCATGATCAGAGGGTACTTTTCTGAGTGCATTTTTGTAAGCCTCCGCGGCCGGACCATATTGCTTTCCTTGCACCAGGCTGTTACCCAGGTTGTGCCACACCGCAGCCTGATCTTTATCTGTGAGACCACTTTCTGTAAGCGAATTAAAAATCTGAGCTGCTTCCTGGTATTTCTCTTGCTTATAAAGCGCATCCGCCCTGTTAAAGCGTCCGGCAACATAACCTGTATCTGTTTCAAGGGCTTTCAGGTAGCTTGTTTCGGCCTTCGAAAATTCCTCATTTTCAAAATGTTCGTTCCCTTCCCGGATATGCTTCCCGGGGTTTTGAGCCATAGCACCCATTGTAAACACCAGCCCCACCAAAAACATGAAACTTCCTGATAAAGATTTCATTTTTCACCTCCTTTCTCTGAGAAAAACCGGAGCTTTTCGGCCATCCTGCTTCTTCGGTTCGATAAAACTTGTTCCAAAACTAAAAGAACGATGGCTACAGCCAGAAAGTATTGAAAGCGGTCTTCGTAATCAGCATAAACACGGCTCTCAAACTTTTTCTTTTCCATCTCATTGATTTCGTTGAAGATGGTTTCAAGTCCGGCCTGACTGTTGCTGGCCCTGACATAAATTCCGCCACCGGCCTCAGCCACATCAGCCAGAAGCTTTTCATTGAGTTTGGTAATCACCGTATTACCATCGCTGTCCTTTTTAAAACCAACACGTCGTCCGTTTTGCATAATGGGTATGGGGACGCCTTGCTGAAGGCCCATTCCGATGGTATGCACTGTAATGCCCATTTCCTTCGCTTCTTTTGCTTTATTAATAGCATCCTCATCATGGCTTTCCCCGTCGCTAATAATTACGATACTTTTGCTCTGACTGTTCTCGCCATAAGAGTCCATTGCCAAATCAATAGCTTTGGCCACAGAAGTTCCTTGCGTGGGAACCATTCCTGTATTGAGCGTGGAGAGGTACATTTTGGCTGCCGAATAATCGGTGGTGATGGGTAACTGGGTATAAGCCTTTCCGGCAAAAACGATGATGCCAATGCGGTCGCCCTGCAGCTTATCAATCAATCTTGAAATGGCTTGCTTAGAGCGGTCGAGGCGGCTGGGCCTGATATCTGTGGCGTCCATACTTCGCGAAACATCGACTGCAAGCATCAGATCAATACCTTTACGCTCCGCCTCACGAAGCCTGGATCCTACTTGTGGATTCACGGCAGCCATAACCAAAAATGCAACCGCGACAAGCAGAACGAAAAATTTTAGCTTCGGTCTGAAAAAAGACAAGCGATCAATTGTTGCGCGCACGGTATTGAAATCGCCATACTGCTTCAAAGCTTTCTTTTTCCAACTGAAAGCAATAAAAAACAAAACGACCATCCCGGCAAGGAACCAGAACAGGTGCAATAGCTCTATATTTTCTAATCTTACCATGTTCATAGTTATGGCAACGTTTTTAATATTGTGTTTCTAACAAAAAACTCCAGCATCAATAAAGCAAAAGCCCACAACAAGAAAGGCAGAAACTCTTCTGACTTTTCCTGAAATTCGGTGACATCTATTTTCGACCGCTCCAGTTGATCAATTTCATTATAAATGGCCTCCAGCTTGTCCTTATCCGTTGCCCGGAAATACTTCCCGCCGGTTTTTTGAGCCACTTGCTGAAGAAGCTCTTCATCGATCTTTACTTCTCTTTGCTGGTATTGTTTTCCGAACATTCCCTGCACCGGATAGGGTGCTGTACCATGCGAGCCAACTCCGATGGTGTAAACCCTTAACCCGTGCAGCTCGGCAATCTCGGCTGCAGAAACCGGATCCAGGCTCCCTTTGTTATTTACGCCATCAGTGAGTAAAATAATGACCTTGCTCACCGCGTTGCTTTCTTTTAAACGGTTGATTGAGGTTGCCAGCCCATCACCGATAGCCGTACCATCTTCAATCATCCCACTTTTAATATCATCAAAAAGATTCTGCAGGACGCTATGGTCTGTGGTCAGCGGACATTGCGTAAACGACTCGCCACTAAAAACAACGAGCCCTACCCTGTCGTTGGGTCGCTTGCTGATAAAGTCAAGGGCCACATCCTTGGCGGCCTCCAGCCTGTTTGGGCGAAAATCCTCGGCCAGCATACTGCTCGAGATATCGAGGGTCATCACAATGTCTATTCCTTTTACAGAAACATTTCGTTTGCTGGTGCTCGATTGTGGACGGGCAAAAGCAATCAAAAGCAGTGCAAGCACAATCATTCGTAAACTATAGGGCACATGGCGCAAATAAACTTTCCAGGTGGTTTTTATAGTGCTGAAACTACTGGAATCAGATACTCTCAGGGCCGAATGCTGATTCCGGTTTCTAAAAACATACCAGGCCACCATCAGTGGAATAATCATTAAAAAGTACAAGAAGTACGGATTAGCAAATTCAATGTTACTCCACATCACCCCCTCCTTTCTTTCTGTTTTCCTCAACCTCTGTTGCAACAGGTTTTGTACGGTTCACCACTTCAAAGGCATCATTCAAAGCTTTGTCATTCTCAGATGGCAATGGCTCATATTTCGCAAACTTGGCCAGGTCAGAAATTTCGAAAAGCTCATGAAGCTGTTTGAAGGCTTGCTTATCAAAACTCTTTTTGCGAAGCTCCTCTATGATTTCTCCTGAGGTAGACTCTACGGCAGGTATGGTGTACCTTCTTTCAAGGTACACCCTGATAATGTGAGAAATTGCCGTGAAATATTCTTTTACTTTTCCGTTTTGCCAAAGCTTTTGCTCCTGAAGGTTTTCGAGTGCGTTTAAAGCTTCGATGTGGGCAGGATCACGTGGTTTCTCTCTTACCGGAAGGATAGGTTTTTGCTGCCTTTTCCGCCAGATAACATACCAAATCAGCGTTCCAAGTAAAATTACTGCCAAGGCTATCAACAGCCAGGGCAGGATATCGAGAAATGTTAGCGGGGCTCCCATTGGTCCCTTGATGGCCTTGATGGGCTGTGCAGTATCCACATCCATCGGCTGCACATAGAGCAACAACGGATCGGTTTTAACAAGCTGTTGCTGATTGTTATCGGAATAATTAAATTCGAAAGGAGGAATGGCGAGGAACCCCGTATCAAAAGAAGTGACCACCAATTCCTGTTGAAGTGCCACCGAACCGCCTGACAAACTAACAGAATCGACGGATGATTGGCTGATAATCTCTATTTTTCCGGTGATAGTGTCTTGCTGATAAGGCCATTGCACTTGTCCGTTATCGGGTGATTTGAATGTGAGCGTAAGTGGCACATGATCTCCGATCAACACAGAATCGCTACCTATGACAGCCTCCGCCCTTTGACCTGAAGCCATCGTAACCATCAACATCAGTGTTACAAGCAATCCGTATTTCATTCCATTCTTCATCCGGTTCTTATCTTCTTTCTTAAATACTCACTAAAAGCTTTCTAATATCTTGACTCTCTTCTCTTAAACATTTTCACCAATGGCGGAACATAATCCTGGTCTGTACGAATCACAGCCTCATCAATCCCGCTCTTTGCGAATAAATCCTTTAACTCCCTGTCTTTATTTATCCACCACGACCTGATCTGTTGCCTGGTTTTTTTATCTGAAGTATCTACCCAGACCTCTTTACCTAACTCTTTGTCAAAAAACTTTACCAAACCCATGGGCGGCATATCAACCTCTCTTGGATCAAATATCCTGATGGCACACAAATCATGCTTTCTGCCTGCTATCCTTAGGGCACTGCTGAAATCTTTGTCGAGGAAGTCGGAAATGACAAATGTGGTGGCCCTTTTCTTAACAACGTTAGAGAAAAACTGCAAGGCATTACCCACGTCTGTTTTCTGGCTTTGCGGATGAAAATCAATCAGTTCCCTGATGATTCGCAGGATATGGGAGGTTCCTTTTTTTGGTGGAATGAATTTTTCTATCTGATCAGAGAAAAAAACCACTCCAACTTTGTCGTTATTCTGAATAGCCGAAAAAGAAAGCACGGCAGCAATCTCTGTAATCAGGTTTTCTTTAAGCTGGCCCGTCGTTCCGAATTCATTGGAACCTGAGACATCTATGAGCAGCATCACTGTCATCTCACGCTCTTCCTCAAACACTTTAACGTAAGGATGATTAAAACGCGCCGTCACATTCCAGTCGATGTTGCGGATATCATCCCCATACTGATACTCACGCACCTCACTGAATGTCATTCCTTTTCCTTTAAAAGCAGAATGATACTGCCCTGAAAAGATCTGACGCGACAGTCCGCGGGTCTTTATCTCAATTTTCCTTACTTTTTTTAAAATGTCTTTGGTTTCCAAAGTAGTTCCTCCCTATGGTACTTCAACGGTATTCAAAATCTCACTTACTACATCCTCTGTAGTAATATTTTCAGCTTCAGCTTCATAAGTAAGGCCAATACGATGGCGCAACACATCATGCGCTACTGCCCTGATATCCTCTGGGATTACATATCCGCGATGCTTAATAAAAGCGTAAGCCTTGGCTGCCAGCGCCAGGTTGATACTGGCACGGGGTGAGCCTCCAAAATTGATCATGCTCTCAAAATTCGCCAGGTTGTATTCTGATGGATACCTTGAAGCAAAAACGATATCTGTAATGTAGGTTTCAATCTTTTCGTCAAGGTAAACCTGCCTTACCACTTCACGTGCATTTAATATTTGACTTGGCTGAATTACTTTATTGATGGTTTGCACCACATTCGTGATGTTGTTTCTCAGGATAATTTTTTCTTCTTCCTTTTTGGGATAACTGATGACCACCTTAAGCATAAAACGGTCGACCTGCGCTTCGGGAAGCGGGTAGGTTCCCTCCTGCTCTATCGGGTTTTGAGTAGCCAGGACCAGAAATGGCTCAGGCAGTTTGAAAGTTTCATCTCCGATAGTGACCTGGCGCTCCTGCATAGCCTCGAGCAAAGCACTCTGCACTTTGGCCGGCGAACGGTTTATCTCATCGGCAAGAATAAAATTGGCAAAAACAGGTCCTTTACGGATTTCAAAATCCTCTTTTTTCTGACTATAGATGAGTGTACCAAGCAAGTCGGCAGGCAAGAGGTCGGGGGTGAACTGAATACGGCTGAATTTTGCATCAATGGCGCTGGCCAGCGATTTAATTGCCAATGTTTTTGCAAGTCCGGGAACCCCTTCGAGAAGGATGTGCCCATCGGACAGCAACCCGATTAAAAGCCGCTCAAGCATCTTGCGCTGGCCAACAATCACCTTGTCCAGTTCAAGGTTTAACATATCAACAAAAGCACTCTCCTGCTTTATTTTTTCATTCAACGCTTTGATATCCGCTTCCATTAGTTTCTTAATTTTGATTCCAGAGCAAAAATAACATGTGCAGGGTAAAAGCCACTGTGGTTTAGTGTTAAAATATGTTAAGCCACTGATTGCGCAACCCTTGAGTAGTGTTGGCTTGCAGAGCGTTTAATTATATAAGTTTCAAATTTTAAGCAACTCATGAAAATTTACCGGAAGCATACTGAAGCAAAAACAGATCTTTTTTTATTGCATGGAGGACCCGGTGCTGTCGGAGAGTTGCATGATCTGGCTCTTATGATGAAAGAACTTGATATGCCAGCTACAGAGCACTTTCAGAATGCATTTACGATTGAAGGACTTGTGAATGAGTTAAATACGTTGCTGGATAAAGAAGCCGACGGCAAAGCGGTACTTATTGGTCATTCATGGGGAGCATGGCTTGCCTGGATATTTACCGCTCTTCATCCCGAAAGGGTTAAAGGACTTGTATTAATTGCTTCAGGCTCCTTCGAACCGGATTATAATATCGATCTTACACAGAAAAGAATCGAAAAACTACCTTTCAGACTTCAGAATGAAGCGGTGGATTTATTAAACCGACTAAAAAGCAGTTATATCATTAAGGAAAATGACTTTAAAAGACTGGGAGAACTCATGGAGCGTGCCGACACTTATTGCAGTGCTTTAACGGACTATTCCATGAAACCCACCTTGCTGCCAAATCAGCACCAATCCATTTGGGATGAAGCACAACAACTTCGCCATTCAGGCACACTCCTGAATTATGCCCGTGAAATTAAATGTCCTGTCGTTGCGTTTCACGGAGATTTCGACTCTCATCCGGCAGAAGGAGTGGAAATCCCATTAAGGAATAAACTGTCTGATTTTAGAATGATTAGACTAAAGGCTTGTGGGCATTATCCGTGGAGGGAAAAATATGCAAAGGATGTATTTCTTGAAAATCTGAAAAATGTGGTGATAAATCTAAAATAGCAGATCCGGTCTATTCCGGATCCGCAGTGAAATACTTTACTTGGTAAATATTCCTGAGATTAGTAAGTCAATCATTAGCTGTGCATTGGCTTCAACCATAATTCCGCCAAGTATATATCCTGAAGTAGTGCTGCTGGCCTCCATGGTGCTTTGAAACTCCACTTCGCCTTCAGTGTTTTCCTGGTAATTGGCTACATGAAGTTCATACTCTCCTTCGTGGAGAAAGCTTAGTTTGTATGAACCATCACCTTCAACTTTTGCACTGGTAACAGCATTGGCAAACAATACATTGCTGCTTCCTTGTCCTGAGGTTTCGGTGCTGCTGTCATACTCTCCTTTATGGTAAGCATACACCACCATGTGGCCCTCAGAATTGCTTTCGTTGTTCGCTTGTCCTTCAATAGAACCAGACTCACTTTCAACTACAGCTCTGAGCGCATTATTCATTTCGCTCTGCGTTACAAATGAAAAGTCGCTTTCAGAATGCGTTTCATTTCCACTCATTATAGATTTGCGAAGGTCGAAATCAATCACAACATTGTTTTCTGTTGCTGATTGCACATCAAAACCATCGTTGATAGTGATTTCTCCTTGTGTTTGAGAACCTGCATTCAGATTGTGTTTCATATCATCTTCTGTGATAATATAACAACCAGGCGAATTACCCGTTTCATCACTTTCGTAATCAAGCACTAATGAAATATTGTTGTAGGATTGCACATCCAATTCATCTGAAGCCATCAGTTTAGCATTCCCTTGCTGATAAGCTGTCAAATCAATGGTTTGTTTTTGAAATCCATCCACTGAATTTCCGTCTACTTTCAGATCAGCCACTGTCACGAAAACAGCTTCTACGCTGCTGTTATCAACAGGAGCATCCGTCATCTTAAAGTTGACCGTTGCTTTCATGTCGTCGTTTTCATCATCATCATTACAACTTGTCAGTACGAATGGTACTGTTAATCCAATTGCTAAAAGAAAAACCCATCTTCTCAACATATTCATAACTCTTTTCTTTTTGATTTCAACGTGAAAACGGGCACCTCCCTTTCATTGTTGTCTTTTTATTTAGATTCGCTCTTAATAAATGTTAAACAAAAATCACTAGAAGCAGGATTAATTTGAACCTTCATGTTTTAGCGTTGTTTTTTACCAAATCAAAAACTCAACTAAACATGAAAGAAGCACAAAGAATTTTCGATCACCTTTGGGAAGATTACACGCGACAAAACCCTAAGGCCAAAGAAATACATGATCTCTTTAAGGAAAAAGAGGGCAAACCTATTGTAAATGACCACATCGCATTCAGAACATTTGACGATGACAGAGTGAATATTGATGTGCTGGCGAAGTGGTTTATCAATGCCGGTTATGAATTTAAAGGTGATTATCATTTTGAGAAAAAGCATCTTTATGCAAAGCATTTTGAACACAAGACATTCCGGGACGCACCGCGAGTATTTATTTCACAGCTGATTACCGGTGACTTTAGCGAGTATCTTCAAAATAAAGTGAAGGAAATCGTGGATAAAATCCCGAGAAATATCCTGACCACCGAAGAGCTCATTTATTCAGGCAATTCCTGGGAAAAAGAGCCTTCATATGAAGTATACCAAAAGCTCAGAGAGGAATCTGAATACGCCGCCTGGCTTTACCTTTACGGCTTCAGGGCCAACCACTTTACCGTAAGTGTAACTCATCTTGACAAGCTTGACACGATGGAAAAGGTTAATCAGTTCCTGAAAGATAACGGCTTCAAGCTGAATGATTCTGGTGGAGAAATCAAAGGTACACCTGAGGAATTACTGGAACAATCGAGTGTAAAAGCAGCCATCCAGAAAAGGAAATTTAAGGAAGGGGAATACGAAGTTCCGGTGACCTATTATGAGTTTGCAAAACGTTACCACGATAAAGACGGAAACCTTTATTCAGGATTTATAGCGCAATCTGCCGATAAAATCTTTGAGAGCACCGACTATTACAAAAAATAAAAATTGAATAAGGTCACACAACCTTAAGTGAATTCTGCTAGTCTATTAAGTAATTTGTGGGTAACAATCCCGCTATCATTTTTGGTTAACTGTTAAAAAAGGGCTCCGTTTGGGGCTCTTTTTTTTACATCTTATCAGGCACCTGAACACCCAGTAAATCCATTGCTTTGCGGATGATTTTGGCAGTAAAGGCAGACAACTGCAAGCGCATTCCCAACAGGTTTTGGTCTTCCGTTTTCAGGATAGGCACATCATGATAAAACTGATTGTATTCCTTAACCAGCTCGTAAACATAGTTGGCAATCAGAGCCGGACTGTAAGTCTCCGCAGCCTGATTCACAATATTCGGGAAATTATACAGCCTCTTAATCAGAATTTTTTCACGTGCGTGGAGAGCAAGCGATCCTTCAAACCTCATATCCACACCCTTTTCAGTCGCTTTACGCAGCACCGACTGAATACGGGCATGGGTGTACTGAATAAACGGGCCGGTATTGCCATTTAAGTCAATGGACTCCTGCGGATTGAATGTCATGGTTTTCTTCGGATCCACCTTCAGGATAAAATATTTCAGTGCGCCAAGCCCAATCATTTCGAAGAGCTCATTGGCCTGTGCTTCAGACAATCCCTCTATCTTTCCAAGCTCTGTGGTGGTTTCTTTTGCCGCCAAAAACATCTCATCCATCAGATTGTCCGCATCCACCACTGTTCCTTCACGGGATTTCATTTTTCCCTCAGGCAATTCAACCATGCCGTATGACAGGTGTTTTACTTTTTCAGACCAATCAAAACCAAGCTTTTTCAGGAGCTTCTTCAGCACATCAAAATGATAGATCTGCTCGTTTCCAACCACATAAATCATCTCTTTCGGATGGTAGTCACTGTGGCGCAATTCGGCTGTGCCAAGGTCCTGGGTCATGTAAACGGAAGTACCATCAGCGCGCAGCAGCAGTTTTTCATCCAGCCCTTCATCAGAAAGGTCGGCCCATACCGAGCCATCCTCCTTTTTGAACAAAATACCGCTTTCAAGACCTTTCAGAACGATTTCTTTCCCGAGAAGGTAGGTTTTCGATTCATGATACACCTTGTTGAAAGAAACACCCATACGGTTGTAAGTCACATCAAAGCCTTCATAAACCCAGCCGTTCATTTTGTTCCACAAAGCCATGACCTCTTCATCGCTTAGCTCCCACTTTTTAAGCATTTCCTGGGCTTCTTTCAGGAGCGGGGCTTCCTTTTTGGCTTTATCTTCTTCCAACCCCCCATTCACCAGGTGCTGTATTTCCTTTTTGTACTCCTGATCAAAAATCACATAATATTTCCCGATAAGGTGATCGCCTTTCATACCGGAGCTCTGAGGAGTTTCTCCCTCGCCCCATTTTTGCCAGGCCAGCATCGACTTGCAGATGTGTATGCCGCGGTCGTTTACGAGGTTTACTTTAGCTACATTCTGGCCGTTTGCTTTGAGAATCCGGGCCACAGCGTCGCCTATCAGGTTATTGCGTATATGCCCCAGGTGCAAAGGCTTATTGGTGTTAGGAGAACTGTATTCGATAACAACCGGAGCATCATTTTTGGCCGCCTCCGAAAAACCATACGTATCATTTACCGCTTCCTTTTTCAGGAAATCAGTCCAGTAGCTTTCAGCTAAAGAAACGTTCAGAAAACCTTTAATGACGTTAAATCCGGAGATAAAGTCAATCTTGTTATTCAGCGCCTCCCCAATTTCAGCAGCGGTGGGTTCAGGACCTTTCTTACT
>JASMTJ010000517.1:0-6651 GCA_041694335.1 Bacteroidales bacterium
CTGTAAAGCAGTTCAATTTGTTTTTCCCTTCGCCGGGTCTCCTCTCCTGCCTCATCCTCCATCTCAAATGAGCCAATGGTTTCATCAGGTACTTCCCGTTTCTTCTTCTTTTCGTTTCGGCGGTAGGTAAGTGCCGTATTCAAAGCCACCCTGTAAATCCATGTTGATAGTTTTGATTTCCCCTCAAAATTGTTGAGCGACTGGTAGATTTGAATCAACATCTCCTGGTACAGGTCGTCAAAGCTGCTTTGGTTATCGCTGTAAAGGCGACCCACTTTATATAAAATGGGATAATACTCCTCTATGACTTGCTTGAATTCCGACATACTTACCCGGTTAGTAACACTTTTGTGAAAATATTACATTCTCGATAAAAAAACAATTGAGCTGTTAACCTAAGTATTATTACATTTCTTACATTTTAGCGTTCGGCGGAAGCTCCTGCTTCCGCTGTAATATCTCGAAAGCCTCTGGCTTTTAAATAGTCCAAAGATTCATAATTAACGATGAAACCAGCCCGAGGCTGGAAGAATATAATAGCGGAAGCAGAGCTTCCGCCAAACTGTATCTTTGTAGTTTTCTTTTGATTTGATAATATGCATATTATCATAAGTACTCTTCTTTACACCTCAAAAAATAAAAACCGGCCACAGATTTGTTTCCATGACCGGTCATAAGAATTTCTGAAAAAGAAAGCTTATTTAATTTCCCTGTTCAGTTCATAATCACCAATGGTGATTTTTGTCCACATACCTTTATCGTTTGTTTCCACACTTACGTCAAAGGTTTTAGTCATTTTTAAGGTAAAGTATTTTTCAGATGATCCTTTTTCAACGGTTGCGCCATTCGATTTTGCTAACTTCAATATAAGCTCTTTGGCCTTAGGCTCAGTTTCACGGTTAGCGGCACGTTGTCTGGAGCTTTCCTTGGAGGTTTCCTCTCCAAATTTTTTCTTAATATGGGCCCAAACATAAAGCCAGGCATCATTTAGTACATAATTTGCTTCTATCTTTGATGGATATCCGTTTTTATCGAATTCTGTAACCGTAAAGGTTTCTTTATAATCTTTACAGTTTACTTCAACTTTGTATTCTTCCTGTTCAATGGTGTTGACGAAGCCAAAATCTGATGTACTGCTTATAGCAACTTCCTTATAAAAGCCATTTTCAGTGGTCACCTTCATGTTACCATTCTGAAAACCATAATTTTGACCTAAACGACCTTTAAACTCCGGGCCAAATCCTTTTTGGAATTCAAATTCCTGGCTGATATCATCTGTTTCAAACATCGGGAATGGCATTCCAACCTCAAGTTTTCCGTGATACCTGAATTCGTTTTCACTATCACGATGTACATCTCCTACATACTTACTATCTCCAAAAGAATTATTAAAACGATGCTTTTGCGTATGGGCGTTGCTGTTATCCGGAATACCATATTCAGCTTTTAGTTTATCAAACTTATTCTCACCCTTCACTTTCAATGATTCGAACTTATCCTTGCTGTAACTGTATGACAATGAAGCCAGTTCCTGTCCATCACCTTTGATAACACCATCGGCCTTTCTCACATCTACCTGAAACTCCTTTGGGTGCACAGGCATGATAGCAGGAAGTCCCAGTTGTTTTGAAATCATAATACTTCTTGCAATCGACACTCCGGGAGCAAAGTAAGGAAGTTCGCCGGGTGCAGCTTCTGATGTTTTGAAATAGTCGGGATTGGCTTTTACACCTGCGGCATAATACTCTGCAAAAGGATGCAGGCTGTTGTAGGCTTCAAGCGTTTTCAGATCTTTAGTGCCCCAGTTGCCTGAACTGTTGGCTATCTTGTCAAAAATCTCCTTGTTCAGCTCTTTCACCTTGGCAATGTGTTCTTTCGACTTTTCAGGGTTGATCATCCAGCCATAACCTGCTGCCAGGTTGTAATGCACCGTCCATTTCTCGTCCTTATCCACATTTCCGAGCAAAGCTTCCCACTTTTCAACCAGTGCCTTCATCTGGCCCATCTCTTCTGTACTGAGCACCACACCTTCTTTGTCCTTCAGTATATCCTCATAATCCTTGGCCACATCTTTCGTATCTTTTTCGCTTTTGGCCCACATCACGTGCATCGGGATCTTAAACTCTTTTACGCCATACATCCCGTACACCACGCGCTGGGCATGCTCAAGAGCCCCATCCACACAAGCCTGATGATAAGGATGCTTTTCAGTATCCTCTTCATCATTCGACATTGAAATACCGAAAGCCTTTGACCCACCGGCATTTTTCGGCCATTCTTTTGAGGAGGCTATTCCACTAACCGCACCAAAATCGCGTTCCATAATCAACTCGTCCATGTCGTTGTAGAGTTTCATCTTCGTGTTTACTCGGTAACTGAAAACAAACTCTCCGTCGTTGTTCTTCATCGGTTCGCTCATTGGCTTAGCCATATTATCAGGAAGATAGGAAATAACCACCTTAAGCTTGCCGCTGCCTGCTCCGCCGGTAAAACTATCAGGAATCAGCTTCCAGGTATCTTCTTTTTCCTGCTTGTTGGTCAACACCTCCTTTGCGAAAGCATCCAGCCCTTTCTTAACCGTTTGGTTGTCTGACTTTCCGGCAAGCTTGCCAAATGCCCCACTGAGCTTCTTGTTAGCATCATCTTTTTCTTCCAGAATAAAAACATCGGCCATACCATAATCCGTACTTTCAGCAGGGAGCTGAATATATTTCACCGGATCAAGGTTATTGAATTTCTGAGCTGTGGCTGTAACTCCGTTAAACAGCAGAATGCTCATTACCGCTAAAACAGATAAATAAACGCTTTTGGTTTTCATAATTTTTCTATTTGGTTTTAATGATTAGTTGTCTATTCCTCCTTATTTTGAACGCTAAAACTGTTAAATCCGTCTCTCTCACAAAAACATCATCAACGCACTCATTTTCAAGAATAATGTGGCCTCTCTATCCTCAATAAGTTTTGCCATGTAATAATACGAAAAAACTCCTTACGGTAAGCCGTTTTTTATCTGCCAGCAATTAATCTTTTTGAGGTTTAAACTTGGGTACTTATATTATCTGGCATTTTGGCATTCGGCTGACAACAAAAGCTTTCGGTGTGCTTCCGCAGTCATCTCCGCGAAGACTCCTCAGGATTCCAACAGACTTTTAGCTTGATATTTCTCTTAAACTTGAAATTGAAAATATGACGAGAAGTTTCTGTTTTTACACTTCAGAAATTTTTAGAATCCGGTATTCATCAATAAATCAATTTTAAGTTATGAAAGCAGGAAATTACAGCATCCAAACGCGTGGCATTACAATTAGAGCGATAAAGCACTCAGGGGTTCAGACAGAAACAATAAAGGAGAAGACCTCTTTTTATTCCGTTAAAGACTTTACGTTGTAATGGTCTAGACAAAAAGTATAAAAGGTCAAGACCAACCTATACAACAACTCAAGACCTTTCTAGAGGATTATCAGTATCATTCTTAAATATGGTCAAGTCTTTTTTCTAATCTGATTAGGACAATTTTGTCAAATAGGTTAATCTAAATAAAACATAGGCTCAATTGTAATAAAACAAACTTGCTTTCGCAGGATATGCATAAAAAGAAAAGGCAAAGAGCAATGCGCTAAGGCATGTCTCTTTGCCTTTCTTATTGAAAGGATGTCTTTATCAGTTTAAATCTCTTTCATCAGGTTGGCCATTTCGATGGCCGACATGGCGGCGTCAAAGCCCTTGTTTCCTGATTTCGTACCGGCACGTTCGATGGCTTGCTCAAGGCTGTCGGTTGTGATTACCCCGAAGATTACGGGCTTGCCGGTTTCGAGTCCGACCATCGCCACCCCTTTGGCCACTTCATTGGCCACATAATCGAAATGTGGTGTAGAACCACGAATAACCGCACCCAGACAAATGACGGCGTCATACTTATCAGTAGCCGCCATTTTCTTGGCCACCAACGGAATCTCATAAGAACCGGGCACCCATGCCACTTCCACGTCATCCTCAGAGGTGTCATGACGACGCAAGGCATCAAGAGAGCCTTCGAGCAGCTTACCGCTGATAAATTCGTTAAAACGGCCCACAACAATCCCGATCTTCAGACCTTTGCCTGTTAGTTTTCCTTCTATCTTTTTCATGATTATTTATTTTAAATGTGATTGATTCAGCTTTTTAACGTGCAGCATATGTCCCATCTTTTCCATTTTTGTAGCCATGTAATACTCGTTCTTTTCATTACAGGTCATCTCAATAGGCACACGCTCTGTCACTTCCAGTCCAAAACCCTTAATCCCCTTCATTTTTAGAGGGTTGTTGGTCATCAGTTTCATCTTCTTTATTCCGAGCGAGGCTAACATTTCCGCTCCTACACCATAATCGCGGAGGTCGGCTTTAAAGCCCAGCATATGGTTGGCCTCCACGGTATCAAAGCCCTGGTCCTGGAGGCTGTAGGCCCTGAGTTTATTGATAAGCCCAATACCACGACCTTCCTGGCGGAGGTAGAGCACTACACCCTTTCCAAGCTTATCGATGCGGCGCATAGCTTCATGGAGCTGGTCGCCGCAATCACAGCGCTGCGAGCCCAGCGCATCGCCGGTCAGGCATTCAGAATGCACTCTGACCAACACTTCATCCTCCTCGCTGATATCTCCTTTTACAAGTGCCAGGTGGTGCTCTCCGCTCACTTTACTCTCAAAACCGACCGCTTTGAAATCTCCGAATTTCGTTGGGAGGTTGGTTTCTGTAACCTTACTCACAAGGCTTTCTGATTTTCTTCGGTAGCGAATCAGGTCTTCGATAGTAATCATCTTAAGGTTAAACTTTTCCGCGAAAGCGAAAAGGTCGGGAACCCTTGCCATTGTTCCATCATCATTCATCACCTCGCAAATAACACCCGCTTTTTTGAATCCGGCAAGGGATGAAAGGTCGACAGCGGCCTCCGTATGTCCGGCACGCTCAAGCACACCATAAGGCTTAGCGGCCAGCGGGAAAATATGTCCCGGACGGGTAAAGTCGTCCGGACCCGCATCCGGATCAATCATTTTTAGAATGGTGTGGGCACGCTCATAAGCTGAAATCCCGGTGCTGGTATCCGCCGCATCCACAGAAACTGTAAAAGCCGTCTGTTTTTTGTCGGTGCTGTTGCGAACCATCATCTCAATATTCAACTCCTCAAGTCGCGACTGCTCGACGGGCATACAAATGAGACCTCCGCCCTGCTTGGCCATAAAGGCAATCGCTTCAGGAGTTACCTTCTCGGCAGCCATCACAATATCGCCTTCATTCTCCCGGTCTTCATCATCAACCACAATCACCATCTTCCCCTGGCGAATATCTTCAATTGCTTCCTCTATCGTGTTAAACTCAGTCATCTCTTTTAATTATTATAAGACAGATTCTCAATCATAAAATTTGACCCTGCTCGTGTGCTTTTAGATTCATCTCAGGCTTTGCCCGATTAATCAGTATGTCACTTTGATCATCCATTTATTGAGCCTCTTTACGCAAACCCGTTTTCTTTCAGATAATCCATAGACACTTTCTTTTTTTCTCCTGGCTCTCTGAAAGCCAGAAACCGTTCGATATATTTTGCGGTCATATCCACTTCGATATTCACTTTATCTCCGGTTTTCAATTCATTCAGCGTCGTTTCGCTTAAAGAATGTGGTATCACAGAAACCGTAAAACTATCCGTCTCCACATCCACCACTGTGAGCGAAATACCATTTACCGCCACTGATCCTTTCGGGATGAGGTACTTCATTTGCACTGTGTCCATCCCAATAGTGAACCATACGGCGTTCTCATCTTTTTCTATACTTCGGATTTCGCCTTGAGCATCCACATGGCCGCTCACCATATGTCCGCCCATTCGTCCACCCACCTGTAGCGCGCGTTCGAGGTTTACCTTACTTCCCGCCTTGAGCATTCCGAGGTTTGATCGTGACATGGTTTCGGGAACCGCATCCACCGTAAACCTCGATTTATCGAAGGTGGTAACAGTCAGGCAGACTCCATTAACAGACACACTGTCGCCCACTTTCAGGTCAGAGACAATCTCTTCTGAACGGATTGTTAACGCAGCCGACTTCTCGCCCGGATTCACCATCTCCACAACACCCTTATCTTCAATAATTCCTGTAAACATCAGTAAACTACTTTTCCTCTTATCATCAAATCTTCACCCACTTTCATGGTTTTCATATCTGCGATATTAAACGCCTGGTCCATCACATCCACGCCTTTTCCGGAAACCGGAGTTTTAGCATGGTCACCTCCAACCATCTTTGGTGCCACAAACATAAAAACTTCATCAACAATTCCTTGCTTTAAGGCAGAATAATTTAGTGCTCCGCCCCCTTCGAGCAGGATACCGTCAACCCCTTGCGCCCCCAGTTTCAACATCAGTTCCTGAAGGTCTACTTTTCCCTCAAAAGCATTCGTTTCGATAGTTTCTGCACCACCTTCCCGGAGTATTTTCAATTTTTCTGGAGATGCTTTTTTTGTGTGCGCAACAATTGTCTTTGCCTTTTCGGGATGGTTTACTACAAAAGCATCCATCGGAATGCGGGCTGAAGTATCTGCAATTATCCGAACCGGATTTCGCGCTTCACGCTCAAGACGTGTATCCAGGTGCGGGTCGTCGGCAATAACCGTATTCAC
>JASMTJ010000518.1:0-2781 GCA_041694335.1 Bacteroidales bacterium
ATGCTTCTTCCTGGTCGTTTCCGCCGTATACCTTTGTCCAGATTGTATCAGGCATTGTCTGGGCAGTGATGATGAAGGGTAATAACAAGGAAGCAGTGAAGACTTTTAATTTTTTCATAATAATACAAATTTGAATTGATCAATATAAAACAAGGTGCTATCTATTAAGAGCAATATATTCAACTGCATTGGTATTATCTTCCTGCTTGTCATCCTTTAAGTCGTTTAAACCTTATTTTGGGGGGTCAATTTTTGCTTCCGGATACCGAAGCAATTTATTTTACTTAAGAAAAAATCCCAGGAGGTGTGAATTCCATTTCGATAATGATGATAATATCAGTTCTGGTTTGTCACCACCTCCAAATTTTACGGATTGTATCACTTCACTGGGTGTGAACAATTCGTTTAACTTTTCAGTGATCCACTAAGTTAATCAATTTTATATCTTATTGCAAACCATACGTTAAATATCTGTTCATATGGCTAATCCATCCAGATCTGTTAGGTACTTCTACCCCCCGTGCCTTTCCTCCAGCACCCGGGTCACCTCCTGCATCGAAAAGCCTTTGTAAGTCAGCAGCACCTGCAGGTGGTACATCAGGTCGGCAGCTTCGTTGAGGAAGAGATCATCCTTATCGTCTTTGGCCTCGATGACCAGCTCGGTGGCTTCCTCGCCCACCTTCTGCGCTATCTTGTTGATGCCTTTCCTGAAGAGCTTGGTGGTGTAAGAACCTTCCGGCATCTCTGCTTTTCGCTGCTCAATGGTTTCCTGAAGCTTTAACAGGAAAGCAATATCCTTCTCCTTCGGCTCATCGAAGCAGCTATAGCGGTCGAGGTGACACGTATTTCCTTCCGGGATGGCCTTTATCAGCAAAGCGTCGTTGTCGCAATCCGTTTTGATATCCTCCACATGCAGAAAATTCCCGCTCGTCTCGCCCTTCGTCCACAAGCGCTGCTTCGAACGACTGTAAAAAGTCACCTTCCCCGTCTCCTGCGTCTTTTTCAACGCTTCCTTGTTCATATATCCCAGCATCAGGATTCGCATCGTTTTCGCATCCTGAATAATCGCCGGTACTAATCCATTTTCTTTCTTAAAATCTATCACCATTGTCTTTTGATTACGCGGATTTACTAATTGTAGTTGGCAAAAAAGCAAAAGGCAGTTGGCAATTTTTACTAACCACCATTTTGCACCAAACGACACTTATTCAATCTGCTAGTTTTGTTTAATCTTATAAATATATTGTTCTGAATTCATATTATATTGCCAACTGCGAAATTGCCAACCGCCAACTTAAACACATAAGCACTTAAACACTTCTTCGAATGGCCACCCCCTCTTCATCCAAATACTTTTTCAGGATGGGGATGGGTATTTCGTTGTAGTGGAAGATGCTGGCGGCGAGTGCGGCTTCTGTATCCGTTTCCTGAAAAACCTTTTTGAAATGATCCTCTTTTCCGGCGCCACCCGAGGCAATGACCGGAATGGAAACCATCGCGCTCATCTTCTTCAGCGCCTCCACGGCATAGCCCTGTTTGGTGCCGTCGTGGTTCATTGAGGTAAACAGGATTTCCCCTGCGCCGCGCTCCTGCGCCTCCTTCACCCACTCAAACAGCTCTTTTCCGGTGGATTTACGTCCGCCGTTCACGTACACTTCCCATGCGCCGTTCTCCAGCCGCGCATCCACCGCCACCACCACAAACTGACTGCCATAGCGCTGTGCCAGCTGCGTAATAATTTCGGGATTACGTACCGCCGCCGAGTTAATCGACAGCTTGTCGGCCCCGTTTTCGAGCAGCACCTCGGCATCATGAAGTTCGCTCACGCCGCCGCCCACCGTAAACGGGATGTTCAGATTCTTCGCAATGCGGTTAACGAGTTGCGGCAGGGTTTTACGCTTTTCGTGCGTGGCGGTGATGTCGAGATACACCAGCTCATCCGCGCCCTGTTCCGAATAAAGCTGTCCCATCTCCACCGGATCGCCCACATCAGTGATGTTCCCGAAGTTGATCCCTTTTACGGTGCGCCCGTTACGGATATCCAGGCATGGAATAATTCTTTTTGCCAGCATGATCAGTTGTTTAAATAGTTTTTGATGTCTTTGATGGTGATTTTCCCCGAATAGAAGGCCTTTCCGATAATGACCGCATCCACGCCGGCAAACTGCAGCGGCTTCAGCTCCTTCATCGACTTGAGTCCGCCGCTGGCAATAAGGTAAATGTCGGGGTTGTTATTCTTAATCTCCTCATAAAACCCCGGATTCATCCCCGAAAGGGTGCCGTCGCGCGAGATGTCGGTCACCATCACCTGCCGGATGCCCATGGTGGCATACCCGCCGATGAAGCGGTCAACATCCAGGCCGCTATCCTGCTGCCATCCGCTGGTGGCCACCTTCCCGTTTTTGATATCCCCGGCAAGGATAAACCTGTCGGGACCATACTCATTGACCCAGGTCTGGAAAATGCCGGCCTGCTGAAAGGAGGCTGCTGCCGTACCTACATTCACATACTTTGCGCCGGCCTTCAGCGCCCTGTCCACATCGGTAATGTCGCGGACGCCGCCACCAAAGTCAATATCGAGCGAAGTGCCGGAAGCTACCCGCTCAAGGATTTCAAGATTTTGCGGACGGCCATGCTTGGCGCCATCCAAATCAACCATGTGCAGGCGTTTTACGCCTGCCTCCTCAAAGGCCTTGGCGTATTCAAGAGGCGAATCGTCATAAACCGTTTTCTCCGTAAAAAGTCCTTTTTTCAGGCGCACCACCTTGCCGTCGATGATGT
>JASMTJ010000519.1:0-1919 GCA_041694335.1 Bacteroidales bacterium
TCAACTCAAGGCCGGAAACAAACCGGAATCCATCAGTTTCTGTAAAAGTCCCAGAGCGACCTACCGCGACCACGTCATAACGGTCTGATTGCTCCATCAGACGCTTTACAACGGCGCTGCCCACAAACCCTGAGCCACCGGTCACCAATACCCGTTCCTTATTCACTGCTTGGGCCGCCTAATCAGTTCCATCAACTTGAACGGGATCTTGCTTAAGACGAACAATAGATTGGTATAAATCCCGTTATCTCGGCAAGCATGAACAATCTCACGGTTCAGCCGTATGCTACTTTTGACACCGCTGGTGCTAACCCCGCCGGCGCGCATGCGTACCAGAACCTTGTTAAGATACTTCCATTTCAAGCCCGCCACCAATAACCAGCGAACGAACATGTCATAGTCAGCGGCAATGCGCATATCAAGACGATACTTACCGACTTTATCGTATGCGCTCCTCCTAACAAACGTAGCAGGATGCGGAGGCATCCAGCCGAACCGTAACTTCCAAGGCCTGAAGCGCGCTGCACTATACAAGCGAATAACCTTCTTCACATTGGCAGGAGTAACGAAGATCACGTTTCCAAATACTACCTCTGATTCGGGAAATCGATTAAACATATCGACAACCGCGGAAACCACATCATTCGACTCAAAAAAATCATCGGAGTTCAGTATCCCCACTATATCACCCGTCGCCAGACCAATACCTTTATTCATGGCGTCGTACAACCCCTCATCGGGCTCCGATATAAAGACATCTCCAGAGCGAAGGCTCTTCTTGACAATATCGACTGTATCGTCTGAGGATCCACCATCAACAATGACATGCTCTATATCATCATGAGTTTGCCTTAAAACAGAACTAAGTGTTCCAGCAATTGTGCGACCACTATTAAAGCAAACAGTAACTATCGATACTTTCAAACCGCTTCACCTTCAGGCAAATTACCGTTAAATAATCTTCGAAATACGACACACAAAAAAAGCGGAACAACAAAAAACCTGAAAGATTAAAAATAAACAATATCAAATAAAGCATCGACCATAACCATTCCGACTACTACCGGTGAGCAGAGAATTAAAAGCTGTTCAGGTAAACAAACTAAAGTCCCTCGAACGTACACCCGGAGTGGGTTAATCATTCATTCTGGCACCAAGAATTTGGGCTGAGGGAGATAACTCGGTAGCTGCAATTACTTCCACACCGGAATCAGCAAAGTACCTTTTGATTCTCAAAAGCAACTCCCTTACACCAACACCGTTCTCACCAGATGCTGTTTTATGCTGATCAGAATCATTTTGATAGGTTCGATCTAAGCCAACCTCTGAAAAATCATAGTCATGATATATAACTTTCTTTAGATCCTTTCCGTAGAAATGGGGGCCAC
The DNA here is from genome assembly GCA_041694335.1 of Bacteroidales bacterium. Taxonomy (GTDB): domain Bacteria; phylum Bacteroidota; class Bacteroidia; order Bacteroidales; family JAIPAH01; genus JAIPAH01. Next base: position 1,389 of record JASMTJ010000519.1, read on the forward strand.
AGAAATCGAGCCCGTGTACGATGATTCTTTTAAAGCCCATCAATCGCGCCAAGAAAATCAGTGAGATAATACTCGATACCGCTTGAGGGACGCCCTTCTTATAACGCATCATATCTTTTATTACGGAGTTAATCTCGTCGCCCCCAAAAATCCTATAGTGTCTATCTCGAACAAATAAGGCTTTATCACTATACATGAATCGAATTAACCGGCGAGAGTTCTTGAACTCTGAAAGATTCTTAAAAACTACAATTGTTTTTTTAAAAACTTCAAGCTTGCGCAATGCATAGTAGTGATCTAACGAGTTATCAAAGAACATTTCATTCTTCAAAGAAGCATTTTCAATAAAATGTAGATCCGGGTCCACACACTTCAAAAAAGAAAAATTAAAACCTATAATAAATGCCTTATCAAAATCAATCGTTGAGAAAGAAGAGTTTAAGCTCCAGCCTGAGCCCAGAATATGGCACTCAATCTTTTTGTGGCCACACTTAAATCCGGAAAAGTCAAATTCTCCCATCCCGGCCTTCT
>JASMTJ010000520.1:0-4639 GCA_041694335.1 Bacteroidales bacterium
ATGTTTCCTACTCTTATGATGCCAACGGCAACCTGATCGACGTCACACGTCAGGGTAACAACGGACTGATGGACCAGCTAACCTATCAGTATCAGAATGGAAACAACCGCCTGGATCACATTCAGGACCAGGTGGGTGACGGACAGTACCCCAATGATATTGACGACCAAAGTTCAGGCAACTACCGCTATGATGCACAGGGCCGTCTGACGCAGGACCTAGCAGAAGGACTGCAAAACGTGCGCTGGGCACGCCACGACAAAGTGAAGAGCGTGGTTAAGCGCGGATACGGCAGTATCTACAGTTATTACGACGGCACAGGATTCCGGGTGATGAAAGACTACCTGCCCACCGGTGATTCGGGCTCAAAAGTGGTGAGCTATGTGCGGGGCGCAAACAATGAACTGCTGGCCAAATACACCTACGATGCGGATGAGGACAGCACCTACCTGACTAACCATTACATTCATGGTATGTCAAGGCTTGGAACATCCTCGCCCGACACCACCATGGAAGCATTGAATGCTAACCAAGTAGGCTTCTATCGCGGTAAAAAGCAGTATGAAATCGGCAACCACCTCGATAATGTGCTGGTCACGGTTTCCGACAAGAAGCTGGTCGACACCACCAGCGCCGGTAATCATGATTACCTCCCGGAGATAGTCTCCGCTACCGGTTACTATCCTTACGGAGCCCAGATTCCGGGAAGAAAGGTCAACACAGGAGCTTACGGCCACGGATTCCAAGGCAAGGAAAAGGATGACGTCCTCAAAGGCGAAGGCAATTCCTACTACTTCAAAGAACGCATGTACGACCCAAGAGTAGGAAGATGGCTGAGTGTGGATCCGAAAGCAGGGAAGTTTACGAATAAAACTCCTTATTTGGCAATGAGTGGAAACCCGATGTCAAGAATAGATCCCGATGGTCAGCAAGATCATAATGTTATGATTAATGGCCCGGGTACTATTGATCCAACATACAAAGATCTAAAAAACTACTACTCTGAAACTGATCAATGGAGAGGTGAGCGAGATTGGTGGGGAGGAACATCATTCACGGTACAATTGAATCCAGATGGGACTGCAATGACTCGTAGTCAAGAAAGCAAAATGAAGGGTCATGTAACAAACACTCAAAAGCTACCACCTAAAGTTCTTAACACAGGTGTAATAATCTTTAGACAAAAAGTAACAGTAGTGCAGCCTGATGCCAGGTTAGTTGAAGATATTTCTGAACCACCAGGTAGTCCGGATAGATTTAAGAGAGAAGATATAGTTAACACTTATGTTAACCAAACGGTCATCAAGCTACCGGATGACCCTAAAAAGAAGGAGCTTACGAAGAGGGTTGCAGGATCTATTATTTTAAATATTGGCCCGGGATATTCGATGGACTCTCCTGGTCAGATATCAGCATCCGGTAGAGGGTTAGGCAAGAGCAAAACCGGAAAAACGAGATTGGACTATATGGATGATTTTATGAGTGGGACTTCTCATGCAAATCCTGGCTATAATTGGATGAAAGAAAGAATTAATCCAAGCTCTGAAGAAAAGAAAAGTGCTCATCAACAAAGTATAGAAGCTTATGAAAAACTTAAAGATATGTAATAAATAAACACTGTTTCACAAATTTCTAAATCTCCCATCCGAGCATAAATTAATTCGGATGGGAGATTACTTGCCTTTACTTATTGGTCTAATGGTCAGTGTAACTTAATCAAATGATCACTACCTCTTCACCGCCTCTTTCGCCTTCTTCATAGAAATGGCGATAATCTGTCCTTCGTTCATGTTTTTGTTTTCGCGCATCATTGCGTTGGCAATTTCGATAGCCTTTTCACGCACGTCCTCATCAAGATTTTTCATTGAATCCGGATAATTTTTCTTGTCCCAAACCATAAGTCCTGTTTTTAAGTTTCTGTAATTATCTACAATCCAAACAGCTCAGTTGTTTAACAATTTAACGGAAAGAACATCCTACCGTTAAGCGGAAATTGTATTTCCGCTTGCTTAATCTTCGAATTTGTAATTCGATATACACCACCACTAGTCAAAAGCAAACCCAAAACGTATTCCCTTCCCTTGCTTGCAGGGGAAGGGTTAGGGATGGGGTAAATAAACGAACACCAGCCTCACACCTCAAGGTGGATACTGTTTGGTAGAAGCCAAAAGTACAATTAAAAAGAAAAAAAGGCCACACAACCAACACGTTGCGCAGCCCTTTTCGTTAATTATCACCAGAAACGCCTACTCATCCCAATCCAGGCCATACTGATCGCTGATATCCAGCGGTGGCATTGGGCCGTCGAGTGGTTTATCGTCTTTCACATACCAGTCCAGCCAGTTCATCTGGCGGTAGAGCACATCAATCTGCCCCGGCTGCCTGCGGTTACCATGCCCTTCACCGGGATACTGCACCAGCCTTACAGCAGGATGATCATTCATCATCATGCGACGATACAGCTCCAGGCTCTGCGACGGATGAACGCGTGTATCAGCAGCACCACCATAAATCAGCGTTGCCGTTTTGCTCTGATGCGCCCAGTAAATCGGACTGCGCTCCAGGTTCATGTGCCATTGCTCCTCAAGCGGCTTGCCGCTGTGCACCAGCAGCTCCTCATACGGGATATCCGTGGTTCCGCGCTTGCTTATCAGGTCGCTGATGCCCACAAACATACATACCGCATCCACATAATCGGTGTAATACGTGGCAAACCAAGCCGAAGCATAGCCGCCATAAGAACCACCGGCCATGCCCACGCGGTCCTTGTCGGCACCATACTCCGCCACGAGGTACTCAATGCCATCAGCCAGATCATCAAATTCCTTTCCTGCCGGATCCTCAAAGCCTTCCATACCGAAGTCCACACCATAGCCCGTGCTGGCACGGTAATTAATGTAAGCCACTAAGTAGCCTTTGCCGGCCATCACCTGTCCGGGAGTGGAGTAGCGGCTCAGCCAGCCATGATCATGGTGCGCTTCCGGTCCACCATGCACATAAAGCACCAGTGGGTACTTCTTATCCTGCTCATAATCCACAGGCTTAATCAGCAGGCCTTCGATCTCCTTCCCGTCGCGGGCTTCATAGCGAATTACCTCCTGCTCCCCGAAAGCGATATCATTCAGCTCAGGATTCAGGTTCGTCAGCTTGTTCAGATTTCCTTTCTTATCAAGATGATAGAGATTGGAAGGGTCATAAGGAGTGTTTCCGGAAAAAACAAAATCTTTCCCATCAGCAGTTTTTGGAGTACTGAAGTTAACGCCGATATCCTCCGAGTCAATAATAACCTCTCGCTTACTGTTTTTGATGTCGATGGTAGAATACTTCGGATACACGCCCTCTCCCGAATAAACATACAGCTCTTTGTCATTCTTCCAGTCTACATGACTGATGTGTCCGCGGAAGTTCTCCGGGGTGTGGTTCGTGACCTTTTCCTCTTCAATGGAATAGGTAAATGCCTGGCTGACCGCATGGTCATTGATATTCAGTGCCGAAGCATACGCCAGGTGCTTGCCATCCGGACTGAAAACATAGTTGCCCAGTTTGCCTTCGTTACCAATTTCTTTTGTCACTTTGCCCGTAGCCAGATCCAGAATCTGCAGCTCGCGGAACATATAGCGGTGATCAATCAGTGGTTTTTCAGAGCTGGTAAAAGCCAGCGACTGGCCGTCCTTGCTGAACTCAAAATCCCACACATGGACACCCAAAAGCAGTTGCTGCCTTTTGGTGGTTTCAAAATTCTCATCAAAACGGAGATGAAATAAGCGGTTTATTTTCAGGTTCTCTTCATAGAAGATAAAGCCATAACCCCGCTCTTCCAGCTCCTTTTCCTTATCCGTTTTTGGCTCCTTAGAAAGATACGCCAGCCCTTTGCCATCCGGCTGCCACTTGTAGTAGCCTACACCATCTTCAGCATCAGTAAGCTGAATCATCTCTCCGCCATCCACAGGCATTGCCCATACCTGCGTTTCGCCATCATCCTTTTTATGCGTAAAGGAAATATAGGCTCCATCCGGACTATATCGCGGAGAACCACCTTTAATGCCTTCCTCAAAAAGCGCCGTGCGCACCTGGCTCTCCAGGTTCATCCGGAAATACTTGCGGTGCATACCTCCAGGCTCCTCATTAGATCCACGTGGCGTAAACACCGCATAAATCATCTCGCTGCCATCAGGACTCAAGTCATAAAGCCCGGCCCTTTCCACCGACAGCAAATCAGAGGCCTTAAACACCTCCTGCGCCAGCCCTGCCTGCCATCCCGACAAGGCAAAGACAAAAGCAAATACTAAACCAATTCTGTAAGATCTTTTCATACTATTTAATTTCATGTCATTGATTTTATTTGAATGGACTAAAATATAAAATTTCCATCGGATTCTAAGAAAACAACTACTAAGGCCTTCTAAAGGTTTAGCGCTAAACCTGACTGCACACCGATGGCAAGTCTGCCAGCACCGATATCGAAATACTCATCCATAATACAATACAACCTTAAGCAGAAATTGTATTTCCGCCTCCTTAATCTTCGAATTTGTAATTCGAAAAACACCTCTGGTCAAAATCACACCCAAAACGAATTCCCTTCCCTTGTTTGCAGGGGAAGGGTTAGGGATGGGGTAAATAAACGAACACCAGCCTC
>JASMTJ010000521.1:0-2496 GCA_041694335.1 Bacteroidales bacterium
GCAATCAATTATCGAGAACTCCCCCGGTTCTTTCGTGTGTCGCGGAGTTTGGATTCAACCCAAATACGAGCGCTGGAGGTTATGGTACTCACGGCTGCACGAGCGGACGAAGTCCGTACTGCGCTTTGGAGTGAGTTTGATATCAAGAAGAGGTTATGGAGAATTCCAGCGTCGAAAATCAGGTACCAGCGTAATGGCTGGGACCACATGGTACCAATCCCCGAGCGAGTGATTGAGATTCTGGAATCCCAGCCGCGAAGTGAGACTGACGCTGTATTCCCCGGGCTCAGGGGGCGGAAATTCCTGGGGGAAAGCGCTCTAAACAATGCTATAAAGAGAGTGCATGAAGTGGATCTGGCAAACGGCGGGCCAGGATTTCTTGACCCGGAAACCGGGAGAGTTGCTACTGCTTCTGGTATGCGCCGTGCTTTCAAGGCGTTTGCAATAGAAGAAGCAGGTGTCTCAGATCACCTCGTTAAGCTCGCGTTGTCCCAGTTGGATAAGGCAACTGTTAACCGATCGCCTATTTTGGTTCAGGCGGTTTCAAAGCGGCGGGTGCTCATGGAGCAGTTCGCGAAGTACGTCTTGTCCCCTAATAATAACAGCCGCGAATAAAATCTAGGTTGTTGCGCAGTGGCTGGTTGCCGGCTAGGGGCAACCGGCCACTGTGAGGGGCCTGCAAAATTTAGGGGTGAATTTGCCGTTTCAGTTTTAAATCGTAGTAAATTACATCTTTCATGTCGCCGGCAGTTATCCAGTAACCATTGTGAAAAGCATAAATATCGTCGCCAACCTCTTCTACCCAAGCTCGTCCCTTGATTGAGCCCATGAAGGGTCGATTTTTACTGACTATCGTATATACCGTTTCGTCGTGATTGTCTTTATGGCGAACCAAAGCAACCTCTTCATCAGGATTAAAGCCTTCAATTCGATCGTATTGTACTGGTATGACGACTCGGCCATTCGCATCAATTATGCCATTTTTTCCGTTGATACTAACGCTTAAATAGCCTTTGGATTCGTCATCATAAATGGACTCTGGGCCAACGAAGTCGAATCCTCGACTCTGGTCAAGTTCGCCATCTTTGTTGTAGATATACCACAGCCCCCCTATCTTTGCTGCGCCATGAAAGTAGATGTTTGGGCACCTTAGATCTTCATAGTTGCCCACTTTCTCCCAAGTGTCAGTTTCGGTATTATAGCAGCCATGCTGACTGCCTTTCTCAGCGTGTATATATTTATCTTCACCTGTGCCAAAAACCGACATATCGTCGAATTGAGGTTGAAGAATTATTTTTCCATCAACGGTCATAAGTCCGTATTTGGCGTTTTTTTGATATACGAGCTTGTTGTTTACGGAGAAGCTAATCTTCGAATCGTCAAGAGTCAATAAGGTGTCTCCAGACTCATTAACGATGTAGGTTTTTCCTTCGTTTATGAACTTGAATACTGTTTCCCCATCTTCCTGGTTCTCGTATGCATAGGCGCTTTGGTCAAGCTGTTCGTCGACTATTATTTTTCCATCTCTTCTTATTAGACCCCACTTTCCATTTTCTTGATTTTGGAAAGTGAAAATGTCTTTTGAAACATGGTGAATGTTATGGAATTTTGGTGGAAATATAACGCCAGTTGTGCCTGCTACCCCTTTCTTGGGGGTGCCGTCAATAGTTTCTCCGTAAATTATGTAATCTTCTTTTTGTACTACCGGAGGAATCTTCCCTGAATTAAAGATAGGTGGCGTAATCTTTTTATAGTTATAGTCCATTAAGCCGGATCGAGAGCCATCCTCATTATAGGTAAATGCCAAATATCCACGATCTATAGCGTGAAACCTAGGAGTAAGTATTTCATACTCTGCTGGCAAAAGGTTCTCGCCATTTACCCTCTTTATTCCGCAGCCATGGTCTTTGCAGTATAGATATTCTCTGGACTCGTATTTTGCAATTCTTTCTTGTTCCTTGAGTTTTTCTATCCTTGATATCTCAGAGTTTAGATCATCAAGTGCATCGCTGTAGTCGCTTTTAGGGTTCGATGCGCAGCCAATAAGAGTTAAAGAGACTGAAAGCAAGAGTATCTGTCTTTTCATAGGTCGCTCAGGATTTATAGACGAAGTTGTTTGGGTAATTATTGGGGTCCAACTTTTTGGTCAGTGAGGGGTAAAACGTCTACGGTTTTATTGACAAAGTTTTCGTTGAAGTTAGAGATAAAACCATAGACTTCACCGTTAAAGAAAACCATATGGGGATATGTTTTCTGGCTTCCCCGGATTAATCGGGTGTCAGAGTAAATCTCTGTCAGAATCGCCCGGCCAAGCGCTGTTTGCTCCAAGTCATATTTTACGATTGGGTTAATCTTGCGGCCGGCTGAGTTAGCCTCAAATGCCAACTGACCATTAGAATCATAACTTCCTTCAGAATAGAGGCGTATTTCGGCGCTATTACCAGGTTGCGTTTTCCAGGCTACTGGGAAGCCAACAAGGGATGAAATCGGATCGTC
>JASMTJ010000522.1:0-19741 GCA_041694335.1 Bacteroidales bacterium
AACTACGCTTACCAAGAGAATGGCAGAAGAATTGCAAAAATACCTTACAAACCTGAATATCAAATCACAATACATCCATTCTGATGTGGAAACCCTTGAGCGGGTGGAAATAATGTATAACCTCAGAACAGGAGTTATCGATGTGCTTGTTGGTGTAAACCTGCTCCGTGAAGGACTGGACCTGCCGGAAGTTTCTCTGGTAGCTATTCTGGATGCTGACAAAGAAGGTTTTCTTCGCTCTGCACGCTCTCTGACACAAACCGCCGGCAGGGCCGCACGAAACCTGAACAGTCTGGTGATTATGTATGCAGACAAGATAACCGACTCAATGCAGCAGACAATAGATGAAACTAACCGCCGTAGAGAGAAGCAATTGAAATATAATGAAGAGCATAACATCACCCCTACACCTATCATCAAATCAACCGAACAAGTATTTGACCAGCGCGTAGGCAAAAAAGAAAAGCCACAATACTATGCTGGTCCTGATAAAACGGATGTAGCAGCGGATCCGGTGGTACAGTACATGAGCAAAGCACAGATAGAGGAAGCAATTAAAAAATCTAAAAAAGAAATGGAAGCAGCTGTAAAAGAGCTTGATTTTATATCAGCGGCTAAATATCGCGATGAAATTCAGGCATATGAAGATCAGCTTAAGAAATATTGAGTATTTGTTATTTTATTGATAATATGGTCGTTAAATTAGTTATTAACAATCGGGTGTAAAAACATGCGATAGAAATATTAGATATGAAACATATTTTATTCGTTATTCGTAGCTTAGTAAGGAATTATTCCTATTTTTGTTAGGATTGATACCAAATACGAAGAGGAATTACAAAATGTCATCCCATGAAAAAAAAGATTCTGGTCATAGACGATGAAAAGACGATACGTGTTTTGCTTGAGAATTATCTTCAAAAGGAATATGAGGTAATTGCCAAAAGTGATGGCGAAGAAGGATTAAACTGGCTTCAGGAAGGCAATTTCCCCGATTTAATTGTTTCTGATATTCAAATGCCCAACCTTGACGGATATGAATTTATTAAGAACGTAAGAGCCAGTGGCTATTTTAAAGATATTCCCATGATAATGCTTTCAGGCATCGAAAGCAGTGCCGAAAAAGTAAAAACATTAAAAATGGGAGCGAATGATTACATGGTTAAACCTTTCAACCCGGAGGAGCTGGCGGTGAGGATAGAATTGCATTTGGCACGAAAATAGCGAAGTGAACGCAAATTGATTGTTGTATGGAGGATAAAAATCAATCAAAATACCACATTCTTTACATTGGAGGGGATGTAAGGACGATAAAACCGTTCGAGGAAAGTGAGGATTTTGAAATTACGGTCAAGGAAAACAGCTTAAAAGCCATTAGCTTCCTGGCGGAAGATGAAACGGTGGATGTGGTGTTGTGCGAAGTTCATATTCCTGGAATCGACGGTATTGAGACTTACAAACTGATGCAAAGTAAGAAAATCAATCCTGCCATTCCTTTTATTTTGGTAGCACATGAGTTTGAACCTAAGGTCTTTCAGGAAGCTGTTAACAATAAAATTGATGACCTGTACAGGGTTCCGCTCGATCTTGACAGGCTGTATCAGCGGGTGACTTTTTTGAAAAAATATAAGAAGAATCAGTTTAAAACCAAGGAAGAGCAGCCACGACAGCAACAATATAAAATTCCTTTCATCAAAAGAACTTTCGATATTGTATTTGCCTCAATCGTTCTCTTGATTATATCTCCGCTTCTCATACTTACGGCATTGGCTATCAGGCTTGAGTCGAAGGGAAACATTGTCTATAAATCGAAGCGGGTTGGCACAGGCTACAATGTTTTTGACTTCCTGAAATTTCGTTCGATGTACACTGGGGCAGATAAAAAGCTGAAGGAGCTGGAACATTTAAACCAATACAACGCCAGCAAGGAGGAAGAAGAGCAGCAGGAGGCAGAAATAGAATCGCACTGCCCCCGGTGTGAAAAGCTCGGAAAACCTTGCTCTCCCATCCTATACATTGGAGGTAAGGAGGTTTGTGAATACCAGTATCTGAAACAAAAAAGCTCTAAAACGCAATCTGCCTTCGTAAAATTTAAGGATGATCCGAGAATAACCAAAGTAGGGAAAATCATACGTAAAACAAGTATTGACGAGCTGCCTCAGCTCATCAATGTTATCAAGGGAGACATGTCGATTGTAGGAAACCGCCCGCTGCCATTGTATGAAGCTGAATTACTTACTTCAGATGGATGGAGCGAAAGGTTTCTTGGTCCTGCCGGAATCACAGGTTTATGGCAGGTGCATAAGCGCGGAAAGAGCGAAATGTCGGAAGAAGAGCGAAAAGCACTGGACAATCAGTATGCAAGGAATAATTCGTTTTGGTTAGACATCAAGATCATCTTAATGACGATTCCGGCGCTTTTCCAAAAAGAAAATGTTTAATTTTGGGACACGAATTCCCGATTCAGGAATTACAGGGTCTCTCACTCAGCGAACAAATGGAGATGTTCAAAACTTTTTGATAACTTTAAATCGTGCAATTAGAAACAGATACAAGTATTTGCGTAAATTGCAGATTAGGAATCTTTTTATATCAAACGATTATATAGAAATGAATTAAATTTATGAGACGTATAGTCCTAATAATAACAATGTTAAGCTTATCGTTCGCGGCAAATGCACAGTCGCCAACCGACAGGTATTTCGATCCTCTTAGTGATGACATCATGGATTATCTGCCACCATTGGCTGCATTGTTAGATTCGGCCGTCGCCAACAGTCCTGAAGTTTTATACGAAGAACTCCGGACAGAATATTACCGCTATGAGGTAAAATCGGCCGAGCGCGCCTATCTTGAGCATTTCTATTTTGAGCCGGAAATCAACTACGGTCAATATTATTTTGACGATTATATTACATCGCGGGTTAATAACGTCACAGCTTCTTACCCCTACACCGAATCGCAACGATGGAATTTTAACGGTGCATTTGCCATCCGTTTTCCTTTGACCTCTTGGATAGACCGAAGAAACAGAATCAACAAACAGAAGAAGTGGGTTGAGATTTCTATGGCACAGCAAGCTATCAATCGCAAGGAAGTCAGATCTAACGTGATTGAGCTTTACAACACACTTGTTCAGCAACAAAAAATACTCAAAATCAGTAATGACTATCAGCACTGGACGGCCATACAGATGAAGATGGCTGAGAACCAGTTCGTTAATGGCCAGATAGGTACTGCTGAAATCACTCGTCTTAAAGAAATTGCTACCCGGGGAGCCATTGAATATCAGAAAGCCCGTGCGGAATTTGAAACGGCCTACGACTTGCTCCAAAATCTGGTAGGAATGAATTTTAATGAAATTAAAGGACTTGAATAATGGATTTTAATCAATTTTTCAGGCTACTGAAAGCGAATCTACTACTTTTGATAGGAGTGCCCATCATTCTTGTCATTTCTGTATATTTCTTCAGCCAGAACCAACCTAAAGCTTATGTTTCTGAGACAACCATCTACACCGGAATTGCCTCAGGCTACTCTATAGAAACCCAGTCGCGAACAAATGTTGACTTCTACGGTACCAACATGCAGTTCGATAACCTTATTAATATCATTAATTCTCGAAGTACTAAAGAGCAAACGGCCATCAGGTTGCTTGCCCAACACCTCAGTCTTGAGGCCCCAAACGCTCAATATATCTCTCAAAACAACTTTAATGAACTCCAGAAAATTGTTCCTAAGGAAGTAAAAGACCTTGTAGTAAAATTTGGAAAAACCGGCGCTGAGCGCGATAAAATTAAGCAAATCAGGCAACGTGAAGAAGAGATTCAACGCATGGAGCGTGAACTGAATCGGATGAAAAACCGGGCTATCTCCTATTCGACCGATAACAATACCTCTGATAATAAATCACAGTCAGGCGGACAGGGCGATGTGATTGGAGTTGCTGATACATTAAATGCTAACAAGTATCACCTGGTCACTTATGGAGAATCCATTTCATCTATAGCCAATCAGTACGGCCTCTCAACAGGTCAGCTAATCAGGATGAATAACCTGCAGGGTGGAAATCTTAAGGTTGGAGACAGGCTGTTGATCAGCGCTGATGGTTCATCAGGAAAGGTAACTTCAAATCAGTACACCGCGCAGAATCAGTATCATGTTGTGCGACCAAAAGAAACTTTATATTCCATCGCGCGCGATTATCGTGTTTCCCTGAATGATTTAAGGAGCTGGAATAATCTCTCCGGAGATGAGTTAAGTATAGGGTCGACGATTATTGTAGGAAAAGAATATCCTGATAATCAACAGGTACAGTCCTCCGAACCCGATGAAGGGATCAGGAATTATTCAGATTATGTGATTAGTGAATTCAGATATATCGATCCGGATGAAAAGGCTACAGAGCGGAGAGCGAAAGATGCAATCGTGCCACCAGGCGTGGACGAGGAAGATTTTTACAGAACAGTAGAAAACTTGACAGCCTACTATCAAAGTAGTGACTCCAACTTCATTTACGAGTTATTACAGTATGGTCATCCGCATTACAGCGTGGGAGCCATTTCCAGAGCGCAGGTAGCCCGTGTGCAAAACTCTGACCTGGTGAAGATAACATACTCATCCAATGATCCGGGAATTTGTCAGCAGACACTGAAAATTCTGACCGGGGTCTTTATCCAAAACTACAAGAGTCTGAGAGCGAGGCAAACCGACCAAGTTGTAAAGTATTTTGAAGAGGAAGTCCGTAAAGCTGCTCAGCGACTTAAAGATGCCGAAGACCGCTTGTTGCGTTTTAACCAGGAAAACAACCTTATAAACTATAACGAACAGACGGAAGCCATCGCTGTGCAGAAAGAAGAACTTGATAAAACTTACCAGGATAAAATGGTCGAAATGCGTGCTGCGGCAGCATCACTCGAAAAGATGGAGGCCAAGTTAATCAAGAAAGACAGTATTTTCCTGAAAAGTGATATGATCACCAACAAGCGCCGTGAGCTTTCGAAGGTGAGTGAAAAACTGGTAATTAACCAGGTTGCCGAAGATTATGATCAGATCACCTCGCAGGGTGTGAGAGAGCTTCGCCTTGAAAAGCAAAGGCTTGAAGATGAAATCAAGCTCTACCTTGATCAGTTATTCATGTATCAGCAATCTATTGAAGGGGTACCAGTGAGCGATCTGCTTAATGCATGGCTTGAAAATGTGATTATTTATGAATCTGCAAAAGCAAGCTTAAACGTTTTACAACAGCGTAAAAACGAATTTAAACGGATTTATGCCATCTTCGCACCGCTGGGTGCTACTCTTAAACGAATTGAGCGTGAGATTAATGTAAGCGAGCAAGAGTATCTTGAACTGCTCCGCAGTTTGAATGAGGCACGTATGCGTCAGCAAAACCTGGAGATGTCATCGAACATCAAAGTAGTAGATCCCCCCTATTATCCGCTCACCGTTTCAGGCAGCAATACAAAAATCCTTATGCTGGCCGCAGCTTTCCTCGGGTTTATTTTAGTTGCTTTTGTGATACTCGTTCTGGAGTATTTCGACAATTCGAACAAAACACCAGACCGTGTGCGCAAAGCCACCTCGCTGCCTATGGCTGGCATATTCCCGGATTTGGATATCAAAGACGAGAATGTTGACATGCCTTACGTGATCAGTCGTGTTACGGAAATCATTATCCAAAACTTAAGCCTCCAACTGCGGCACACGTCTGTGAATAAGCCTACCAAACCTTATTTTATTTTGCTCTTCAGTACGCAGCCTGAAGCCGGGAAAACAACCGTTGGGCATTACCTTAAAGAAAAGCTCGAATCATTCGATTCTAATGTTCTGTATATGAATTATAAAGAGAGCAACGATCTGGATCAGGGCGAGAGTGAGTACATCTACGATATTAACAACAGATTCTTTGAAATTAATCACGTCAGACAGTTGTTGGATTCTGCCGCATTGCGTTCCGACAATACTGAATACGACTATATTCTTCTGGAAATTCCTTCTATCATCCATAATTCTTATCCGCTCGATCTGATGAAGACGATTGACGGTTCGATATTGATATCCAAAGCGAACGATTCATGGCAGAAGGCCGATCAAATGGCTTTGGATAACTTTATGAAGGTAAGCCAGGAAGAGCCTATGTTTGTCTTGAATAAAGCTGATAAATATGCTATTGACGAAATTCTGCATGGAGTTCCTTCGACCGGAAGAACCCCGTGGAATCGTTTCAAGAGAAATGTTACAGCACCATTCAGGGTGAGGATTAAGTTCAAGGATGAAGAAGAGCAGAATAAATAGGCGGTGATTGAAAACATAAAAAAAGTCCTGAAAAACAAGAACTTTCTGTCCCTAACGGCCAACTTATCCGTGGCCGTTTTTGGGTTCCTGAGCTTCTTGTTGCTTACACGTACCCTTTCGAAAGATGCTTTCGGTGAATGGGTGTTGTTTATCACAGCCGCCAATTTCCTCGAAATGCTGCGTTTTGGGATTACAAGGACAGCTATTATCCGTTTTTTGTCGGGAGCTGAAGGCGAAGAAAGGAAAAGGCTTATCGGTTCAAACTGGTTGATAGGCCTCATTGTCAGTGCACTCATTGCTGCAATCATCTTGCTCGCCCGCTTTGCTTTTCCTGCACTTGCTGAAACCTCTTCCTACCGGTTGTTTTTTATCTGGTATCCCCTGCTGGCTTTTCTTAACCTGCCTTTTAATAATGCACTATCCGTGCTGCAAGCTGATCAGGATTTTATAAAAGTGCTCATCATAAGAATCATACAAACCTCTACCTTCGTCTTTTTCCTGGTTTTCAACCTATTCATTTTTAAATACCCCTTGGTTACCATCGTAGTTGTATATCTTTCCATTCAATTGATAACCAGTTTATTCGCAATGATGAAACAATGGGATGGGCTTAGATTTATCGGAAAAGCATCTGCCGAAACGAACAAGACCATCTTAAATTTCGGAAAATACACTACAGGTACGCTTATTGGCTCTAACCTGCTAAAGAGCTCCGATACTTTTATCCTGGGTATAAGTACCTTTATGGGAAGCACCGGAGTGGCTTTATATAGTGTGCCTTTGAAGCTCACCGAGATTATCGAGATTCCGCTCCGTAGTTTTATGGCCACTGCATATCCAATGATGTCGAAAGCCAGCATCAACAAAAATATGGATGAATTTAAAAAAATCTATTATACTTATGCCGGGGCCATCACCTACCTCCTTCTTCCGGTGGCAATCATCGGATTTATTTTTGCTGAAGAGTTTGTGATCATTCTGGGTGGATATAAATATATCTATACAGCTGATATATTCAGGATTTTTGCGATTTATGGTTTGTTGTTGCCTATAGACCGGTTTACGGGCGTAGCGCTTGACAGCCTTAACCGGCCAAGAAAAAATTTCTATAAAGTTATCTGGATGGCTTCAGCAAATATTCTGGGGGATATATTTGTGATTTTTGTGGCTTTGAAGTATGTGTTGGGTATTTCACTCGTTGCATTTATCTTTGAAACAGGCATCAGATTTGAAAACCTGTTTCCGGCAGCAGCTCAGTTTAGTTTTTACTTTACACTGCAAGGTGTTGCCCTGGTTACGATTTTAATGACGATTGTTGGAATGTTAGTTGGATATAGCTATCTTCGAAAAGAAATTGATGTGCATTTAAGAAGTGTGTTTACCGAAGGGCTGGCCTTTTACATTTCATACATCAAAAAGTTTAGAAACAAGGGTGTACAATCATCACAAAATGGTTTATGACATCACTAACGAAAAATAAAACAGGGGCAAATGTTTTGAGAGATCCGATAATGATCATCTTCGTACTGCTTTTTGCGGTAGCTTTAGGATATCTTATCAGCACAGGTGGTTTCCAAACGGCCGCCGTACTTATCATTATTCCCCCTGTACTTATTTATCTCAATCGCTTTTTTGTTAACCCACGCATTGGTATTTACACCGTTATTATCCTTGCTTTCACTGCTATCGGACTGGCAAGATATGTTCCCGGAGTGCCGTTAGGTCTTAGTATTGATGGTGTTTTAGTACTAACTTACATCGCGGTTTTCTTTAAATACTTTTATCAGAAACTCGATTTAAGAGCGGCTCAAAATGAGCTCACTCTTATAGCTCTTATCTGGTTTCTGTATTCCGTTGCGCAGTTTTTTAATCCACTGGCTTTGAGCCGAACGGCATGGTTTTATGCTATGCGTGGAATGTCGCTTTATATGCTTTTAATTATTCCGCTCACTTTCTGGATTTTCAACCGGATAAAATTTGTGTACGTGTTCCTTTATATATGGGCCATATTTACGGTATTGGTAACTTTAAAAGGTGTACAACAAATGGTTTTAGGCCCGGACTTCGCCGAGCAACGTTGGCTCGACCAAGGAGGCGCAATAACACATGTGATTTTTGGTGAACTCAGGGTTTTCTCTTTCCTTAGCGATGCGGGGCAGTTTGGTGCCGCCCAGGCTGTTGCTTTTGTGGTCGGGACGATATTGGCATTACATCTCAAAGGATTTAACAATAAAGCTATATTTACTTTGATGGCCCTTACCGGATTCTATGGAATGATGATTTCCGGTACTCGAGGAGCCATCATTGTTCCGGGAGCAGGGTTTCTGGCTTACCTGATTCATACAAAAAACTTCAGAGCTATTATTATTGGTTTAGCCGTAATGATGGCGGCTTTTGTATTTTTCCGGTATACTTATATCGGCCAGGGTATTTCACAGATCCGGCGTATGCGGACGGCTTTCCGTCCGGCAGATAATGCTTCTCTGCAGGTACGTCTGCAAACAAAAGCCATTCTGAGGGATTACCTGTCCGATAAACCTTTCGGAGGAGGGATCGGTGCTGCCGGTAACTGGGGTAAGCGATTCAGTCCGCAGGGATTTTTGGCTAACATCGCCACAGACAGTTGGTATGTGCAGATTTGGGCCGAACAAGGCATTGTAGGTCTGATGTTGCACCTGAGCATGATGTTTTATGTCGTTCTGAAAGGTTCATTTTATGTGATGGTAAGGCTTGAAGATCCCGAGCTAAAATACATAGTAAGTGCCCTCGTCGCCGGAATGGTCGGGCTGATGGGGGCTTCCTACGGTAATGGTGTTTTCGGACAGATGCCTTCAGGTATACTGGTATATATTTCTATGGTGTTTATCTTTATTTCACCATGGCTGGATGATGAAATGATTGCCCTCAGGAAGCGGGGAGAAAGAGTCTTTAAGCAGGATGGAGAGTATTTTTAACTGAATAGCCGCCGGCATTGCGCCATAAGGTGTTGTTCTGGTAAAAATTCTTTTTTGCTGTTTTGTAACAAAAGCTACAGGTATGGAAGAAAAAGATTACGCTTTAGTCTCCATTATTACGATTAATTACAACCACTCTGATGTCACCGCCGAGTGTCTTGATTCGTTAAAAAAAATTACCTATCCGAATATTGAAATCATTGTCGTGGATAATGCTTCACCCAATGAAGATTCTTCATGGCTTAAAGAGAAGTATCCCTACATTCAGTATATCCGTTCTGAAAAAAACCTGGGGTTTGCAGGTGGAAATAACCTTGGCATCAAACAATGCAAAGGAGAATACATCCTTTTACTAAATAACGATACAGAAGTGGAGCCCGGATTTTTGGAGCCACTTGTGGCTAAAGTAGTTGAGAACCCTGATGCCGGAGCTGTTAGCCCTAAAATCAGGTATCACCACACCCCGGATATGTTGCAATATGCCGGCTTCACTCCTATTCATAAGTTAACTGTCCGAAACCATGCGGTGGGGTTCAACCAGATTGACAAAGGTCAGTTCGACCAAGACAACGTAACTTATTATGCCCACGGAGCAGCAATGCTGGTTCCCAGAAAGGTAATAAAGGACGTGGGAATGATGGCTGACATTTTCTTTCTCTACTACGAAGAGCTGGACTGGGGCTTCCGAATCAGGGAATCAGGAAAAAAGATTTATTACGTTCATAATTCTCTGGTTTATCATAAGGAATCAATTTCAACGGGGTTCTATTCCCCACTTCAGGTCTACTACCTGAACAGAAGCCGGATTTTATACATGAGGCGAAACACCAATGGCTTAGGGTACCTGATGGCTTTGCTTTATTTAATATTTGTCTCTATTCCAAAAAATTACTTCACCTTCCTCGTTAAGAGAAAAACCTCCCTGCTGAAAGCTTACCACAATGCTCTCGGATGGCACCTCAAAAATTTGTTTAACAGAGATATACACCAACGTCCGGCCCTATGAGTAAGGAGTTTCCATTGGTGACTATTATTACTGTAAATTATAATCAGAGCGAGGTGACCTGTCAATTACTTGAATCGCTCCAGAAAGTAACCTATCCTAACATTGAAGTGATTGTGGTGGATAATGCCTCTCAGGACGATGACCCTCAGATGATGAAACGCCGCTATCCGAGTATTGTACTCATCGAAAACCCTATAAATTATGGCTTTGCGGCAGGAAACAACATGGGCATTATGGCTGCCAATGGCGAGTATGTGATGTTTCTGAACAATGATACGGAAGTACGGCCTGACTTTTTGGAGCCCCTGATTGCTAAATTCAAAGGAAACAAGAATGTTGGTGCTGTTACACCCAAAATCAGGTTTTTTCACACACCGAATACGATACAGTATGCCGGATATACATCAATGAATCCAATTACAATCAGGAATTTTGCCTATGGGTATAAAGAGGAGGACCTGGGGCAGCACGACGAAGATCGGCTCACACCCTATGCCCATGGTGCAGCCATGATGGTTCCGATGGACTTGATACGGAAAATCGGAATGATGTCGTATATCTTTTTCCTTTATTATGAAGAGGCCGATTTCTGCGACAGGATAAGGCGTGCAGGATACGAAATCTATTATGTGCACAATTCTCTTGTGTACCACAAAGAATCAATTTCGACAGGAAAGTTGAGCGCTTTAAAAATTTACTATCTTTATAGAAATAGAATAGTGTACATGAGGAGGAACATTTTCGGAAATAAATTCTATTTAGGGCTATTGTACCAGCTGGCAGTGGCCATCCCAAAAAATGCGCTTGTGTTTCTTTTAAAAGGAAAACCAAAGCTTTTTTATGCTTATTATCGTGCCATTGGGTGGCATATTAACCATATGTTTGATAAGACAGTACATGAAAATCCAATGCTCTAACTAATAAACGTCACTATGGAAATTCTTTATCTCGTACTTAGGATATTACAATACGTTTTGATGGCTTACCTGGGAGTAGCTTCTGTTTATTTTTTCATTTATGCTTTTGCATCGAAAATCAAGCGAAATGATCTCAAACCAAAAAGTGATCACTTGCACAAATTTGTGGTGCTGATTCCCGGATACAAAGAAGACCAGGTGATTGTGGATGTAGCCAGGGAAGCTACTAAGCAGGATTATCCCCGGGATAAATATGATGTGGTGGTAATTGCTGACAGCTTTAAGCAAGAAACGCTCGACCAGTTAAAAGAACTACCCATCATCGTTAATGAAGTGAGTTTTGAAAAGAGCTCCAAGTCCCGGGCGCTCAACAAAACCATGTCCGACATCCCTGAAGGAAAATACGAGGCGGTGATGATTCTTGATGCCGATAATGTGATGGCTACAGATGTGCTAAGCCGGATGAATGTGGCTCTGAATGCTGGCTTTGAAGCCATCCAGGGTCACCGGCTGGCGAAAAACCAGGAGACTTACTTCAGTCTCCTTGATGCTATCAGCGAGGAGATTAATAACTGCATTTTCAGAAAAGGCCACCGGGTGCTTGGAGTGTCATCAGCATTGATTGGCTCGGGAATGGCTTTTAAATACGATGTTTATAAATCATACATGGCTACCATCGACTCATTTGGTGAGGATAAGGAACTCGAATTTAAATTGATGGCAGATGAAATCAAGATTGAATATCTCGATGATGCTTTGGTGTATGATGAAAAAGTATCGATGAGCAAAGTCTTTGTAAAGCAGCGCACAAGATGGTTGTTTAATCAGCTCTATTATGCATTCAGGTATTTCTGGCCCGGTATCGGACAGCTTTTGAGAAGAGGAAATTTTGACTATTTTGATAAAATGTTTCAGCAGTTTTTACCACCGCGCATCATGTTAATCGTGCTAACCACAGCGCTTACCATAGGCTCGTTTTTTTATAACACGGTTTCACTGACCACGGTGTGGGTGGCATTATTTGCCGTCATGTTTTTTGCCTTTGTGCTTGCTGTGCCCCGGAAGTTTTACACTTTCAGAACCCTCAAGGCGGTTTTCTACTTACCATATGGGTTCTTGCTGATGCTCAAATCATTGAGCCGCTTAAATGAAGCAAAGAAAGGATTTGGAGCCACCACACATTCGGTAACAAAAGTGGATAATCCGGAAAAGTAGGTTTTATGCTCATGAGGTAAAAGGCCGGATAAATTCTAAAGACAAACAGAAAATATGGAATGGATATTTAAAACAGCAATGATTATACAGTGGATTTTCTTCCTTTATCTGGGATTTTCCACGTTCTATTTTTTTGTGTTTGCTGTGGCTTCCATTTTTCCGTATCGCCTCAAAGGAAAAAATACTGACTTGCATCGTTTTGCTGTCCTCATACCTGGATACAAGGAAGACTCTGTAATACTGGAAGTGGTTGACGAATCATTAAAACAAACGTATCCGAAATCAAATTATGATATTGTGGTGATTGCTGATTCTTTCAGGCCTGAAACGCTGGAGGCATTGAGGCAAAAGAATATAAAGCTTATTGAGGTTTCTTTTGAAAAGAGCACCAAATCAAAAGCTTTGAATGGGGCTTTGTCGCAGCTTTCGGAAAAAGATTACGACCTGGCGGTGGTGCTGGATGCTGACAACATAATGGAGCCACAGTTTCTGGAAAAAATTAATGAAAAATTTACGCCTGGCCGCATTGCCATTCAGGGGCACCGTATTGCCAAAAACAGTAATACCGCATTTTCTGTGCTGGATGCGATTAGTGAGGAAATAAACAACAATGTTTTCCGAAAAGGACACCGTGTTGTGGGCTTTTCTTCTGCACTAATTGGCTCGGCCATGGCATTCCGCTTCAGCTATTTTAAAGCGATCATGAAAGATGTCAACGCCATAGGAGGTTTTGATAAACAATTGGAACTGAAGATCATTAAAAATCGCGATCTGATCGAATATCACCCCACAGCTTTTGTGCTGGATGAAAAAATACAAAATTCGAAAGCATTTTCGAATCAGCGAAAGCGGTGGATTTCGGCTCAGCTCTATTATTTCCGCAAGGATTTCCTGATCTCATTCTGGTATTTTATCTCGAAGGGTAATCTCGACTACTTTAACAAGGCGTTTCAGTTTATTCAGCCACCACGGATCATGATCCTCGGACTATTAATGATTATCAATATTTTCTCCTTGTTTTTTAACCCGTTACTATTCAAAATCCTGTGGGCTTCGGCATTGCTGATGTCTGTTTCAGGTTTTTTCGCCAGCACACCGCTAAAGTTTTACAACATGAAAACACTGTCGGCCATCCTACACCTCCCCTATGGTTTCTTCCTGATGATGAAGTCGACATTCTTTCACCGCGAAGCAAAAAAGAAATTTATTCATACCGAACACTCATCAAATATTAACCAAAAAGAGGAGTCATCATGAAAATAGGTATTGAAGGACAGCGTCTTTTCCGGAAGAAGAAGCATGGGATGGACATGGTTGCGCTGGAGCTGATTAAGAACCTGCAAGAAATTGATAAAGAAAACGAGTATGTGGTTTTTGTCAAACCGGATGAAGATAGTGAAGCCCTGCAGGAAACCGACAATTTCAAGATTGTGGAGCTGGATGGCGGCAGTTATCCGATGTGGGAACAAAGTGCTTTGCCTAAAGCAGCTGCCAAAGAGGGCTGCGATTTACTGCACTGTACTTCAAACACCGCCCCCGTAAAATCGAAAGTGCCGGTAATGATCACGCTACATGATATCATTTACCTCGAAAGCATCAGCATTTTTAAAAAATCCGGGACCTGGTATCAGAAATTCGGGAATATGTACCGGCGATGGGTTGTTCCGAAGGTGGTGAAAAAGAGCAAGAAAATTATTACGGTTTCAAAGTTTGAGCGTGAGCGCATCCGTAAGTTTTTCAATTTCCGTGAGGATGACCAGCGTCTGGTAGCGGTGTACAATGGCGTCAGCCGTCACTTTAATCCTGTTACCGACGAAGCTATCCGAAAAGAAGTCAGAAAGAAATACGACCTTCCGGAAAATTACCTCTTCTTCCTGGGGAATACTGACCCGAAAAAAAATACCGAAGGCGTTTTAAAAGCTTATGCCAATTACGTGGAACAAGCCGATGATCCGGCGATGCTGGTGATGCTCGACTATGAAGAGTGGGCTCTGAATAAAGTGCTTGCTGATATCGGTAAAAAAGATATTCGCAAACATATTTACCTTCCGGGATACATCGTCAATACGGATTTACCTGCCATTTATTCGATGGCTACAGTATTTCTCTACCCTTCGTTGCGCGAGAGCTTTGGTATACCTATGCTTGAAGCGATGGGTTGCGGCACTCCGGTGATTACTTCAAATACCTCCTCTATGCCTGAGGTGAGCGGCGGAAAAGCCAAAATCATTGATCCATATCAGCCGCAGCAAATTACAGAAGCTATTTTTGAGCTCATGAATGATCCGGAGCTCAGACAAAAACTGGTGGAGGACGGATTAAAGCAAGCCGCCAAATTCACGTGGAAAAATATGGCTATCGATGTGAAAGCAATTTATGAAGAGATAACCAGTAAAAAATAAATACTATGGAAAACCAGGATATTATCTGTTTCGGACTCCAGCCTTGGGATCTTGAGATTGCCTTTACCCTCAAGTACACGGCCATCGAAATGTCGAAGAAAAACAGGGTGCTGTTCCTGAATCCCCCGTTGCACCGGGGAGACTTGATAAGAAACCCGAACCATCCAAGAGTGGTTAATCGTAAAGCGGTGCTCAAAGGTGAGGAGCCCGATATGTTCCAGTACAATGATAACTTGTGGGTTTTTACACCAAAAACCATGATCGAATCAATTAACTGGATTCCTTTTGCTGCTGTGCACGACAGCCTGAATAAGCTCAACGACAAGCGATTCGCAAAGGAGGCAAAAAGAGCCATCGAGCGGCTCGGATTTAAAGATTACGTCCTGTTTGATGACAATTCAATGCTGATAGGTTATTATCTGAAAGAGTTTCTGAAGCCCCGGTTCTCCATTTATTTGCTGCGCGATGCGGTGACGCTGGTATCTTACCACGCAAGACATGGAAGCCGGCTCGAACCTAAGCTTATCAGCAAGTTCGACCTGATGGTGGCTAACAGTGACTTCTTTGCTAATTATGGCAAACAATACAACAAACACTCATACATGATTGGTCAGGGCTGTGACCTTACAATTTATAACGATAAGGATGGCTCCATCGAGGTTCCGGAGGATTTGAAAGCCATTGATAAAAAACCAATCATTGGGTATGTTGGGGCGCTTACCACTATCAGGCTCGATATTGATGTGCTGGTGCATATCGCAAAGCAGCGGCCCGACTGGACTTTGGTGCTCGTTGGTCCGGAAGATGAAGTGTTTAAGCAGTCGGAGCTGCACCATCTTGATAATGTGATTTTCCTTGGACGCAAAGAACCGTCCGAACTGCCCGGATACATCAAAGGGTTCGACGTGGCACTCAACCCCCAGGTGGTTAATCCAATTACCGATGTCAATTACCCGTTGAAAATAGATGAGTACCTGGCTTTGGGGAAGGCTACCGTAGCCACCAAAACTACGTTTATGGATTATTTCAAGGATTATGTGTACTTGCCCTCCACCAAGGAGGAATATGTGGAAATGATCGATAAAGCACTTAAAGAGGATAACGAGCAGGTTCAGAATGAACGCATCGAATACGCTTCAACTCATTCATGGGAGAATTTTGTGAAAAAAATCTATGATTACACGAAAATGATTGAAGCTGAGAAAAAAGAGCAATAGATTTTTCGCTTTCGCGGATAGATGAATGATCAGATAGATGGAACAGTACAATATTGTTATGACAGGTCTCCAGGACTTTGACAGCGAGATAGGGAGCAACGCTGTGAACCTTGCAAACGAGTTTGCCAGGAAACACAAAGTGCTCTACGTCAACTATCCACTGGACCGGATGACCGTTCTGAGGCACCGGAAGGATCCCTCAGTAGCCAAACGTATGGCTGTAAAAAAAGGCATTCGTTCAGGTATTGAGCGAATGTCGGACAACCTGTGGGTCTACACTCCCGGAATTGTACTCGAATCTATCAGTAAAATACCAGAGCGCTGGGTTTTTGACAAGCTTTTATCCATCAACAACAAAAGGTATGCCCGCGAAATTAAACAGGTTTGTGAGAGTCTTGGCTTTGAGGAATTTATCCTTTTTGAAGACAGCGACTTATATCGCACTTTGATGTTCAAAGAGCTCCTCAATCCTTCTATGATGCTGTATTACAGCAGAGACAATATCACGGCCACCAACTATTTCAAGTATCATGGCGAGCGTATTGAGAAGCTGATGATGAAAAAAGCGGATGCCGTTGTAAGCAACAGTGCTTACCTGGCGCATTTGGCGAAGCGTTACAACGACAACAGTTTTGATGTCGGGCAAGGTGTTGATACAGAATTCTTCAGCGAAAAACCTGAATTTGTCCCGGAGGTGTTTCAGAAAACAGAAAAGCCGGTGGTAGGCTACGTGGGAGCATTAAACTCGCTGCGTCTGGATATAAAACTATTGGAAGATACCGCGAGCGAATGTCCGGAATGGATGTTTATGTTTGTAGGGCCTGAGGATGCACCTTTCCGCCAAAGTAAGCTGCATAAAATGAAAAATGTGATATTTACCGGAAAAGAGCCTTACGAAAAACTTCCGGCTTATGTTCATGGTTTCGATGTAGCAATTAATCCTCAGGTTATTAACAGTGTAACTATTGGGAATTATCCTCGTAAAATTGATGAATACCTGGCGGCCGGCAAACCGGTAGTGGCTGTAAAAACACAAGCTATGGGCATGTTTGCGGATGTGGTTTATCTGGCTGAAAACAAAAACGAATTTGTTAGTCGGCTACGCGAGGCTATGCTCAACAAGGATAAGGATAAAGAGAAAAGGAACCAGATTGCCAGAGAGCATTCATGGGCCAACAGCGCAGACAAAATCTACGCAGTCATTGATAACGTATTAAAACAAAGGTATCATGGGATTAGCGGATAAAATAAAAGGCAATCAGAAGCTGAAGCAGATGGCGCTGCGGCTGATGATGCCCAGAAACCAGGCACGCCCACGCTTATGGGTCCGGTGGTTTATCAATCCATTTAAGCACAAAAAAGGTAAGCACGTCTGTATAAGGCGCCGCACCCGCATGGATGTGATGCCCTGGAATATGTTTGCCATTGGAAATGACTCTACGATTGAAGATTTTGCTACCATAAATAACGGTGTGGGCGAGGTAATCATTGGAGAACGCACCCGGATTGGGCTGGGGAATACGATTATCGGCCCGGTGAATATCGGGAACGATATTATGTTTGCACAGAATATCACCGTAAGTGGATTGAATCACGGCTATGAAGATATCAGCACGCCTATCAGCCTGCAACCTACCTCCACCTCTCCCATTTCTATTGAAGATGAGGTGTGGATTGGAGCCAACAGCGTGATAGTGGCCGGAGTGACAGTAGGTAAACATTCGGTAGTGGCTGCCGGCAGCGTGGTAACGCGCAATGTGCCCCCCTACTCTATCGTGGCGGGAAATCCGGCTAAGTTACTTAAACAGTATAATCCGGATACGAAGAAATGGGAAAAGGTTATTAAATAGAAAATGATGATAAAGAAAATTATAACATTCTCCCGTTATCTTAAGGATTTCATTAAGAACGGGCAATTTCGTTTTATCCTCACCGCCGTAAAGTACGAGCTTACGGGACGGACCTCTTACAGTGACAAGCTGTATAAGGGCTACCTCGGAAAGTTCTACACCCGGAAAGGCACCCTCGATTTCCAGTTTGCCAACTGGGCTTATGAGTGGAACGTTAAAAAATTCATGCTCGAGCATTATGAAAACTACGATGTTTTCCTTGATATCGGTGCAAACATCGGAACCTACTCCGTGATGATGGCCAACAGAGGAAAAAAGGTGGTATCCTTTGAACCCGTGCCCGACAATTTCAGGGCCTTTCATATAAACTTGCTTTTGAATAATTTACAGCACCAGGTGCGCTTTTTTAATATTGGCCTGGGTAACGAGGAAAAAAGTGCGGAGTTCATCTTTGACCCTGTCAATACCGGAGCATCCCACATCATCAAAAACAACGATGAGGAGGGCCGGCATGTGGATGTGAAAATCAAGCCGTTTGACTCAATTAGTGAACAGCTGAGCATCGATCCGGATGAAAAAGTGCTCATGAAAATTGATACTGAAGGGATGGAAATAGAAGTGATTGAAGGCGCTGCTGAATTCCTGCGGAAGCAGAAAAATATTTTGATTGTTTTAGAAAGTGTACATTCTGAAGAACAGCCTATTAAAGATGCGCTTTCAAAAACCGGAAACTTTGAGTTCTACCGGGTGGATGATTTAAATATGGCATCAAAAAAATCGAATTGATATGAAAACAGTGGAAATCATTTTTTGGGTTCTCCTGTTCCTGGTTTTTTACAGTTACCTGGGATACGGAATTCTGTTATTTTTTATTATCCGCTTAAAGCGGATTTTTAAAAAGGAAGATAAGTCAAAATACGAGCGCGATTATGAACCTGAGGTTACACTTTTTGTAGCCGCTTATAACGAAAAGGATTATGTAGATGCGAAGGTGAAAAATGGTTTCTCGCTGAATTACCCGAAAGAAAAAATCCATCAGCTATGGGTAACCGATGGTTCGGATGATGGCACCCCCGACTTGCTGAGAAAGTACGAAGGGGTTGAAGTACACCACAAAGATGAACGTGGCGGAAAAATTGGCGCCATGAACCGGGGAATGGATTTTGTTAAAACGGATATCGTTATTTTTTCGGATGGAAACACGATGCTGGGCGAAAACTCAATTCAGGAAATTGTAAATCTGTTTAAAAACCCCGAAATAGGCTGTGTTTCAGGAGAGAAAAGAATCAGGCAAAAAGACAGCGATGTGGCAGCGGGTGCAGGTGAAGGCATTTACTGGAAATATGAATCGACACTTAAGAAGTGGGATTTTGAGCTCTACAGCGTGGTGGGTGCCGCCGGAGAGCTCTTTGCTATCAGAAAAGACCTGTATCAGGAAGTGGAACGTGATACGCTGCTCGATGATTTTATTATCTCGCTGAGGATAGCACGCGACGGCTATCGCATTGGATATAATCCGGAAGCATACGCTGTAGAATCGGCTTCGGAGGATGTAAAGGAAGAGCTCAAACGCAAAGTGCGTATTTCGGCAGGTGGTTTTCAATCTGTCGTCAGGCTCAAAGAGTTGCTAAACCCTTTTAAATATGGTATCTTGTCGTTTCAATATATCAGTCACAGGGTGCTCAGATGGGCTGTGGCGCCATTTGCGCTGCCGATTATTTTTCTTGCCAATCTATGGCTGGCAATGAACCAGGGTTTGCTCACAGCGCAGCTCTATCCAATCCTTTTTGGGTTGCAGGTGTTGTTTTATGTGGCCGCTTCGGTGGGCTGGATTTTGGAAAACAGGGAAGTAAGTCTGAAGCTGTTGTTTGTACCATACTATT
>JASMTJ010000523.1:0-3328 GCA_041694335.1 Bacteroidales bacterium
TGGTTCCAATGAATCAACGTGCGGCGCGGGTCATTGCCCATATTCTTGAACCGGCGGCTCCGGATTCTTATGTTTACTGGGGATTTTTTAACAGTATTTTCGAGCAAAAGGAATACGCCGAAACCTATGTGATGGAAAAGGAAGCCCGAAAAATGCTGAAGGAAAATCCGGAATTGCAGGAAGCTTATGAAAGCTGGAAACAGGAAAACCCTGATGCAGCTCAAAACCAATGGGCACAGCTCAATTGGTTTTATCAGCGCTCCCCCTGGTGGGATGAAAAGAAGGATATGTACCCGGTGGTTCGCCTGATGGATGCAACTCAACTGAAAGAGTAATACGGGTTATCCTTTTACAGGAATAATTTCTTCAGCAAGTTCAGTGCTTTTCCGGAAGTCGTGAATGATTTGGCGGACTTCATCCTGATTTTGTGTTTCCATCAATCCTGCGCGCAGTTTGGAAGCTCCCGGAAATCCCTGGACATAAATTTTGTAGAAACGGCGCAGCACCGCAAAGTTGCGCTGGTCCTGCCAGTAATCATCGAACAGCTTTGTGTGTAGCAGCAAGGTGTCGAGTCTCTCGGAAAGCGACGGTTCATAGCCCGGATTAAATACCCACGGATTATGAAAAACGCCCCGGCCAATCATTACGCCATCCAACTGGTATTGCTGCACTTTTTCATTCGCTTGCGCGATGGATAAGATGTCGCCATTACCAAAAATCAGGGTCTCAGGATTTTTCTCATTTCTGATGGCAACGGCTTTTCCTACCTCTCCCCAGTCGGCAGGGACTTCCGACATGTCCTTTTGGGTGCGGCCATGCAGGGTGATGGCTGCCGGTTTGGTTTCGAGCAAATCGCTGATCCACGATTCGGTGTGGTGCGTTTTGATGCCGGTGCGGGTTTTTACAGTCACCGGAAGATTCGTTCCTTCCATCGTGGCCAACACAATCTCTTTGGCCAGTTCAGGGGTGTTAATCAAGGCAGAGCAGCCTCCGTTTTTTACGATTTTTTTTACCGGACAGCCCATGTTGATGTCGATACTATCAAAGTCCATCTCTTCGGTGATGTATTTTGCCGAGCGGTAAAACTTTTCCGGATCGGTGCCCCAAATCTGGGCCACGATTTTGGTGTTGGTTTTATCCAGCCAATGGCGCTCGCTGTCTGAAACCCTGAAGCGCTTGATTACGTTTTCGCGCCCCACCTCATGGCACAGACCATCTGTAGAAGTAAATTCCGTAAAAAGCACACCCAGATGCTCCGGATGAGAGATGCGCATCACCAGCTCCCGGAAAGCGGTATCCGTCACGTCTTCCATAGGCGCCAAAGACATCACAGGGCGCGAAAGCCCTTTCCAGAAATTCTTTTCCGAACTCATCATGATTCGACCGTGGTTTTTACGTTGTCTTGTTGCTTAATCTTTCTGAGGTTTGGACGCAGACGGCTTTTAAAGATTTTGTTCTCGCCAAACTTATCCGACATTTTCTTCCGTAAAGCTTTTTGTTCTTTTTCCGGAAGGTGGATGATATCGCGGCACTCATCGCTGCAGCATCCTTCGTATTGTGCCGCACATTCTTCACACTGGATAAAAAGCAGGTGGCAAATGTCGTTGGCACAGTTGGTATGCGTGTCGGCAGGCTTTCCGCACTGATGGCAGCGCGAAACAACCTCATTGCTGATGCGTTCGCCCAAGCGCTCATCAAACACAAAATTTTTACCGATAAAATTCGATTCAATGTCCAGTTCTTTGATTTTACGTGCATATTCAATTACACCGCCATGCAATTGGTTGACATCCTGAAACCCATGGTGTCTGAGGTAGGCGCTGGCTTTCTCACAACGAATGCCGCCGGTGCAGTAGAGCAGCACTTTCTGATCTTTTTTATCCTGAAGCTGATCAACCACCATATCGATTTCTTCGCGGAAGGTGTCCGCATCCGGAGTGATAGCCCCACGGAAATGGCCGATTTCACTTTCGTAGTGATTACGCATGTCCACCACAATTGTATCGTCTTTTTTAGAAAGCTCATGAAACTGCAAGGCATCCAGGTGGTTGCCTACATTGGTGACGTCGTAAGTGCCATCGTCCAGTCCGTCGGCAACAATCTTCGGGCGCACCTTGATGGTTAGTTTAAAAAACGATTTTCCGTCATCTTCCACCGCATACTTGATGGGCATATCCTTCAGTTCTTCGTGCTGATTCAGCTTTTGCAGAAATTCTTCCAGGTGATGTTCAGGCACCGACATCTGTGCATTAATCCCTTCGCGGGCCACATAAATCCTCCCGAAACAGTTCAAAGCATCCCATTCCTGGTAAATTCCGTCCCTGAACTCCTGCGGATTCTCAATCCGCACGTAGCGGTAAAACGAAATAGTGGTGCGCTTAAACGTCTCTTCCATCAGGCGCTGTTTCAATATCCTGCGATCCACGCGGTTGTGTAAAGCCATCTTATATTAATTTAGAATAATTAAAAACAGTGCAAAAGTAAATATTTCCATTTAAATGGGATGATTTTCTCTGCTTCAAACATTCCTTTCGCCAGCTGGTTTGGATTTCGATGTCTGAAAAGAAAACCAAATACCTGATTGTCGGCGGCGGACTGGCCGGAACGTTGCTTTCGCGGACGATGGAGAAGTACGGTCAGGATTTTCTGCTGGTCGATAAGCCGGAACTTTCGAATGCTTCGCGGATTGCCGGGGGCATGTTTAATCCAGTGGTTTTTCGGAGGCTTCAGAAATCCTGGATGGCTGATGAAATCATTCCTTTCCTCCATGACTTCTATCCTGAATTTGAAAAAAATCTTGGTCAGCAGTTTTTTTATCCGCGAAAGCTGGTGAAAATTATGGGTTCCAAAGAGGGCGAGTTCTGGAAATCGAAAACGGATGATAATCCTTACATCAGTAAAGAACTCCAATCCTATTTCTCACAGGAATCGATTGTTCACCCTTATGGTGCCGGCGAGGTGGCTTACGCAGGAAATGTGGAGATCGCCACCATGATTGAAGGTTGGCAGTCCTGTCTGAAAGAAAAAGACTTGCTGATTCCTGAAAAATTTGATTTCGATTCACTCGAAATTGACAAGCACTCCATTCGTTGGAAAAATGTGGACGCAGAAAAAATCATTTTTACTGATGGCTGGCTGGTGGAGCACAACCCATACTTCAACTTCATCCCGCTTAAACCCACAAAAGGAGAGGTGCTGACGATAGAAGTGCCGGGTTTTTCTTCGGATTACATCATCAACAAAAAAATCTGGATGCTGCCGATGGGCAAAAACCGGTTCCGGGTAGGCTCCACCTATCGCTGGGATGATTTAAATGAAATCCCACGCG
>JASMTJ010000524.1:0-1541 GCA_041694335.1 Bacteroidales bacterium
AGCTTGTTCAAGTCCTCTTCGACGTACGGATTAATTCCCGTCACAAAGCCTTTGCTTTCCCAATGAGCGTTAAATCTCTCGACGTATTCATTGAGTCTGTCCAGCAACCCATCGCGATCGCTAAAATACTGATGCAGGTAAATTTCCGCAAATAATAGGGAGAGCCATTGGTAATACTTCCAGACAATCGGGCGCTGCCTGTCCGCATTTAGCCAATCCGTGTGCTCTACGATGTTCTGCTCATACTGCAACAATGCCGCCTCGCTCAGCGCAGATTTTGGCTGCCAGTGAGTTTTCAGTTGCTGATAAAAATAGTGCAGATTGTCTTCTCCGCGGCCTTCCGAGCAGTCACGCAGAGTTTTGGATAACACATGAAATGCACGCACCGGGCGATTATTTTCCTTGTGCTCCACTAAAGGATCGACACCAAGCAACGAAAGGATCCATTGATTCAGCACCAGCTTGTCTGCAAAAGGCAGGTTATTGGCTTTTTTCTTTCTTCCCGCCATGCTCAAGCCTCCGCCCACATGGCCTGGTGGAACGCTTCTTCAATCAACCGAACCTTGGTTTGCTCTCCTTCGACCACCGGGTTAGGAAGGGCATGACTGCCGTTCACATAGATAACCTCATAGGTTCTCTCACGGGTCGAAACACCGATGGTTTCGAGGTACTTTTGCAAGGCCGCATTGTCTTTTTCCGGATCATCCGTAAGTTTTCGCCAAATAATCAGAGTAGATACCTGAGTACTTTTATCACCCGGAACACGCAGAGTGTGTCCCTCCACCAACCGGAACCAGTAATTACCGTCCGCCTCATGTTTAAGGCGGGTACATATCAAACGAGTACTCTGATCGTCGGGAAGATCTGAATCTTTCTCTCTGCTAAATTCGGCGCTGAAGCTCTGTGGTACGGAAAAATGTTCGACCCACAGGCCGATTAACCAATTAAAAGTTTCTATCAGGTCAATTTTTTTTAGGATCTGCTCATCACTACCAGGTTTTTTTATTCGCATTGCATACATGGTGGGATCGTAAAAGTCAGCGATGCTCAGCAAGCTCTGGCTGCCACGCGTCTCAACATCCAAGAAATAATTTAGAAAATATTCCTTATGCAGTGCTGGATTATTTTCCAGAGCAGCGTCCCGATCAGAATCTTGTTGCAAAGCCAAATTATTAAGTGTGTCTTCATAGCTTTCGAGGCGAAGATACTTGAAAAACTGGCTCGTTCCATCACTGCTTAGAGGCTTGCCATCTTTCCACTCAGGTGAATAAACTGCCCGTTTTATTCGGGGCAAAAGGACGTTATCGAAATGTTCGCCCATCTCAACGCCCAGATATTTTACCGATGTCCCTGATCGCAACATCTCTATAACTGCATGAATCGTCGTACCAGAACCAGCAAAGAAATCCAAAACTAATTGATCGTCTACTTCAAGAGCCTTTAAAAGTCGACGGGTCAAGTCAACATCTTTAGGATTTTTAAATGGGTCTTTTTTTCCAAACATATCCTTCAGAAGATTCGAAGCTACCCGACCATCTTTA
>JASMTJ010000525.1:0-1228 GCA_041694335.1 Bacteroidales bacterium
GCACCACGGGCATCAAGGATGAACACATCATCACCACGGTCTACTTTTTCTTTCAGCTCAACAGATGAGATACCGTTAAAAATACCTCTGAGTTTGTTTTCCATAATATGGGCTGTTGCGATACTGTGATCGATGGCCAACGAAAATGGCGGAGCATAAGGAAGGTCAGCATTTACCATATCGTCAACAGTGAGGTTTCCTTTAATAGCTGTAGCCCAAATAGCAAGCTGTTTGCTAACATCGCCCGGGCCGAAACATTGTGCTCCGAGAATTTTGCGGCTTTTTTTGTCAACCACCAGCTTGGTAATGAGCAACTGGCCATTCATGAATCCGGGCTTATCCGGGCTGGCGTTCAACACACGCTTATAATCAAAGCCGGCTTCTTTGGCTTTTTCTTCAGAAAGGCCGGTAATGCCTACAGCATAATCGAAAAACTTGCAGATTCCTGTTTGGATAGTGCCGGGAAATTTGGCAATGTTTCCGTCAATAATGTTTTCACCGACTACACGTCCCTGCAGGTTCGCCAGGTCACCGTAAGGAGCCAGAACGTTCTTCCCTGTAATAATGTTTTTAATTTCGCAACAATCGCCTGCAGCATAAATGTCAGGATCGTTGGTTTGCATAAATTCGTTAGTGGTAATTCCTCCCAGGCTACCAATGTTCAATCCCGCTTCTTTAGCCAGCCTGACATTGGGACGTACCCCGATAGCAACCACAGCCAACTGGCAGGGAATTTCAGTACCATTTTGAAGCTTCACAGCAGTGAGTTTGCCATTCTCTCCAATAAACTCGGCCACTCCGTTTTTTGTGATCACATTGGCCTTGGTTTTAAGATAATTCTCCACCAGCTTAGCCATCTTCCAATCGAGGAATGTCAACAGCTGAGGCAATAATTCCACCAATGTCAGCTCAATTCCCGCGAGATGTAAGGCTTCAAGTGTCTCAATACCAATTAGTCCGCCACCAATCACTACCGCCTTCTTTATGTGGCCGTCGTCACGGACTTTCCTAAGGTAGTCGGCATCCTGCATCGACTGCAAGGTAGTAATACCTTCAAGCTCAACACCGGGAATCGGAGGCATATTGGGAGTTGCCCCGGTTGTAATAACCAGTTTATCGTATTCCTGAGTACCTTTTTCCCCGGTTTCCAGATTAGTGTATTCCACCACTTTTTTCTTGCGGTCGATGCGCGTTACTTCGGTGTTTACTTTTGCCACAATTCCCTTGG
>JASMTJ010000526.1:0-2115 GCA_041694335.1 Bacteroidales bacterium
ATGTCGCAAAAATAAAATTTTTATTAAAAGTTATAAAAAAAGAGCTTAAAAATTCCTTGACATTAAGTACTTGAATTGATAAAATATTTAATGTCGCAAGCAAGTGGAAATGTTAATTCTAAGTTATTTTTAAAAAACTTCTTGACGACAAACACAACATTATGTTAGTCTATAATAGTTGTGAAAAAAAGCAACAATGGTCTTTGAAAATTGAACAGTATGTCTAAAAGAAACACAAGAAACAAACATGCAACAAGCGAGAAAACGTCAGAACAAAATGAGAGAGATTTTAAATTAAGAGTTTGATCTTGGCTCAGGATGAACGCTGGCGGCGTGCCTAACACATGCAAGTCGAGCGAGAAGCTACCTATGATCCTTCGGGTGAATAGAGTAGTGGACAGCGGCGGACGGGTGAGTAACGCGTAAATAACCTGCCATACACACAAGGATAGCCATCGGAAACGGTGATTAATACTTGATGAGGCTACAGATTCGCATGAATCAGTAGTTAAAGAATTTTGGTGTATGATGGATTTGCGTTTGATTAGCTAGTTGGTAAGGTAAAAGCTTACCAAGGCGATGATCAATAGCCGGCCTGAGAGGGTGAACGGCCACACTGGAACTGAGACACGGTCCAGACTCCTACGGGAGGCAGCAGTGGGGAATATTGCACAATGGAGGAAACTCTGATGCAGCAACGCCGCGTGAACGAAGAAGGCTTTCGAGTCGTAAAGTTCTGTTATAGGGGAAGAAGAAGTGACGGTACCCTATGAGAAAGCCACGGCTAATTACGTGCCAGCAGCCGCGGTAATACGTAAGTGGCAAGCGTTATCCGGAATTACTGGGCATAAAGAGTTCGTAGGCGGTTAAACAAGCCAATAGTGAAATCCACCAGCCTAACTGGTGTCAGCTAATGGAACTGTATAACTTGAGTACAGGAGAGGAAAGTGGAATTCCTAGTGTAGTAGTGAAATGCGTAGATATTAGGAAGAACATCAGTAGCGAAGGCGACTTTCTGGACTGTAACTGACGCTGAGGAACGAAAGCGTGGGGAGCGAACAGGATTAGATACCCTGGTAGTCCGCGCCGTAAACGATGGATACTTGGTGTTGGCCGTAAAGGTCGGTGCCGGAGCAAATGTATTAAGTATCCCGCCTGGGGAGTACGGTCGCAAGGCTGAAACTCAAAAGAATTGACGGGGACCCGCACAAGCAGCGGAGCATGTGGTTTAATTCGAAGCAACGCGAAGAACCTTACCAAATCTTGACATATCAAAGCTATCTGAGTAAAATTGGAGTTCCATTTGGACTTTGACTACAGGTGGTGCATGGTTGTCGTCAGCTCGTGTCGTGAGATGTTGGGTTAAGTCCCGTAACGAGCGCAACCCTTATTTTTAGTTGCTAACAAGTAATGTTGAGGACTCTAGAGAGACTGCCGATGAAAAAATCGGAGGAAGGTGGGGATGACGTCAAATCATCATGCCCCTTATGATTTGGGCTACACACGTGCTACAATGGCCGGTACAACGGGTAAGCGAAAGGGTGACCTGGAGCCAATCCTCACAAGCCGGTCCCAGTTCGGATTGCAGATTGAAACTCATCTGTATGAAGTTGGAGTTGCTAGTAATCGCGAATCAGAATGTCGCGGTGAATGCGTTCCCGGGTCTTGTACACACCGCCCGTCACACCATGGAAGTTGGAGGCACCCGAAGTCAGTGTAACTGCCGAAGGTGAAATCGATAACTAGGGTGAAGTCGTAACAAGGTAGCCGTATCGGAAGGTGCGGCTGGATCACCTCCTTTCTAAGGAGAACTAAAAAAGACATACTGTTCAATTTTGAGAGACTATATAAAAATAGTCTTTTTATAATGAAGAAATACCCAATTAACACCTATGTGGGGGTATAGCTCAGTTGGGAGAGCACCTGCCTTGCACGCAGGGGGTCAAGAGTTCGAGTCTCTTTACCTCCACCACACTTGGACATTGAAAATTACATACAATAGTAAAGAAGAAACGAGAGAAAGATCAAGTTATTAAGAGCATAGGGTGAATACCTAGGCACTAAGAGGCGAAGAAGGACGCGATAAGCTGCGATAAGCTACGGCAAGCTGCAAAC
>JASMTJ010000527.1:0-1632 GCA_041694335.1 Bacteroidales bacterium
TTTCTATTTCATCTATTCTTTCATCTCTTTCAACCTTAAAAGTCCGGGCGGCAAAACCAAGACCTGCTGCCAGCAGAGCGGCAATCCCTCCCATACTGAACAGAGAATATATATATACGGAATCCATTATTCCACCTCCTTTTTACATAAACAAATTTAACTTAAACTGAAATCAAACCGGAAAAACCCATAAAGGCCATAGCCAGGATTCCTGCGACTACCAGTGCTACAGGTGCTCCCTGCATTCCTTTGGGCAGATTTACAAGGTCGAGCTGCTCCCTGATGCCGGCAAAAGTAACAAGTGCAAGTCCGAACCCGATAGCTGATGAAGCCGAAAAAACCACTGCTTCAATCAGGTTGTAGTCGCGGCTTACGGTCATAATGGCAACCCCCAGGATTGCACAGTTGGTGGTTATCAGGGGAAGAAAAACGCCCAGTGCCTGATACAGTGGGGGACTGACCTTTTTTAGGACAATCTCTACCAGCTGAACCAGAGATGCAATGACCAGAATAAAGGAAATGGTTTGAAGAAATGTTATGCCAAACTTTACAAGAATTAATTCCTGGATGAAATAGGTCACAATGGTCGCTATAACCATTACGAACGTAACGGCACCGGTCATGCCAATGCCGGTGGATATTTTCTTTGAGACGCCAAGAAAAGGGCAAATTCCCAGGAACTGGCTCAAAACAATATTGTTAACAAATATTGCTGATATGACGATGATAAAATAAGTCATGATTTATATTTTTATCACATATATTCTTAATAGATTGACTATCAACTAAAAACTATCAACTATCAACTAATATCTGACTATCCTACGCTTTACGCACTCTGTTGATAAATGCGGTAAGATATCCCAATGCAATAAATGCCCCAGGTGCCAGCACGAAAATGAGCATGCCGTAATCCTCGGGATAGAGGGTAAGACCAAATATCATACCGCTGCCTAAAAGTTCTCTTACGGCACCGAGCATGGTCAATGCCATTGAAAAGCCAAGGCCCATGCCCAGACCGTCGACAATTGATGAACCCAGCGTGTTTTTTGAGGCAAAAGCTTCAGCGCGGCCTAAAACAAGGCAGTTTACAACAATGAGCGGGATAAAAAGGCCCAACGCTTCGAACAATGCCGGAAGATAGGCTTGCATCACCATTTCCACTATGGTAACAAACGAGGCAATGATGACTATGAAAGATGGAATTCGCACTTTTTCAGGTATGAAATTTTTGACAAGCGCGACAACTATGTTCGACATGACCAGCACAAAAGTGGTTGCCAATCCCATCCCCAGTCCGTTCACAGCCGATGAGGTGACCCCCAGCGTGGGACACATTCCCAGAAGCATAACAAAGACCGGGTTATCTTTAAAGAAGCCTTTTGTGAAATTTTTCCATTGATTCATCGGTATAAAATTAGTTTAAGTTGTTGGTCTGATGGAACTCGCATGATTGGGTTTATACATGTTCTCTTGTGACAAACCTTGTCATGCTCGTTTCATAGGTATAGATAATTAGATGTTTAGATTTAAGATATTTAGTTGGTGTCTGTCCATAAAGTACCATTTGCTGTGTTACGCTCGCCGCCAAAATACTCATTTACGAAAAGTAAACTCCGTTTTTGGCGGCTT
>JASMTJ010000528.1:0-2293 GCA_041694335.1 Bacteroidales bacterium
AGGATGTAAGATTCATCTTAGTTCTTATATCTAAATATCTTTGATAAAATAACATCATCCTTTCTTCTGAAGCGGCCTGTATTTTATCCGATGTGGCGTATCATCTCCAATACGACGTTTCTTGTTTTCCTCGTAATCGGAATAACCTCCCTCGAAAAAGTATACGTTTGAATTTCCTTCGAATGCCAGAATATGAGTTGCTACCCGGTCGAGGAACCAGCGATCGTGAGACACAATAACGGCACATCCTGCAAAATCATCAAGTCCTTCTTCAAGTGCCCGTAAAGTATTAACATCAATATCGTTGGTGGGCTCATCGAGCAAAAGGACATTGGCCTCTTCCTTCAGAGTCATAGCCAGATGCAGCCGATTGCGCTCACCGCCCGAAAGCATTCCGCACTTCTTTTGCTGATCCACTCCCGAAAAATTGAATCTTGCAATATAGGCTCTGGCATTGATTTCGCGTCCCCCCATTCTCAGTGTTTCATGGCCTTCCGATATTACTTCATAGACCGTTTTCTCCGGGTCAATATCCGTATGCGATTGATCAACATACCCTGTTTTCACAGTGTCGCCTATTTCGAAAACACCGCTGTCAACAGTCTCCTGTCCCATAATCATGCGGAAAAGCGTAGTTTTTCCTGCTCCATTGGGACCAATAACCCCGACAATTCCGTTGCGTGGCAATTTAAAATTAAGATTATCAAACAACAACCGGTCACCATAAGCTTTGGCAACATTATGTGCTTCGATGACCTTTTCGCCCAGTCGGGGTCCGTTGGGTATAAAAATCTCCAGTTTTTCCTCCTTTTGCTTAACATCTTCCTGCATCAAACTTTCATACGCAGAGAGGCGGGCTTTAGACTTGGCCTGACGGGCTTTGGGGGCCATGCGCACCCATTCAAGCTCTCTTTCGAGCGTTTTTCTCCTTTTCGAGGCATGCTTCTCTTCCATTTCAAGCCTTTTGGCTTTCTGTTCAAGCCATCCTGAATAATTACCTTTCCATGGAATACCTTCTCCGCGGTCGAGTTCCAGTATCCAGCCGGCAACGTTATCCAGAAAATAACGGTCGTGAGTAATGGCAATAACAGTTCCTTTATATTGCTGCAAATAGTATTCGAGCCATTGCACCGATTCAGCATCCAGATGGTTGGTAGGCTCATCAAGCAATAGAATATCGGGTTCCTGAAGTAACAACCGGCACAAAGCAACACGACGGCGTTCCCCACCCGACAACTCGCTAACCGGCTGATCTTCGGGTGGACAGCGCAATGCATCCATCGCTCTCTCGAGGCGGGTATCAAGATTCCAGGCGTCGTACTGATCGATTTTCTCCTGCAGTTTAGCCTGCTCATCCATAAGGGACTGCATTTTATCGGGATTTTCCAGCACCTCAGGATCACCAAATTTCAGGTTTACTTCCTCGTAGGCATTAAGGATGTCAACAATATCCCTGACCCCTTCCTCTACAACCTGTTTTACAGTCTTTGAATCATCAAGAACCGGTTCCTGCTCAAGAAATCCAACCGAATAGCCGGGAGAAAAAACCACCTCTCCCTGATATTCTTTCTCCACTCCGGCAATTATCCTGAGCAACGTGGATTTTCCTGACCCGTTAAGCCCGATAATACCGATTTTGGCCCCGTAAAAAAAGGAGAGGTATATATTATTTAATACTTTTTTTTGCGGGGGGAAAATTTTGCTCACCCCCACCATGCTGAAAATTACTTTCTTATCGTCTGACATAAAAATTCAAGAGTTTATCAAACAGTCACGAAACATCAAAAAATTCCTGCAAATGACCATTACCGTATCTTTTTCAGATCTTTTTCCTGAAAAGCGTCATCTGCTGCTTTTTTGGCCATTTCGTAATCGAAGTAGTAAATAGTGGGCTCTCCGGCTCCCACAAGCATTTTGTAGACCCTTGCTCTGATGCGGGTATGCTCAGGTCCTACTTTATGTAAAAATACAACATCTTCACGTCTGTCCTTTATCGCTTGTGTCACTTCCTCACGCGTAACAATTTCGAATTCATGAGGATAAATATCTTTGATCTCGGCTTCTGTATCGATCTCTTTTGCCAGTTCATCTTTCACCAGATAAAGCGTTTTGCTCTGCAACTCATCTTTTTTCTTCCGGTTGTAAAAATTAAACGGATCGCTTCCAATCAAAGAAGGATCCTCAAGCATCAATTTAACATGGTTTTGCATAAACCTGAGAAATGCTTCGAGCTTATAACTGTAAGTGTCGTCTTCTACATCGACATATCCCAGCGGAAGTGAACACAAATCGG
>JASMTJ010000529.1:0-7518 GCA_041694335.1 Bacteroidales bacterium
CAAAACCTTAAATAGCCGGTATATGAACATGCTTGATATCATTATTGGGATTCCCATTATCTGGATGGCCTATAAAGGCTTCTCCAAGGGCTTTGTAATTGAAGTAACCACATTGATAGCTTTACTGCTTGGTATTTACATTGCCATCAATTTTTCATTTTATACCGGCGATCTAATCAGAGAGTATTTCACTATTGAAGAAAAATATATGTCAATTCTTTCTTTTGCCATCACTTTCGTGATTGTGGTGATAATTATCATGCTGCTGGGCCGGTTACTTGAAAAGTTTATTGACATGATTGCCTTGGGTTTTCTGGATAAGCTGGCCGGCGGCGTGTTTGGAATCCTGAAAGCAGCCCTGATTATAAGTGCTGTTTTATTGGTGATAAATACCTTCGATAAAAACGAAAAGCTAATTTCTCCAAAACTCAAAGCCAACTCATTATTGTATCAGCCTGTTGCATCCATGCTTCCTACATTGTTGCCCATGATTAATTTCGAGAACTTCGAAAATCCTTTTAAAGAAGAAACAGCACCACTGAAAGAAGCATAAAAAAAAGCGCACCGAAAACAAGTCCGATGCGCTCTTACTAAAAAACGACATATTTTTTATTTCTCAATTGCGGCAACACCCGGAAGTGTTTTTCCTTCCACATATTCGAGCATGGCTCCACCGCCTGTAGAAACATAGCTTACTTTGTCAGCGAAGTTGTACTTGTTTACGGCTGCCACTGAGTCGCCACCGCCTACCAATGAAAAGGCTCCTTGCTCTGTGGCTTTTGCCACCCCTTCAGCAATTTTTACTGTTCCTTTTTCAAAGCTGGTCATTTCAAATACCCCCATAGGGCCGTTCCATAAAATGGTTTTCGATTCCATCAGGATATTCTGAAAGCGCTTGATGCTTTCGTCGCCAATATCAAGGCCCATCCAACCATCAGGAATGGTATCCACACTGCTATACTTGGTTTCAGCATCGTTGGCAAATTTATCAGCAACCACCGCATCAACAGGAAGCAACAAACGCACTCCTTTGGCTTTCGCCTTATCTACTGCTTTCTTTGCAGTTTCTATCAGATCTTCTTCCACTAGTGAAGCGCCGATTTTCCCGCCTAAAGCTTTGATGAAGGTGAACATCATGCCACCGCCAATAATGATATTATCCGCTTTATCGAGCATGTTGTCAATTACCTCTATTTTTCCTGAAACTTTGGCACCCCCAAGAATAGCTGTAAATGGACGCTGTGGATTATTCAGCACCTTTTCGAGGCTGGCAACCTCATTCTTCATGATGTAGCCAAACATTTTTTCCTCAAAAAACTCAGCTACGATAGCCGTGGAGGCATGCGCCCGGTGAGCCGTTCCGAAAGCATCGTTGACATATACGTCACCATGCTTCGCCAGCTCCTTGGCAAAATCTTTATTTCCCTTTTTCTCTTCGTCATGAAAGCGAAGGTTCTCGAGCAGCAGCACTTCTCCCTCTTTGAGGCTTCCTGAAAGCTCCACAGCTTCGTCGCCAATGCAGTCCTTCGCAAATTTCACCTCTTTTCCGAGGTAATCAGATAAGGTTTTGAGGGTATGCTTCAGAGAGTACTTTTCCTCATAGGCTCCTTTCGGGCGACCTAAGTGCGACATCAATACAGCCGAACCACCTTGCTTCAGGATGGCTTCAATGGTAGGAATGGCCTTCTTGATTCGGGTATCATCAGTTACTTCATTGGCATCATTCAACGGAACATTGAAATCAACACGTACCAGCGCTCTTTTTCCCTTGAGATTAAAATCATCTATTGTTTTCATAACCTTTCGCTTATTTCTTTATTGAATTTGAATCGATTACCGCAAATTTAAGCATAATAACACGATCGGTCCATAAAATAATATGGAAACGTTTTCGATGAATATTTTTTACTGATTAAGAGTTTGTTTGGCAATAAGAGAGACTTACCTTTATAAAAATAGAATTTGTTTTGTTTAATCATCTTCAAAAACTCTGAAAAAGAAAACCAAAGCTCCTCAGAATTGGTAATTTTTGAATAATTGAAAAGTTTTAGCCATGCGAAATTTAAATTCAAGAATAATCATTGACGAAAAGATCTGTAATGGTAAGCCTATAATCAAGGGAACGCGCATAACCGCAAATACGATTATAGAGTACCTCAGTGCAGGTGATTCTGAAGAAGAAATCCTGAAACAATATCCTAGCATTCAAAAAGAAGATATTAAGGCCTGTCTTCAATTTGCCGCTGATCTAATGAATAAAAACTTCACAATTAAACCAGTGGCATAATGCTAAAGTATCTAGTGGATGAAAATCTTCCATATTATTTTAGTCTGTGGAACAACCCGAAATTCATTCATGTCCATGATTTAAAGCAAGTGAGAACCGATGAAGATATTTGGAAGTTTGCAAAAGAAAGTTGACAGTAATAACTAAGGATACGGATTTTAGCAACAGAGTCCTTTTTCATGATCCTCCTCCAAGAGTGATCCATTTCAAAACAGGAAATATGAAGCTCAAGCAGTTCCATACTTTTATTCTGAATAACCGGCCAGAGATAGCAAATATATCGGCTTATCATAAGCTTACTAATGTATACAATGATCGCATCGAAGGAATCGATTGATTTCTGATGATCATATCCCACCCCCTCCACAAGAAAAACGCTATCTTTGCGCAAAAGAATTGATTATGAGCCTGTACAGCAATAACATTCCTCCGAAGCTACCCAAAGTGGAAACGTCGGTTTTTGCCGTGATGTCGCAGATGGCTGCAGATTATCATGCTGTGAACCTTTCACAAGGCTTTCCTGATTTCGCCATTTCCGAAGAACTTATTGGTTTGGTAAACAAACATATGCGCGAAGGTCGCAACCAGTATGCACCCATGAAAGGGGTTAAGCGTTTGCGCGAAGCGATTCACAGACGCTACCTCTCTGCCTACCATGCTGAATATGATTCTGATGAGGAAATAACCATTACCGCCGGAGCCACGCAGGCCATTTACACGGCCATTTCTGCTTTTGTCCGTGAGGAGGATGAGGTCATCATTTTCCAACCGGCTTATGATCTTTATGCACCGACCATCAGAATGAACGGAGGCATTGTAAAATACTGCAGTATGGATGCATCGAATTTCAGTATAAACTGGTCAGATGTCAGCAGAATAGTCACTAGTCAAACACGGATGATCATCATCAACACGCCGCATAATCCATCGGGAAGTGTTTTGAGTGAAGATGACATGCAAGAGCTGGAAAAAATTGTTAAAGGGCGCGACATCATCGTCTTAAGTGACGAAGTTTATGAGCACCTGATTTTTGATGACCACAAACATCTCAGTGCAGCCCAATATCCTGAAATCGCCTGCAGGTGTTTTGTGGTGGGCTCTTTCGGGAAAACTCTTCATGCCACCGGATGGAAGGTAGGCTATGCCCTGGCACCATCTTTCCTGATGAAAGAGTTTCGCAAACTACATCAGTATGTGGTTTTTGCCGTAAATACCCCCGTGCAACATGCGATTGCTGATTACCTTGATCGTCATGACCTTAGTGAGCTTTCGGCCTTCTATCAAAAAAAACGCGATTATTTTCTTGAAAAAACAGCCAACAGCCGTTTCAGGCCGATTCCCGCCAAGGGAACTTATTTCCAGGTACTCGATTACAGCAGCATCTCCGATATGCCCGAAGTGGAGTTTGCCGAGCATCTGATAAAAAATCATGGCATCGCTTCCATTCCAATGTCGCCATTTTACAATGAAAAAATAAACCGTAAACAATTGCGTTTCTGTTTTGCTAAAAAAGAAGAAACGATAGATAAAGCAGCGGAAATATTATGCAGGATTTAAAAGTGACCTTGCTACAAGCAGATTTATTTTGGGAAAATGCCGAAAAAAATCTTGAGGCGTTTGACAAGAAGATTCATCATCTCGATGGAGATACAGATCTGATTGTGTTACCCGAAATGTTTAATACGGGTTTTACCGTTAAACCTAAAGAAGTGGCCGAAACCATTAAAGGCCCAACGTTCAGGTGGCTGCAAAAAACAGCTCGTACCACTGGTTCAGTCCTTACAGGGTCATTTATCGTGCAGGATGGCAATGATTTTTATAACCGGCTGGTATGGATGCAACCCAACGGTTTTTACCTGACCTACGACAAGCGTCACCTTTTCAGGATGGGCGGAGAACACCACCGGTTTTCTGCAGGAAAAGATCCCTTACTGGTTACACTCAAAGGGTGGAAAATCCGGCCATTAATTTGTTACGACCTCCGTTTTCCGGTATGGAGCAAGAATGTTTTCCATGATGGGATGTATGAGTATGATGTGTTGATTTATGTGGCCAACTGGCCGGCAGTGCGCCGGCAGGTCTGGGACGCCCTGCTCACCGCACGCGCACTCGAAAACCAGTCGTATGTGCTGGGAATAAACACCGTAGGAAAAGACGGAAACAACATCGAGTATTCAGGAGGAACCATCATCCACGATGCCAAAGGTCGAATCATCAAGAAAGCACAAGACCATAAAGTGGAATCGATTACGGCCACCCTCTCATACCAGGAGCTGTTGGATTTCAGGGAGAAATTCAAGGTGGGTATGGACTGGGATCGGTTCGAAATAAAATTGTAGGTTTGTAATTCAATGTACAAGTCTGTTATTTTTGCACCACAATTAATCTGGTAAAACATGAAGATTATTATTGCCGGCGACGGAGAGGTGGGTTTTTACCTGGCAAAGATGCTGGAGTCGGAAAATCATGACATTACAATTGTCGACCCTCATTCTGAGCTTTTGAAGATGCTGGAATCGCAGATGGATGTGATGACTATTGCCGGCAACTCCACTTCAATAAGGGTGTTAGAGCGTGCACATGTTGATAAAGCGGACCTTTTAATTTCAGTGGTTCACGATGAGCAGGTC
This sequence comes from Bacteroidales bacterium, assembly GCA_041694335.1. Classification (GTDB taxonomy): domain Bacteria; phylum Bacteroidota; class Bacteroidia; order Bacteroidales; family JAIPAH01; genus JAIPAH01. Next base: position 4,918 of record JASMTJ010000529.1, read on the forward strand.
AACATTGTTACCTGTATGCTGGGAAAAAAGCTGGGTGCCAAACGCACCATTGCCCGTATTAACAATGTGGAATACCGCGCTCCTCAAAATGTGGCCCGCTTCCGCGAGATGGGCATTGATGAAATTGTAGCGCCCGAGCTCATCGCCGCACGGGAAATCCTGAAATTAATGACCGAAAGTGCCGCTACGGAAATCATCGATTTTTCTGAAGGAAAGCTTTCTCTTTACCTTATCAAGCTCGACAAGAAAGCGCTGGTGCTGGGCAAGACGCTCAACCAGATGGCAAAAGAATACCCGAAGCTGAATTTCCGCTGCATCGCCATTCACCGAAACGGAGAAACCATTATCCCCACCGGGGATGATCATTTTGAGGAAGGCGACTTATCTTATGTCATCACCCGCCCCAACGGCATCAGCGAGCTGCTAAAATTGGGTGGTAAGCGCAAAATTGATATCAATAACGTGATGATCATCGGGGGCGGACGTATTGGCCGGAAAACCGCCCGCGAGCTGGAAAAACAAGTTAACGTCAAACTGATTGATATTGACAAGGAGCGAACTGAAAAGCTGGTCGACTCTATCCGCAACACCCTCATCATCAACGGTGATGCCCGCGATGTCGGTCTGCTCGAAGAAGAAGGAATCCGTAAGATGGATGCGCTGGTGGCCACTACCAACAATTCAGAAACGAATATCTTCACCTGTCTTCTGGCACAAAAATTTGGCGTTCCTAAAGTTATTCCTCTTATCGAAAATGAAGACTATATTGATATTGCCCAGAAAATCGGAATAGACACCATCATTAATAAAAAACTGATTACAGCAAGCTACATCACACGGTTTACGATGGATGCCGAGGTAACTGACATCAAATGCCTGAGCAGTGTTGAGGCCGATGCCCTGGAGTTTGTCGTCAAAGAAGACTCGCCCGCTACACGCAAGCCCATCAAAAGCCTGCGCATGCCCCGGGGTGCTATTATCGGAGGAATTGTCAGGGGGCCTGAAGGTTACATTGCCGTGGGCGATTTCCAGATTAAAGCCGGCGATAAAGTAGTGGTTTTCGCCTTGCCTAAAGCCGTTCAAAAAGTCACACGACTCTTCAAATAATCTTTTATGCAGTCGAAAATTAACTCTCCTATCATTATCGAAACCATCGGCCTGCTGCTGATGATAGAGGGAATGTTTATGTTTCTTTCGCTGCCATTCTCCATCTACTACCAACAGCCCGATCTGAGCAGAATCCTGCTTTTTACTCCGGGTTACGACTTCTGGCCACTAGTGGTGTCGGGGGCGGCCACATTTATTTTCGGCGGAACTTTATTCCTTATCTACCGCAATGCCCCTAAAGCCATGAGTAAGCGCGAGGGGTATATCATCGTAAGCCTCTCATGGATTATCATCAGTTTCTTTGGTGCCCTGCCCTTTTTCCTTGGCGGGATGTCTAATTACTCTGACGCCTTCTTCGAAACCATGTCGGGGTTTACCACCACCGGAGCTACTATCCTTCAGGATATCGAAAGTGTCTCTGAAGGGCTTCTCTTTTGGCGAAGCCTCACGCATTGGATTGGGGGTATGGGAATCATTGTTTTGTCACTGGCCATTCTCCCGATTCTTGGTATCGGCGGGATGTCGCTCTTTGTTGCCGAAGTGCCGGGTCCCACACCCGACAAGCTGCATCCACGAATTACAGCCACGGCAAAAAGACTTTGGGGAATTTACGTCTTGCTTACCCTGATAGAAACAGTTTTCCTGATGTTTGGAGGAATGAACCTCTTCGATGGCTTATCGCACGCTTTTGCCACCATGGCTACCGGAGGGTTTTCTACACGAAACGCTTCCATCGCGGCCTTCTCACCATACATCCAATACGTTATCATTGTTTTTATGGTGCTGGCAGGAACCAACTTCACACTGCACTACCTGGCCCTTCACGGCAAGTTAAAAGAAGTTTTCCGTAATGAAGAATACAAATACTACCTGGTAATTTTAGGATTATCATCCCTCATTATCGGACTGGTATTGTTTTTCAATACCGATCTGCCTTTTGAGAAAGCTATTCGCGATTCGCTTTTCCAGGTGGTATCCATTGTCACCACCACCGGGTTCATCACCTCCGATTACCTGATGTGGCCGGGGTTTTTATGGATGCTCATTTTCCTGCTGATGTTTACAGGAGGCAGCGCAGGCAGTACGGGCGGTGGTATCAAAATCATGCGTCAGCTCCTGATTTTCAAAAACAGTTTCCTGGAACTCAAGCGAATAATCCACCCCAACGCCATTATTCCGGTGCGGTTCAATGGCAGGGCGGTTCCCAGCAATGTGATTTATAACGTGATGGCTTTTTTCGTCATCTATCTCATTATATTTGGAATCAGCACTTTATTAATGTCTTTAATGGGGCTCGACTTTGAAACCTCCATTGGTTCGGTAGCGGCCTGCCTGGGAAATATCGGTCCGGGAATCGGGAATGTGGGTCCGGTAGATAATTATGCGGCCATTCCTTTAGCAGGAAAATGGTTCCTGTCCTTTTTAATGGTGCTTGGCCGATTGGAGCTTTTCACCGTTCTGATTATCCTTTCTCCTGCATTCTGGAGACAGTAA
>JASMTJ010000530.1:0-1515 GCA_041694335.1 Bacteroidales bacterium
TGAAGTTCTGTTGGCAATGCGGCAGTTGGCAGCACTGGATTAGGGCGTAGAGTATAGAGCTTAGGGAAAGAAAGTAAATAGTAAATAGTAGGTAGTAAGTAGTGGATAGTAGTTAGATTGAATGAATTTATTTCGCCCCGGTGAAACAGAAAGAGGTTTCATGGGGTAAGGGTTTCGGATTTCGGGTGATATATTCTGTTTATTTGGAATTTGGATATTGGGATTTGGAATTTCACACCCAGACAAATGGCTTCTGAAACAACCTTACTGGTAATAGGCTTACAGATCGAGAAGAAAATCGCTGAAAGAGCGTTTCTTTTTGGGCTGCACTTTCATGCGGGGAATTTCCACGGGCGTTTCAATAAAATCGATGGTTTCACGCTCTTGTCCGGCATTAGTAAGGTAACGCTTAAGCTCGTTCCACTCTTCGATGTCTATTTTTACGGCAGTAGGCTCTCCCTGCTTGTTATCTATGTAGTGCACCTTCAATTTCATGCGCCAAAAATAATAACCTTGTTTCATATTCAACTAAGTATATTCATGTATTTTCCTGAAAGCGTGTTATTTGTAAGAAGTCTAAATTAACAGGGCTGAGATTTGCCCCTTCCAAGCAATTTAAACCCTGCTGCATTGCGGCGATTTTCTATATTTTTGCTGTCAAATTTTGGATGTATGCGTAGCTTGTTCACACTTTTAAGTGTTATTATTATTTATGGTTTTGCTTCGGGGCAAAGTAAACTGGATCATAATTTCAGGAGTCCGGTAGATTTTGATATTTACCTGTCCGGAACATTTGGTGAGCTGCGCGGAGGGCATTTTCATGCAGGCATCGACATCAAAACCTATGAACAAACCGGCAAGGCGATTAAAATGATTGCCGACGGTTATATTTCCAGGATTAAAATTACGCGCTATGGCTACGGAAAAGCGATTTATGTCAATCACCCAGACGGTTACACTTCGGTTTACGGGCACCTTGAAGGCTTTAACCGTACCATTGCCAAATATGTAGAGGATATTCAGCGAAAGCAGCAAAGCTATGAAATTGATGTGCCCGTGCCTAAAGATCGACTCTATTATAAAAAGGGAAATATCATCGCTTACTCCGGAAACAGCGGTTATTCTTTTGGTCCCCACATCCATTTCGAAATCCGGGAAACCGCCGGGCAAAAGCCGGTCAATCCACTCTTTTTCGGGTTTAAAGTCAAAGACAATATCCCTCCCTTTATCAGGGGATTTAAAGCCTATAACCGGGATACTGTCAAAGAATTATCGCTTCAGCGGATTAAGAAAGGAAAATATCGTCTTGCTGACTCTGATACTATTGATATGGCGGGACACGGATATTTCAGTGTGGATGCTATCGACATGCTCAATGGTGCTCCGAACAGAAACGGGGTTTATAGCTATAAACTGTTCCGCAACGACTCACTGGTTTTTCATTGGAAAGCGGATCGTTTTTCCTTTTACGAAACACGATACATTCATGCACTGACCGATTATGCCGAATATGTT
>JASMTJ010000531.1:0-57003 GCA_041694335.1 Bacteroidales bacterium
CCTTGCGAAAATCGTACGTAAATCAGGTAAAAGCCCAGCAACATAATGGGCAGGCTGATGATGTTAAATGGCGTAAATATTTTTCCTTTGGGTTTTAATTCCTGCAGAATAAACTTCCAGGTGTTGCCATCTTTGTTGTCGAGATAGACGGTTTGTGCTTTTGTACTCATGACGCTTCCTCCTCTTTTTTAATGGATTTTGTTGCTGCATGAATACCCAGCAGTGCCCCTGGCAGCAGAATATCAACAGGTGCAATGGATCCGATAAACCCTTTGGTTAGTGCCGGGAAGGATTTTTTCTGGATTTTAGTGTTCAGTCCGAGCTCATCCATGGGCACGGCGGCCAGGTAAAGCCACCCGGTACCACCAGCTTCATGCTCCCCGTAAATATGGTCGTAATAGTATTCCGGGTTTTCGTGGATACGTTTCCGTGCCTCGGCAATCAACTCACGGCGTGTTCCAAAGGTAATGGCTCCCATCGGACAATTGTCCGTGCAGGCAGGCTGCTTCCCGTCAACAACCCTTTCAGCACACATCGTGCATTTGGTGATTTTTGGGTTGGTACTCCCGTATTCGAACTTAGGTGCATCAAACGGACAGCTGATCATGCAGTAGCGGCAGCCCATACATTTGTCTCCGCGCCAGATAACCGGCCCTTTTTTGGTTTTGTACATAGCCTGCGTCAGGCATGCCGTGCCACAGGCAGGTTGGTTGCAGTGCATGCATTGTGTTTTCATGTAATACTCGCCGTCTGATGTCTCATAAAGGTTTACCACAGTGCGGTGCTTGTCGTCTGCCGTTCTGACCACACCTGGTTCCGGTCCGTCTTTCGGATCCTCCAGGCCGTGCTCTTCGGCACAAGAGAATTCACAATTCTGGCAACCGATACACAAAGTAGAGTCGTAAAGCATACCGTAAAATTCGGTTTCTTCCTCCCGGGCCGGACTTGCGGTGCTTTTACCAAAGGTGAGTGCAGCACCGGCTACCCCCAGGGTCTTCATAAAATCTCGTCGGTTTAATCCCATAATATGTTTTGTTAGTGGTTTATTTTTTATCTAAGAAATTGATCTGAAACTCTTCCCATACTTGTGGCGAAAGATCTTTAAGCACATACTGCCTGATGGCTCCACCATCCTGAAGCACGGTGTTATTTTGTGCTTCCTGAATGTTGACAGAATAAGCGAGAAAATCTTTCAACCTCGAAAATTCTGCTTTAATCCATTCATGATATTCTGAAGCCAGTTTCAGAAACGGAATCTCTTGTCTCCAGTTCTCTGGTGAAATCATATACATCCATCCTTGGTCAAAAGGTGATTGGTTTACTAATCCGGCATCCATTGCCAAATGGGTATTCAGTGAATGAATGGTTCCGCTTACCGGTGCTTTTACTGTTATTCTTTTTCCGTTTTGGATAAGTGTGGCTATGGCTTCTCCTTTCATAACTTTATCTCCTTCCTGCTTCAGGTTGATTTTGGTTACCGGACCCGTGACTTTCTGAAGAAAATCATCGATACCCATGCGCAGCAACCCGTTTTTTTCAAGGAAAGTCCAGGTATGTGACTTGTCGAAATACACGCCTTCCGGAATTTCGATGCTATCCTCATCCAGGACAGCATCCGTGTTGTAAGATTCTTCAGTAAGGCCGGGGGTTTCTTTTTTGACAAAACCGAATATGAGGTTTGCCAGTATTCCGGTGGCGATAATTATTCCGGCAATTATCAGAACAATCAATCCCCAGGAAGCCTCGTCAGAATCGGCGCTTTCAGGAATTAGATATGGCTCTTTCAGATGCTGAATTTGCTTGCTTCTCTCGCTGTATGCTAAAGTACTGTAGCCTTGCGATGAAAGGTTGTCCTGCCCGTTGGTGAGCAAAAAGCTGATGAATGCTTCTGCTTTGGCCGATTCAGGTTTCTGTGTTGCCGTCAGAAAGATATTTTCACATAGCTCTTTCGGATACTTGCCTATCCATACCCCTCGTGTGAAGGAAGCCACATCCCCGTAAAAATTCTCCATATGGTCAAGGCGGCCATTGTTATTACGGTCAATCGGCAGAAAGGCCACTCCTTGCTTAAGCGAATTGTTGTCGTTGCGGATAACTGATTTCAAGGGAAGAAAAGCGATGATGTTTTTTTCCTTTTTCAGGATATCAAGAGCTTTGTCTTCAGATGTGTAAGTTAGGTGTTGTTGATGTTTCAGGTTGACATCAAAGCAGTTTTCCAGCTTGCTCTTGCCTGACTGATTATCAGGAAGAAGCAGCTTGATAGTCTTTCCTTCGCTGGTGGTAAGTGTTTTTTTGGATTGCAGCATTTCGGAAAGCGTCTTAGATGAAATCCCGTTTTTGTTGAGTTCGCTTTTGAAATTGCTGTTCACAACCGGAACTAAAACTTTCCGGCAGAGCGTAATACTCCATTCGCTACCACCGGAAGTCCCGGAAGATATTTTTCCAATAAGTTTTTCTTGCGGAACTGCAGCCCCTCCTTCAGGAACAACTGTTATTTCGTTGCCCGGATGGCCCTTCGAAAACTCTTTAGCCCAGGTTCTGGCCAGGTCGTAAACCTCAGCAGTGGCTTCAACAGTCATATCTGCTTCTACCTCCACTTGTTTTTGAGCTTGTGGCGAAAATGAACTAAAAAAGAAAACGAGCAGTAATGTTTTAAAAATGATTTGATGCGTTTTCATAATTTGTTTGTTTTTTGTTTGCCTTGTAAAATCCATTAAAACAGAGCGATAGCACAAGACTGACTTTTTTCTTTCTACTATGTCAATTAAAGTGCCATGTTTTAAGCAGGCCGCAATAAACAGAAAAACAGTAACATAAGGGTGTTTTAGGTATATTTTGAAGAATTTAAAGTGTTGAATAATTACACACTTGAAATCCAGAAAAAATGGAAACGTCACTAAATCAGAGGAGTTATGGAAAGTGTGTGAAAATACTACAGGTGTTGAATAATTCAGCAATTTCTGAAGAGACAATAAAATTACCAGTGGAAAAAGATGAGAAATTTAACAAAATGGAAAATAATTACGAAAATAAAAAACCCGGCTGAGAGAATCCAACCGGGTTTTGAGTTTTATAAAAGATGAATGGAATTACATCTCCTGACTTTGTTTCTTCATTTTCTTTTCCTTGTCCATTTCAACCGCAGGCAAAGGATGCTTCGCCTCCACAATGTTCAGCTCTTCGAGTAAGTTGTGAGCTTCGGCGAACTTGTGAACGATGAAAAGAACGTAACGGATATCTACTGAGATGGTACGTTGCAGCTCAGGCTCAAAAGCGATATCGCCACTCATGGCTTCCCAGTTTCCGTCGAAAGCCACACCAATGAGGTGTCCTTTGCCATTTAGTACCGGACTTCCGGAATTACCTCCGGTAATGTCGTTATTGCTAAGGAAGCACACGCGCATGCTGCCATCTTCTGCTGCATAGCGTCCATAATCTTTATCCTCGTACAGCTCTTTCAGTTTTTCATGAACCACGAATTCCGGGTCATTCGGATCCTCTTTGTCCATCACACCTTCAAGAGTGGTGTAATGCTCGTAGTAAACCGCATCTCTTGGTTCGTACCCGCCTACTTCGCCGTAAGTGAGGCGCATGGTAAAGTTTGCATCCGGATAGTAGGCTTTATCAGGATTCATTTTCCGGAGAGCCTGCAGGAACAAGCGCTTGTTTTTGCCCAGCTTCGACTGAATCGCAGAAGTCTCCGCACGCATTTGCATCATACTTCCCTGGAATCCGTTGATGAGCTCAGGAGCCATATCCTTTTCAAAATATTTGGCTTTTGGCTTTTCCAGGAACTCATTAAAGTTTTCTTTCGAAGCAAAAATGGAAGTTTCGAATAACTCATCAACATAGGCTTCAAAATCAGTGTCGTAATCCGCGATGATGGTTTTATAAACATCAGGCAAATCAGATAACGGTACATTATTATATAGTGTTTCTAAAATCGCCTGAAGGATATCTTTCTCAGTTTCCACATCGTAGTCTTCGAAGTGTGCTTCTGCTTTTGCTTCGAATTTTTTAAGCTCTTCCTGGATTTCCTCATCCGATTTATCAGATTTTACGAGGCTGCCAATGCCCTGGTTTTGCATTGCAAACTGAACCATTGACGAGGCGTAGCTTGAAAGTCCGAAGAACCACTGCTTCGACAGAGCTTTCTTTTCAGTAAGCTTGGAATAAGCATCTTCATAGCCTTTCATCAGGTCGCCATATTTTTCTTTACGATCCGAATCCTGGTTGACCCACTGCATGAGCTTGTCTTCAATCATACGCTTTTTGTCGTATACTTTCAGCTTTTTCAGCCCCCGTGATTCTCCTTTTTTGTTTTTCCAAACGTTAGAGATTCCGGCATACTTGTCGGCATAAGCAATACGTACGGCATCCGAACGGTCCATGTTTTTCTTCATGGCATCAAGGATAGCGCGTCCAATTTCGTTTATCGCCGGATTAATTTCGTTAAGAGTGGCTTTGATTCCGTAGCTGGTACGGTAGCGATCGGTGCTTCCGGGGTAACCCCAAATCATGGCAAAATCGCCTTCTTCAACGCCTTCAAGCGAGAGCGGAAGAGCGTATTCTGTCTCCAGGGGAACATTGTCTTCTGAAAAATCGGCAGGGTTTCCGTCTTTATCAGAGTAAACGCGGAACATGGAGAAGTCGCCGGTGTGGCGTGGCCACATCCAGTTATCGGTGTCACCACCAAATTTTCCGATAGATGATGGAGGAGCACCTACCAGGCGAACATCACGGTATACCTTATAAACGAAGAGGTAGTACTCGTTGCCGTTGTAGAAACTTTTTACTGAAGCAACATATTTACCATCTTCTTCAGCTTCTTCGATAATTGGCTTTTTGGCTTCCGAAATGGCCTTGGCACGTTCCTGCTCGTTCATCTCATCAGTCACTTCTTTTAAAACTTTCTTTGTTACGTCATCCATCCTGACAAAGAAAGTAGCGGTCAGCCCTTCGTTTGACAGCTCTTCTTCGAAGCTGCGTGCCCAAAAACCGTCGGTCAGGTAATCATGCTCCACCGTGGAGTGGTCCTGGATGGCGCCATAACCACAGTGGTGGTTGGTAAGCAGCAGCCCTTTGTGAGAAATCACCTCGGCAGTACAGAAGTTACCAAAGTTAACGATGGCATCTTTCAGGCTGGAATTGTTAATACTGTATATCTCTTCGGGAGTGAGCTGAAGGCCCATCTCTTTCATCTCCTGATAATTCATGTCTTTTACAAACATGGGGAGCCACATCCCCTCGTCGGGAACAAACTTCGCAAATGAAGTGCTTGCGAATATTAAGAATAAGAATCCAATGATCAACTTTCTCATAAATCTATTTATTAAATGAATAATGACGGTCAAAAAAATGCCATTCCTCAAATCTTGAGACCTCATTAAAGAATGGCATTTCCAGACCCTAAATAATTTCCTGTTTTTATAATCCAATATTTTCAGGGCCCTGGTTGAAAATTACATCCACCGGGATGCCTGAGTTGTTTAATCTGTCCAAATCTGCCTGCAGCTGAGGGGTAATCATTCCTTTTTCTTTTACCCATTTGCTGGCCGCTTCATAATTTCCGTCACCCTGCATGTACATTATCTTTTGCAGCAGGCTAACCATTGTTTCATGCATCTTGTCAAAATTGACAGTGTAAGTACCATCGTCGTTGCGTGTAAATGCTCCTTTTTCCTGGAAGTACTGGAAGCGCATCATATTGGCTTTGCCATGTGCGCTGGCAGCACCAAAACGGCTTGAGCGGAAAATGCTGGCGAAGAACGTTACGTAGTTGTCTTTCAGTTCTCCTTCGGTAAGTTCGCCCTGCTCATAAAGCTTGGTTACGAGGAAAAGTCCCATAATATCCGCTTTTCCTTCTTCAATGGTAGAGTAGGTTTCTTTCAGTGCTTCACGTGCTGTGCCTTTTCCGTTGATAGTTTGCTTAATTCCCATGGCATGGCCTACTTCGTGGAACATTGTGTTCTCGAAGAAAGCAGTGAAGGTAACATACTCACGTTGCTCAGGATCAATCAGCATCTCAGAGATCGGGATCAGGATTTTTTCAAATTTTGCCCTCATGGAGTTCTTCAGCATTAGCTTACGCGATCCATATTTAATATGTACTTCTTCTGCGTTCGGAAGGTTGATGGCAATGGTTTTGCTTCCGGCATCGCAATCACCTGCATAATAAACCGCGTCATAGGCATTCATGTCCGACTTTGTTCCCGGAACTTCTTTCTTATACTCCTCTTCCACGGGCAGGGCCTGCTGCAGGTCGGGAAGCATCTGTGAGAATTTTGCTAAGCGCTTGCTCCATACCGGGTCCTTTATCAGGATAAAAGATTCGAATGCCGCTTTGGTTCCGAAAAGCTGGTCTTCGTAGTTCTCAATCGGGCCCACCACAAAATCAATATTAGCATCTTTCATCTCCATCCACGCAAAGTCACTCTCAAGATATTCTGAAGAGAGCAGTGCTTCGGCACGCAGGTTGAGATATTTTTTCAGCTCCGGATTTTTGATGATGCCGGCGGCTTCTTTCAACAGGTCGGAAGCTTTTTTCAGCTCCGTAGCGTAGGCTTCGTGATACCACACACTTTTGAGTTTGCCAGCATCATCGCGGCGAATAAGCGTGTAAAGGCTGTTTTTATCAGGATTGTCCCAATTCTCAAATTCTTCCCTGGTCATATCGGTAGGGTAGAAGTTGGCGCCCGCCGGCTTGGGGCCAATTTCCTTAAAGAAAGGCTTGTTGTTGTTCAGCCTGTCCCATGGTCCGTAATTGATTTTTGCAAATTTTTTGGCTTCGGCATCTTTTATCTGGCTCATGAATGGCTCTTTTCCACCAATGGTTTGTTCCCAGAAAAGCGATCTCATGATATCGGCAGCCTCGAAAAGCAGCGGCAAAGCTTTCTTTTCTTCAGCCGTAAGGTGATCGATGTTCGAGGTGAGCTTGAACTCTGCAAAGATATCCAGGCGTTTGCTCACGTCATCGGTGGGTGTCAGTTCTGTACCCTCAGGGATAAGACCTGTGCGTTCTTCTTCCAGTTGTTCGGCAGTTTTTTGCTCACTGCATGATGCAAAAATGGCCACAGCCATTAAGGCGGTAAAAATTTTAAATAGGTTTTTGTAAATCGTTTTCATCTGTTTTTTTTATTCGGTGGCAGCATTGATGCGGGAATCGTGATGATTTAGTCTCTGACAAACCCCACTGTTACTACCTGTTTTATGTATTGATTTTATCGTGACGAAAATATAAAATTTCTTTCGTTTAAGGCCTATCTCAAACGTTTGCATGCACATATTTCCGCTACTCATCGCGCAAAGCGTCAATGGGTTTTATCCTTACCGCTTTCCTGGCCGGAATAATACCCGCAAAAACTCCTGAAACCACCAAAATTCCGAGCGCCAGCATCGCGATACTAAAATCAATCTCCGGATTTCTAAATGAATTGCTGTCGCCGCCCTGCATGGTCAGGCCGTAGTTGACCGCTTCAATAATGGCCACCCCAATCACCAGCCCGGTGTATCCTGCCAAAGTGGTTAAGACTACCGATTCGGTAATAATCTGTTTCATCACTTTAAGGGGCGTGGCCCCGATGGCCCGCTGCACACCTATTTCCTGGGTGCGTTCTTTTACAATCACCAGCATGATGTTGCTGATACCAATCACGCCCGCCATCAAAGTGCCGGTTCCCACAATCCATATGAGCAGGTCAATGCCGGTAAACAATCCGCTGATTTGATCGAACTGCTGCCCGAGGTTGAAATACCCGAACGCCTCGCGGTCTTCGGGGTGAATGGTGTGGCGACGTGCCAGCACATCCAGAATTTTATCTTCGACAGAAGCCACGGGCACCCCGTCTTCGGCTGTAACGGCAAACCAATGTACGGCATCGCCATAGTTATATACCTGCTGCATGGTGGTATAAGGTATAAAAATCGACTGGCTTTTATCACCACCGAAATTCATGTTCTCGTTAAGAGGTTTAAATACGCCCACTACCTGGAAGTAGACTCCCTGAATGCGGATATATTGCCCTAAGGGATCTTCGCCGGGATTAAAAAGAACACGTTCCACCTGGTCGCCAATCACGGCTGTTTTCCTGTTGTCTTTCACGTCGAGGTCGTTCAGGAAGCGCCCTTTAAAAACATCGGCGGGGTCAATCTTGTTCCATACCGGAGCATCGCCGTAAATGCTGAACGAACCGGACTCCAGTCCGCGAACGACATTGGGGTTATTGCCCTGGGAAGCTCCGCCCTGAAGGCGGGGAGCCAGGTATTTGATTTCAGGAACAGCTTCCCGGAGCGCATCCACGTCACGGTTATCGAAAATATATCGTCTGCCTTCTTTGTATCCTTTGTAGGCCTTTGTGGTGGGTTGGGTCCAGACAAACATGCTGTTGGTGGCAAAGTCACCCATCCCGGCCATCACGCCATTTTGAAGCCCTTTGCCCGAGCCGACCATGATAATCAGCATGAAAATGCCCCAGAAAACACCGAACGCAGTGAAAAATGTCCGTAGTTTATTCTTTTTCAGCGTGCTGAAAACTTCTTTCCAGTGATCTAAGTCAAACATATTTTTTATTCCCTTTAATAGTGTGAATCGGCATTATTCATCGCGCAAAGCAATAACCGGTTTAATGGATGCCGCTTTCCTTGCCGGGATAAATCCTGCTATGGCACCGGCAATAATTAATACGATGGTGGCCCGGATAGCTACTCCGATGTCAGCCGACGGATGCTGGAAGAATTGTGTATCCACCATAGGTGAGATAGCTTCCAGAAGCGCTACACCCACAACCAGCCCGATGTATCCTGCAAAAGTGGTAATCGCTATCGACTCCTGGAGGATGAGTGAAACCACGCTCCAGGGGCTGGCGCCAATGGCTTTTCTGACCCCGATCTCTTTGGTGCGTTCTTTAACCACAATGGCCATAATATTGCTTACACCTACAATTCCGGCGATAATGGTTCCGATGCCGATAATCCAGATAAAAATATTGATGCCCGCAAACATATCCATCATGTTTTTGAACTGCTCCACGGCATTCCAGATAAACAAAGCCCGGTCGTCCGATTCCTTAAAGTGATGCTTTTTAGCCATCTGCGCCCGGATGCGATCTTCCATCCTGAGACTTTTGTCGACGGTTGGGTTTTCGACGGTGGCGGCCATCGTATGGATGCGATCGGAAGTGGAGAAGACTTTTTGTGCCGTGGTGATTGGGGTGTAAACAACACGGGTGTTGTCGCGCCGACCTTTATTGTCGGTGAATACCCCAACCACTTTAAATGGCACGTCGTTGATGCGAATGTATTTGCCTATAACTTCTTCTTCCCCTTCGAAAAGGAATTTTTTTACACTGATACCTATAGAGGTTACCTTTCGTGTATTTTCAATATCAATTTTATTAATAAAGCGTCCATCGAGCATTTCCACCTGTTCGATGTGCTTGTAATCGGGATGAGAGGTGAATACATCAAAGGCGGAGTATTTATCTTTGTAGTTCACCCTGGTGGTGCCCAGCCGGAACCGCCCGGAGATAAACTCCAGCGCCGGCTCGGTTTCTTTGATCAGTTCATAATCATCATTGTGAAATTCGATTCTTCTTCCCGACTGATAGCCTTCGTGTGCTTCTGAGGTTGTTCCGGGATTAATCCAGAGCGTGTTGGTAGCTGAAGAGGCAAACTGGCTGCGTGCACCGTTCTCCAGCCCCTGTCCTGCGCCCAGCAGGATAATGAGCATAAAGATACCCCAGGCCACACTAAATCCGGTAAGAAACGTGCGAAGCTTGTTTTTTTTGACCGTGGCCAGAATCTCCTGCCAGTTATCCAGATTAAACATGATGCTTGATTATTTGATGACTTTTATCTCTTCTTCGCCGTTAAGGCCCGAAATCACCTCAATGTTAATTCCGTCGCTAAGACCGGTTGTGACTTCCTTCTTTTCAAAAGTGCCATCGGGTTTTTTTACTTCCACAAAAGCCTGGTCTTCCTCGAACTGGAGCAAGCCCTCTTTGATGGCCAGCACGTTTTCGGCCCGCTGCAACACAATGTCGGCGTTGGCGCTGTATCCGGCTCTCACAAAGAGCGAATCTTTCAGTGCAAGCGCGGCCCTGATTTCAAATTGAATGGCTCCGTTTTCTTCTACGCCTTTCGGACTGATATACTCGAGCACAGCGTCAAACTTATGGTCCTCAATAGCGCCAATGGTGAGCTCGATAGGCATGCCTTCACGAATCTTTCCCACTTCCGTCTCGTCGACGTTGCCTTCAAAAATCATGTTGTTCATGTTGGCTACGGTGGCGATAGTGGTTCCGGCGTTGAAGTTGTTGCTTTCGATTACCGAGTTTCCAATCTCTACTGGTACGTCCAATACCATTCCCTCGATGGTGGAACGAATCAGTGTGTTGGATGCTTCGTCGGCCTCTTTGCGCACCCCTTCCTGAATCAGGCGGAGGTTGCTTTCAGCAGTTTTTAGCTCTTCTTTTGCCGACTTCAGGCTAACATCATATTCCAGAAATTGTGACTCCGGGATGACTTCCTGCTCATAAAGTTTCAGATGACGGTTATAATCAATCTGTGCCTTATCGAGTTGAATTCTGGCTTTCTCTACACGTGCCTCAGCTTCGTTCAGGCTGACCATATTTGGTATAATCTTGACCTTGGCCAGAAGCTGTCCTTTTTTTACAAATTCACCCGCTTCCACATAAAGTTCGTCAATAATTCCCGAGACTTGCGGAACAATTTCAATTTCATAGCGTGGCACCACCGAACCGGTGGCCACGGTTTTTTTGATGATATCCTTTTTAGCTGCGGTGGCTGTTTCGAACACTTCCGGTTTCTCACGCGACTTGTTGTAGAGATAACCGATGGTTCCCACAAAAACTGCAAGAACTAAAACCCAGATGAAAATTTTCAATGCCTTCTTCATTGCTTTGCTCTTTTTATATTTTGATGATTATTTCTTTGCTACTGCTCTTGAGGCGAGCCATTTTTCGCGTTCGCCGTTATAAATATTCTTTTCAATCAGCCCGTCTTTCAGATGGATGATGCGATCGGTCATGGCTGCAATATCATGCTCGTGGGTAACAATCACCACCGTAATCCCCGACTCATTGATCTCTTGCAGGATTTTCATCACATCGTAGGAGGTATTGGTGTCGAGTGCCCCGGTAGGCTCATCGGCCAGGATGACCTTAGGCCGGGCTATCAGCGCACGCGCAATGGCAAGGCGTTGCTTCTGTCCGCCCGATAGCTCATTAGGCAAGTGATCGGCCCACTCAAGCAGCCCCATCTTATCGAGATATTCCAATGCCAGCTTGTTACGCTTCTTGCGGTTTACCTTTTTGTAGTAAAGCGGCAAGGCTACATTCTCCATCGCATTTTTAAAGGAGATGAGGTTAAAAGACTGAAAGATGAATCCGATATAATCATTGCGCAGTGCGGCCGCCTTGGTTTCGTTCAAATCCTTAATCAGCTTGTCGTTCAACAGGTAAGAGCCTTCGTCGTAGTTGTCAAGAATACCTAGGATATTCAGCAGGGTGGATTTACCAGAGCCGGACGAACCCATGATCGACACGAATTCGCCCGCTTTGATTTCTAAATCTATCCCTTTAAGTACATGAAGACTATTAGCACCCGTAACGTAGCTTTTATGGATGTTTTGTAGCTTTATCATAGCATTTTTTTTATCGCTGCAACATCTATTCAGTTATTGTGCCATAATGTCTAAAAGCAAGGATAAGAATAAGATAGCGGATTTGTGAAAGTGTACGGCATGAAAAGGGATGTACGGTTTCTGATGTACGCTGTTCGCAGGCGGACGGTGGGTGTAAATCTTTTGAATTTTTCTTAATTTAGAACTATTAAAATCTTAAACAATGGCCTCCACATAATACAAAGGCAAATACCGAATAGCATCAACAGGCTATGCAAATGGAATTACGGCTCAAACGCATCTTATTTTATCACTCTTTACTCTTCCTACAGAGCACATTCTTTAGGAGAAATACAGGATGAAATTATCAGAAATAGGAATGCTGACGGACAAACACTGGCGCGAAATTCCGGCTCATTATCCGTTTATTAAGCTGGATATCTATATCATCATGCCCAATCATATTCATGGAATTATCAACATTTGTAAATCAACAGAGGAAAAGAATCTTCTTAAAACCGAAAATAATATAGATCCTTCTGAGAACAGACGCACTATTAGGGCGTCTCAACGATCAACCCAAATTAATAATACGGCCGATTGCCTATCTAACAGCAGGTACAGCCTGAGCAGCTTCCATCTGAGCAAGTATCCTGGACGTTATATTTGAGTGGAAAGCCATCGAGGCCCCAGGCTTTCAGGCCGCCTTCGATAAAATAAACATTTTCGAAGCCGTTATACTGAAGCATATTGGCAGCCTTAAATCCGTTAACACCATAAAAGTCAGACATTATCAATTTGCAATCGGTGGGGAGCTCTTTCATTTTTTGCACTAACTCAAGTAATGGGATTTCGAGACGCTTTTCAATATCAAACTCCACAAACTCTATTTCTTTCGGGTGTCTGACATCTATAAGGAGTGCGCCGTTGGTTAGTTCTTTGAGCGCCTCCTCGGGTTTCAGGCTTTTTACTTCTTCCATTTCCAATAATTTTCAGCAAAATTAATGAAAGCTGTTATATCACTTGGCAATTCAACGATTTTAACGGAATTTTAATAAATCAGTCGCGAAATTCTTTGGGTTTCTTGATCGTAAATACACGATTGATATTAAAGCCAAAATAGATGTCTCCGTCGGCCCATTTTCCGGTGGTTTCGGTAATGAAGCCCCTTTCGAACATCGGTTGCGCATTGGTCAGGTGTAACTGAAATACGTGCCCGCCGGTTTCAATATCCACGCCTACCGACAGCACATTGTAATACTCAGTGGATACTTGTTCGGTGAAGCGGTAGAAATATTCCGCGTTCAGCGTCAGGCGCTGGGTAATTTTATAGCGTCCGCCCACGCCAAGGGCCAGCAGGTCGTTTTCGTCGGCTTTGGCTTCTACAAGGTTTTTGTGGATGAGGCTGGGAGTGAGCTGCAGCGTCAGGTTATCGCTGAACTTCCGGGCAAGGAGCAGTTGGTGGAAGTAGGATATCCTGCTTGAAAAATGGTTGTCCCTTTCGGGATACTGCCACTTCAAAGAGTTCAGATCCATGCCGGCCACATACGATAGACTCAGCGGCATGGTTTGTTCACCGGTACTTTGCCTGAGGATTTTGTATTTCACAAAGCCATCGAAGGTTTTTTGGTACGAGCTCCTTCCCAATCCAATAGCAAGCCGGTCGGTGATGCCATATTGGAAGTCAAGTTTTACGGTAGCCTGATCGAGACCGAACAGATCGTAAAAGCCCTGGTTGATGCGTCCGAAATGGTGGCTTACTACAAACTGCAATACCCCTTCAGCCGGGTTTTCGATGGAGTGCCCGTTAATAATGCGGGTCGATTTAAAAGAAGCGTAGGTATATTCCGTTTTGGGTTCGGTGTCTTCATCCAAAAGGCCCATCAAATCATCCTGTGCCAGCGAAATAAATGGCACAGCCAGCATGAGCGTCAGAAGTAGTCTGAGCTTATTCATAAATATGGTTTTATAGTTTTTTCAGATCACAGTCGACCGTCACTTCAATTTCTTTGGCAATATTATTCCGCACCGCAGCAGGAATCTCAATATCATAATCTGCCGGACTGACCATAAAAACGGAACCTGAATGGATGCCGTCCTCTTTTACAGTAATGGTACCTTCTTTGCTGATTTCATTTGAAACACCATGAATGGTCAGTGTCCCATCCACCTGTACTTTATATTCGCCCGGTTTCGAAAAGTCCACCTTGTCAATGTCAGTCACTTTTCCCTGGAAGGTACTGTTTGGATATTTGTGCGATTCCACATAATTCTCATTAAAATGTTCCTGCATCAGGGCTTTTTCAAACTGGAACGACTTCATTAGTACCTTAAAAACCACATCGCCCGTTTTGCTGTCAAGTGCCATTTGCACGGTGCGGTTGTGCGCTTCAATGTCTTCTACAGGTGTGGATGAAAAGAATTTAATATGTCCACTTTTCGTGATATATCGCTGAGCCACAGAAATATTGCTGATAAGAATTGCTGATAAAAGCAAGAAAACTAATTTTTTCATAACGGTATTTTATTTTAATGAACAGTGTTCCATAACTACATCGGTGTCGTTATAGCCCACACAAAGCCCTTTAATTACAACGTATTTCGGTAAAGCCATTTGCTCTAACTGTTTAGAATATTCGGGCAACATGGTGCATCTGATTCCTTCATCACCAAATAGTCCTTCCGATAGCGCGATAACCGCCACCGTAAGGGAGTCGTTCTGTTCGATTTTGTCAATCTCGCCTCTCACCTGGATTACCGTGCCTGTGTATTTTTCGTTTGCTTCTGCATTTGAGTTCCGGTATTCGTCCAGAAGTTCTTGTGCTTCAAGTGTAAAGAGAGCGACTTCTTTTTCATAATCGGGATGCGATTTATTGTAAACGAACTGAAAAACAAGCAGCCCGGCTATTACACCAATGAAAAGAATGCCCAAGAATATTTTATATTTACGATTCATAGTGAATATAGTTTTGTGTTAGTTTAATTATCGGGAGCTCCATCATCGAGCCATTTCCTGATTTTCGAAAGCTCGCAGTCAGGAAGTTTGGGCTGATTTTTCGGCATGGGTGAATATCCTGATTCGTGGTTTACTGCACCCCAAAGTTGGCCATTATCGGCAATAACTTTTAAATCGGTGTAATTGTCGGTGATAACACCGGCATTTGGTGATACGGAATTGTGACAACTGTTGCAGTTAGCCTCCATCAGCGGAGCGATGACAGAGGTGTAAGTGACCCCAGACGTATCACATTCAGTACTTTCGGGGTAAAGGTCTTCTTCATTATCGTAATAACAACCTTGCATGGCTGCGGCGAAGAACAAAAGACCAATCAATTTTAATAACTTCATAAGCCCATGGTTAATTAATAAATAAACTGGTATTTAAGTAAAGTGTTGGCGGCAAAAGAATGTTTAACATTTATTTAATTGTTTGGTGCTCCGTTAGATATCCATTTTTCCAATATTGCGATTTCACATTCTGGCAAACCGTTGGATGGAGGCATGAGCGGATAGCCATCCGTGCCGTTAATTACTCCGTGCAGTGCTCCGCTGTTGGCAAGAGTTGCGCGCTGGTCATAGGTTTCGAGCACTACGCCTCCATTAGCAGTAGCCTCGTCGTGACAACCAAGGCAAAAGTTCTCGAAGACCGGAACTACCTTTGACGCGTAGCTTACTTCTGTGGTATCACAATCACTTTCGCAGGAATTGTTAAGCGCACCCTGATTAATCCAGGTGGCGACCATACTGATTTGTTGCTGACTTAAAGGACTGTTAGGAGGCGGGGGCATTCGTTTATCGGTATCCGTTTCGGTGATAACCTCATAAATATCGCTGCTTTCAGCATCGAAAGGTTCCACATCGCCCGTGTTGATTATGTTATCGTAGTCGGTAAGGATGATTCCTTCTGTAGCGGTTCCGGCATCATGGCACCCCATGGTTCCGCAGGAGGATTGCAGCAAAGGAAGGATATCGTTCTTGAAATAAACCGTATCCGGATCGCAACCTGCAACCTGTGTGGTGTCGCTGTTATCGCCTCCGTTATTATCTCCGGGCCCCGGCTCAATAGTTTCAGAAGGTTCGTGGGTGCATGCGGCAAGAAGAGTAATTAGCATGAAGATAAAAGGAAATCCGGTCTTTTGCATAAAGCTTAGTTTTTTATTTAACGCTTTTTGAAAATAATCAGTGCTGACATTCAACTTTTTAACAATTCTTTATGAAAGTATAACGACTTTTTCAGTTCTTGGTTTAGTTGGTTTAATTTTCATAATATTGCGTAACTAAAAAGCAATAAAACGCTTTGGATAGAGTTATTTCATAAGTAAAAATAGATATCCTGATAATGAGAACTTTCTTATTTACACTTTTATACATTTTTGTTGCTGTTTTCCAAACCCAATCTCAAGAATTTGATATTGATCAGTTTTACGATCATCTACCCTATAATGAAGTGATAGCTGTAGCTGATGCCGGGGAGCGGCTGTATGCGGCCACGCCTTACAGTGTGTTTATCTACAACCATAGCGATAACAGTATCGAACGCCTTACAAAAGTGGAAGGCCTCAGCGATATCGACATCAGCTGGATAGCTTATAATCATCAGGAAGAAGCTTTGTTTATTGCTTACGAAAACACTAATATCGATATTTTTAAGGATGGCGAGATTATCAACATCTCCGATATCAAAAGGAAAACCATCCTAGGAAACAAGACCATTAATAAGATTTACATGCAGGGTAAGTATGCTTACCTTGCTTGCGGATTTGGCGTGGTTGTGGTAGATGTGGAAAGAGAAGAGATCTATGATACTTACAAAATAGGTCCCGACGGAAGCCTTATCAATGTTTATGATTTCACCTACCATCCGCAGGATAATCATTTTTATGCGGCTACAGAACTTGGTGTGATTGCTGCTGATGCAGATAGTCCGAATCTGGCGCATTTTGTTTATTGGGAAAACGATACTACGCTTTCTGCCGAAGATGCCATCATCAATGCCGTGGCCTCACATCACGATAAAGTGATTGTAAATAAGAGCAGGGATCAATATGGGACCGATACTTTGTTTTATAAAACACCAGACTCGGCGTGGCAGGTGCTCGAAAGTCCCAACAACACTAATGTGACCAGCATGCGCTCATTTGGCGATTACCTGTATGTGGCCTATCAGTTTTCGCTTTTCATTTTTGATAAAGCCTTGAATTATGCTGATAAGCTTTATACTTATGGAGTGGAAGGTGGTTTGGAGCCAAAAGACTTATGGCTCGATGCCGATAGTACCTTCTGGATAGCTGATGCGGAAAGGGGATTGGTTAAAACAGAAGGGAACAACGATGGGGAATTTATCCACCCATCGGGACCGGCTTATCCAACATCTTTTGATATGGCCACTTATGGAGATGAGGTTTGGGTAGCCTCCGGGGGATATCAAAGCGATTGGGGAGGAAGTATTCTCAGGCATGGGCTTTATCAGTATCAGGACAGTGATTGGATTTCGTACAATGATAACGAATATGACCTTTTTGATACTATTCCGGATATTGTGAGTGTGGCCGTGCAGCCCGGCTCGGGAAGCAAAGTCTACGCGGGCTCATGGAACAAAGGTCTTTTGGAGATTACTGACGGAGAGATTACAAACATTTTTAATACCACCAACAGCTCACTGCAAGGTAATGTGGCTGCGCCAAAACTGGTCCAGATAAGCGGCCTGGCTTTTGATGATGAAGGCAATTTATGGGTGGTCAATAATGGTGCTGAAGAGGTTTTATCGGTCATGGAACCTAATGGAGAATGGAGATCATATAACCTTGGCTCTGTTTCGAGCGGCGCTTTCCTGGGAGACCTGATAATCGATGATTTCGGGCAGAAATGGATTATCATGCGTGACCATCGGATTTTAGTCTACAATGATAATGGCACGATGGATAACCCATCTGATGACTTTGCGAAAGTGCTGACCGGTTCTGCAGGAAACGGAGCCTTGCCGGGAACATACTCAGTTAACGCCCTGGCCAAGGATATCGATGGAAATATCTGGATAGGTACGGACGAAGGCGTTGGGGTTATTTACAATCCGGAAGATGTTTTCACCGGTAATAATTTTGATGCCGAGCGTCCGAAAGTGGAGGTGGATGGATATGTGCAATACCTCCTTAACTCTGAAGATGTAACTGCCATAGAGGTGGATGGGGCAAACAACAAGTGGTTTGGAACCGAAAGGGCAGGGGTTTTCCTGATGTCGCCCGACGGAACAGAGCAGTACAAAAACTTTAACGAAGAAAACAGTCCCTTGTTTTCAAATGAAATATCCGCTATAGCGATTAATGACAGGGGAATGGTTTTCATTGGTACTTCTAAGGGGATTATCTCTTACGAGGGAAAAGCAACACCCGGAAAGGCTAACAACAAGGATATCTTTGTTTATCCGAATCCTGTTAAAAGTGAATATAACGGTCCGATTTACATAATCAACCTGGTGCAGGAGGCGAATGTTAAGATTACTGATATTGCCGGGAACCTGGTTTATGAAACTTTTGCTGAAGGCGGTAAAGCCCAGTGGAATGGCCGGAATTTTGACGGGCAGGAAGTGCAGACCGGATATTACATGGTTTTCGTGTCGAATGACGACGGAACAGAAACCATAGTTACTAAAGTGTTAGTATTCAGATAAGAGATGCTTCTTAAAACCAGTGGAATTTTTCTGCAAAAAATCAATTACTCAGAAACCAGCCTGATTGTAAAGATTTATACCAGGGAGGCCGGACTTCAGTCATACCTGCTAAAGGGAGCGCGGGGAAAAAAATCAAAAATCAAGGCGAATGTTTTACAGCATCTCACGCTACTTGACTTGGAGGTTTATCATCGCGATAGCGCCAACCTTCAAAGGGTTAAAGAGCTCCGGATAGCTAAACCCTTCAAAACCCTTCCTTATGATATCAGGAAAAGTACCATCGTCTTGTTTATTAATGAGCTTTTGGTAAAAGTATTGCGCGAGGAGCAAGCCTCTGCAGAATTGTTTGATTTCATTTACCAGAGCATCTCCTTACTCGATGACAAAGAGGAAAAAATCAAGTCTTTTCATTTGATATTTATGCTGCAATTATCAAAATATCTTGGTTTTAATCCGCAAGGAGCTTTTTCTGAAAGCAGACCGTTTTTCGATATGATGGAAGGCGTTTTTACACCTAAGCAGCCTGAGCATGCCTATTTTGTTGAAGGTGAGCTTGCCAGGGTGCTGAGCCAGGCTAAAGATTTATCTGTAGAGTGTTTCGAAAGCTTCAATTCAGTGCTGCCACAGCAGAATGAGCTTTTGGATAAGCTTGTTGATTATTATCGCCTTCACATTCCCGAAATGGGCGAAATGAAATCCGTCGCCGTTCTTCGTGCTATCCTGGCTTAGCGATTCGCTATAAACTTTTAAACTTTACTTTTTTTAATGGGACGTGATGTCCGTCTTTGACGCAATGCGGGCATTCTCCGTGATCTTCAGTATGTTCATATCCACACCTGTTGCAATGATACCTCTCGATGGTAATAAGGTTTCCTTTCTGACTTACCAAAAGGGCTACCAATCCTGCCAAAGGAGTAAGGAGCAGTGATAGCAATAAAACATAAATAGATTTGATGCGATACTTTTGCGATACCTGATACATAATTATCGCAAACAAAAGGTAAAGCACCCCTGCCGTTAATAAGTATTCAATTTTCATTCCCGTATGATTCTTCCCCTGCTCTCTCTCGTTTACAAAAATATAAAAAAAGCCGGCTCTGTATAGCCGACTCTTTTAATCTTAATACTTTTTCAGGAAAAATTAGTTGCAACCGATAACTTCTTCCATCTGATATTTAGCTGCTTCGCCGTTAGGGCCGTCAAGGGCTTTGCTATAGGCTGAGCAAGCTTGCTGGGTGTCGTTCAGTCCTTTATATGCATTTCCCAGTTCGAAATACAGGTTTCCGATCATTTTCTTGTCGGATGCTTTGGCAAGCGCATTGTTGACCATATCAACGGCTTTCTTGTGGTTATCGTTAGCGTTGTAGATAACACTTGCAAGATAAAGTCCCTGAGTTGTTGGAATACCGTAGTTCAGGTATGATTCTATCTTCTTAAGAGCCTCACCATTTTTCTTGCTGTCAAGAGCCAGCTTGGCATCTTTAAGATAATAAGTCTGAATCATATTGTTAGCGTTACTCGCTGATTTACCATCCGGCTCAACTTCATTGATTTTGTCGGCCATGGTAATCATTTTGCTGTCCTGACCCAGGTCTTTGTAAACTAACATTTTACCAAGATATCCTTTGGCATAACCAGGGTCGAATTTGATTGCTTTATCAAAGTACTCGATAGCTTTGTCAAATTCTTTTTTCTTACGATACGAATTACCCAAAGAATTATACAGTGCAGTTACGTTACGACCTGCCTTTTCTGCGATACCTGGATTGTTATATTTTAAACCGGCATCAGCGGCTTTCTTAAACTTTTCGATAGCTTTGAGGTAATCTTTTGCTTTATAGGTTTCAGCAGCATCATAAAAATACATGAGTGGCAGCTGCTTTTCGGCACTAGATTGGATGCTGAAAGCGTCAGGGCCTGCCATGCTGGCAATGTCCAGCGCTTTTTCGAAAGCCTGGGCAGCTTTGCCATATTGTTTTGCTTTTTTGAATTCGATAGCTTCATTCAATGCTTGTCCTGCGGCGTCAACTGACTGGGCGTAGCTGACAACAGAAAATCCTACAGCAAGAAGCATTGTAATAAATACCTTTTGGAATGATCTCATGATTGATTTGATTTTTTATTTATACATTCTTTCATCAACTGCTCGCAAAAATAAAAAAAAATCATTGCGAAGCAATTCGTTATACTACTTAACAAATACTTTGCCAGAAAATTATAGTGGCTTTCATCCAGGCTGAGCTGTAAGCTATAAGTTCTCCAGCCATAGTTTTACCTCTTCGAGCTGTGCTGCCGGAATATCCAGTTTATTCTTTTTACGGTAACCATTCAGTGTTTGGTGCACTTTGGTTGGCTTTTCTTCCTTGAGGGCCTCCGGGCTCTTAAATCCTGCTGCTATCATATGCTCTGCCCATTCAACCGGAATGCCTGCCTCTTCAAAATCTTTTGCGCTAAATTGTTTTTCCGGCTTTTTCGGCCGCATTTGCGGGAAGAAGAGCACTTCCTGTATGGATGGCTTGTTGGTTAAAAGCATTACCAAGCGATCTATCCCTATTCCCATTCCGGCTGTTGGTGGCATCCCAAATTCCAGGGCTTTTACAAAATCCTGGTCGATAAACATGGCTTCGTCATCACCTTTTTCAGAAAGTTTTAGTTGCTCCTCAAAACGCTCTTTCTGGTCAATCGGATCGTTCAGCTCGGTGTAGGCATTGGCCAGCTCCTTGCCATTCACCATCAATTCAAATCTTTCGGTCAGTTCAGGATTGTCGCGGTGCTTTTTACACAGGGGCGACATCTCCACAGGGTAATCGGTGATGAAAGTAGGCTGAATAAGATGCGGCTCCACTTTCTCGCCAAAGATTTCATCAATGAGTTTTCCTTTACCCATGCTTTCATCGGTTTCAATGCCCTGGGTTTTGCAGAAATCGCGCAGTGCTTTCTCATCCATGCCGCTCACATCTGTTCCGGTGTACTCTTTTATAGCTTCCAGCATCGGTATGCGCTTGAACGGCCTCTTAAAGTCGATGGTTTTATCACCCACCGGGATTTTCGTGTCGCCATGCAGCTGCATCACGGTCTTCTCAAGCATTTCCTCCGTAAAGTCCATCATCCAGTTGTAGTCTTTGTAAGCAACATAAATTTCCATGACGGTAAACTCTGGATTGTGGGTGCGGTCCATTCCTTCATTCCTGAAATCGCGCGCAAACTCATAAACTCCTTCGTAACCACCAACGATTAACCTTTTCAAGTAGAGCTCGTTGGCAATCCGGAGGTAAAGCGGGATATTCAAGGCATTGTGGTGCGTTACAAACGGACGCGCCGCAGCACCACCCGGAATGGGCTGGAGAATCGGCGTTTCCACTTCCAGATAGCCCTTTTGGTTAAAGAAGCTTCTCATCGAATTGATAATCTCAGTTCGCTTTATGAAAGTATCGCGGCTATCGTTGTTCACAATCAGGTCCACATAGCGTTGACGGTAACGCTGCTCTTCATCGCTAAAGGCATCGTAAACTTTGCCATCTTTCTCTTTTACCACCGGAAGCGGTTTCAGCGCTTTGCTGAGCACCTTGAAGCTCTTGGCGTGGATGGTGATTTCTCCCATCTTCGTTCTGAACACCGTTCCGGTAACTCCAATGATATCGCCAATGTCGAGCAACTTCTTATAAACCGTATTGTACATGGTTTTATCCTCGCCCTCGCAAATGTCATCGCGCCTGAAGTATACCTGGATACGGCCTTCATGGTCCTGAAGTTCTGCAAAAGAGGCGGCTCCCATAATTCTTCTTTGCATGATTCTTCCGGCAATGGAAACCTCCCGGAAATTTTCCTCATTCTCAGGAAACTGCTCATGAATCTGCTTGGATGTGATATTGGTAGCGTATCCCTCGGCAGGATATGGGTTGATGCCCAATTTGTATAACTCTTCTAACGACTTTCTTCTGATCTGTTCTTGTTCACTGTATTCCATGCTCATATCTGATACGGTCTATTGAATTAAAAATGAGGTGCAAAGATAGTAAGAATGTTTTTTTACCAAGAGGCAAGGGAAGATTTGTTTCAGTAAACTACTTTATCAGGATTTTTTTATGAAATATTTTCCCGGACATTTCTCCCCGAAGAAAATATACACCGCTTTTTAGGTGATTCAGATCAAGCTTCGAACCTCCATCATGGATATTATGAACAGCGATTTTTACTCCTGCCGAATTGAAAAGAGAAACTTGTTTTAACGCTTCAGATGCTTCTACCCTGATAAAACCTGTCGCAGGATTGGGGTAAACAGTCAGAGTAGCTTTCTCTTGTTCGCGAATGGATACCTGGTTGGCTGAGAAAAACGTGGCCTGAGCAATTTCTTTAGTTTCGATATTTTGCACAAACGCAACAAACTTGAGATGTTCCGGGCTCCACTCATCATTGATGCTAAAAGAAAACTCCTGAACCACTTTGCTGTCACCTTCAAAGATAAGTTCCATTCCTTCTTTGGCAGGAAGGAGCAACCTTTCTGCGTAATTTACTTCTGATTGCCCGTGCCATTCATCCGGAATGTTTGATTCCGTCACCGCAAGAAAAAAACGATGATCCTCCGCTGCTGCTCCGCTGTTTTTTGTAATGACAGCGCGGATTTTTACATCGTCGGCCCCAATCCATTCGCTCGACAGTTCAATCCGGAAATTTCTTTCCCTCGCTATTCCATCCTGATAAAGTGATTCAAGTTGCTGGTAGCTGTTCCATGGCGAGAGCTGAGTGCCATCTATATGGATTGTAGGAAAAAACTGAATATCATAAAAAGTATTTCTGTAAATGGAAGCTTCGTTTTCGTAAGGGTCATTATCGTGATACTTTACAACGGCAATATCATAGCCTTCGTTTTGGAGTTTATCAATCAACTGAACCGCGGTTGGGCAGGAAGAGCACCATGTGCCGGTAGCCACTTCGATCAGCACTTTCTTCGCCGGAAACTGAGCGGCAGCAAAAAAGCCGATAAATAAGATGATGAAAAGAATTGTGATTTTCCTCATAATTGATTTCTTCAGAGCAAATCTAGTGTTTTAACTCATGAATTCATATCCGAAAAGTTTAGACGGATATCCTTTAACAGATATTTAGCAAACAGGTTTTTACCTGATAATATGTTTGCTTCTTCTCATGATTCCTGCGGTAATGGTTATCAGTAGAAGCATTACCGTTCCGAACACTGCCGTTCGTCCCAGGTAATCGCCATATCTTACATAGAAAGTAATCTCTTCGTTGGTATTTATTTTGTCGCGGATAACATCTTCTTCCCAATACTTTGTAGCCTTAAGGATTTCTCCTCTTTGGTTAATAAAGGCAGAAACTCCGGTGTTGGCTGAGCGTGCGATACTGCGGCGTGTTTCGATGGCACGCAGAGAGGCAAACTGCAGGTGTTGGCGGTGTCCGGGAGTATTTCCCCACCAGCCGTCGTTGGTGATAATGAAAAAAGCATCAGCGCCGTTTCTTACAAACTTGGCACAAAACTCACCGTAAATCGATTCATAACAGATGATCGGGGCAATCATATCACCGGTATGGGTTTCGAATGGAATGCGATATGGATCTGTTCCGAGGGTCCCCACTGTTCCGCCAAGGTCGATAGCAAATTTCTCAACATGCTTAAATACTTTTTTGAAAGGCATTTTCTCTACTCCGGGAGTAAGTTTTGATTTATGGTAGAGTTGCTCCTGTTGGGTGCTGTCGAGATAAAAGGCCGTGTTGTAAGCAACGTAGTGCCTGTCTGAATCAGAGAAAGGTCTGGCTTCCACCGGTGGCTCTTCATCCTCGGGCACAATGTAATAGGTAGAGGCACCAATGACGATAGCGCGCTTGGGGTGATTGTTGGCGTACTCTCTTAATATCCTGATGCTTTTTCCTCTGTCGAGAAAATTTTCATACAACGGACGCTCCTGGATAGCCGATTCGGGGGCAACCACAAAGTCAGTAGCGCTGTCGGCTTTTACAGCTGCCAAATCGAAAATATGGCTCAGGACCTCCTCAGGCGCACGGTTGTATTGTTCTGTATATGGATCATTATTAGGTTGAACCACAACGACATCTACCGGATTGGTTTTTTCCTCATAATTGTTGTAGGTGTTGATGGAGTATACCAGTGGAATGACGATGAAAAGCACGGCCATTACAAAGTGGGCCAGCACCGGCCTGTCTACAACCCGGTTACGATAAGCAAAGTAGATGGCTCTGAACAAAAGAATGTTTACGATAAGTATCCAGGCGGTTCCACCAAAAACTCCGGTATATTCATACCACTGCACCCAATGAGGATAGGCCGAAAATCCATTGCCAAGGTTAAGCCAGGGCCATGACAAGTCCCAGTCGAGGTGAAAATACTCCCAGGCTATCCAGTAAAAAAGCAGGATAAACTGTCCGGATTTGTTATGTGTTAAAACACGACTGGTGTGGTAAACATAAACTACCGTACTCATTAGCAATGAGTTCAGCGCCACAGCCATGATCCCACCAAAAAGGGTGGAGTTGGAGACCCAGAAAGTCGTCAGCGCATTCCATACTGCAAATGTGATATAACTGTATCCGAGCAGTTGTATTTTGGTGTGCTTTCCTGATTCTTCATAAAACTTTTGCTCAACATAGAATAGAGGAAGTAAAGCCACAAACAATAAAAAAGCATAACCTTGTGCAGGCCAGGCCGCAGAAAGCAGAAGCCCGCTTAAAACAGATAAAGCCAGTGCATGAATTGTTTTCATAGTCCTAGTATAAAAAATGATTGTAAGGATAACGCTTTATGTGGATTTTCTTTACTTCTTCATATAAAGTTTTTCTGAAATCTTGCATGTTGGTTTTGTCTTTGGCAGAGATAAAAATGGCATTGTCGTTGGTTTTAGCCATCCAACTGTTTTTGAGCTCTTCTAAAGAAACATTCTCCTCAGTTTTCGGAGTCAAATCATCTTCCTCCTTTTCCACGAAAGTGTAAGCGTCTATCTTATTGAAAACATAGAGCGTAGGTTTGTCGTTACTGTCAATTTCGGCCAAGGTTTTATTTACCACATTCATCTGGTCTTCAAACTCCGGATGAGAAATGTCGACCACATGCACAATCAGATCCGATTCTCTGACTTCATCAAGTGTTGATTTAAACGACTCTACCAGCCCGTGGGGCAATTTCCTGATGAACCCAACGGTATCACTAATCAGGCAAGGCAGGTTTTCGAGCACCACTTTCCGTACGGTGGTGTCGAGCGTGGCAAAGAGCTTGTCCTCAGCAAACACATCCGACTTACTCAGGCGATTCATGATTGTGGATTTTCCTACATTGGTGTAGCCAACAAGCGAGACTCTTACAAGGCTTCCGCGGTTACCCCGCTGCGTTTGCTTTTGTTTATCGATAGCCGCCAGCTTTTTCTTAAGCAAGGTAATCTTGTCGCGGATAATTCTTCGGTCGGTTTCAATCTCACGCTCCCCCGGGCCTTTTGTTCCGATACCACCGGTTTGTTTCTGAAGGTGGGTCCACATACCTGTAAGGCGCGGCAGCAAATACTCATACTGTGCCAGCTCCACTTGCGTTTTGGCGTGGCTGGTACGGGCGCGCTTGGCGAAAATATCCAGGATGAGGCCATTACGATCCATAATCTTGACGTTCAGCTCTTTTTCGAGGTTCCTTACCTGTGTTGGGGTCAGCTCATCATCGAAGATGACTACATCAATCTTTTCCTCTTTCACGTAATCGCGAATCTCATGGGCTTTTCCTGAACCGATAAAGAACCTTGGGTTGGGTTGTGCAAGGTTCTGAGAGAAAAACATTTCGGGTTTGGCACCCGCTGTTTTTGTCAGAAAAGCAAGCTCATTCAGATGCTCGTCCAGCTTGGCAGCATCCTGTTTGGATGTCGATACGCCCACCAGGGCAGCACGTTCCTGTTTATTTTCTTTGATTGTTGGTTGTTCCATAAATTTTATGAATGTGCAAAAGTAGTAAAAATGAAGCTTTTAAATCTAAAATGATTTTAGTTGCTCGATAAGAAATGTGATAAAGGCTAATTTTGTTTGATGTTTAAATGATAAAAGATGCGGTTTTGTTTGTCATCGTAGACTTCATACATTTTGCCCGGTTGAATCTCCTCGCGCTGGCAGTAGCTCTCCAGGCTTTTGTATACTACATAAGCACCTGCCATGATGTTAAATGAGTTATTATAGTCAAAATCTGCGATGATCCGTTCCTGTCGGGGGATGGTGATCAATTTGTATGGAGGTGGGATGTCGGCAAATTCTTGCGCCTGCGAGGGCGTCAGAATCCATCCCGTTTGCCGGATGAGGTTTTCTCCGAAAGGATCAGGTGTGATAGCTAAGGCCTGATTGGTTATAATGTCTTCATCAAAAAGGATTTTGAAAAGTTTGTTTCTTTCTTCGGCAGGATCATCGAAAACACTGGTTTCAATGACGATTGCCTCAAACGAGCCACCTGACTTTTCAGATATATAAACCGGATTAAAAAAACCTGCATACCAAAGAAAAGAGACCGCTATGATTATAACAGCCAGAAGAAATTTTCCGAGTCCGATTAAAAACCTTCTCATGAATGGAAATACATAATTTTAAATTAAACCATCGACTCCAAAGAGTAACCTTATCTTTTTTTGCTTTGATATTTTTTCTTTTTCACGCGAAGTGAAAAATAAAGTGCAATAAATATTATCGAAATGTAATAGAAAGCCTCTACGATATTTTGATAATTGTCAGTCATGAAATGATGATATATTTCGTATGCGCAGATAGCAATAAGCGGCAGGAAGCCGTATTTCTGAAATTCGGTATAATTGATGAAAAAAATCGTGATGGTTATCCCGATGAAAGAAGCTGCAAAAAATGCGCTAAGCCACACAGGTGGCTGGTTTGTGATTTGAAAATCGATGAGAAACGTAAGGATGAAAAGAACGACTGCACTTTTTAACAAAACATGCAGCGAAGAACTATTCTTGCTTTTTCTGCTCATAGGTAATTCATTTTAAGAGAGGCTAAAAATAGTAAATCCTCATAAAACAAACAATGCCTGATTTTAAATCAGGCATTGCTTTATGTATTTCAGAAAAAGTAAAAACTTAAAAGTTTAGAAGGGCCTGATACCAATGGTTTCTCTTACTTCCTTTAAAGTTTTTGAAGCGTTTTCTCTTGCTTTTTCAGCTCCTTGCTTTACCACCTGGCTCAGATAGGCTTCGTCAGCAGCAATAGCTTTGATCTTTTCACGGAATGGTTCGGTGAATTTTGTCATATCCTCAGCCAGTTGCTTTTTCATGTCGCCATAACGGATTTCGCAGGCATTATATTTCTCTTCAAAAAACTTCAGGGTGTCTTCGGCAGACACCACTTCCATCAGCTTAAACAAATTTTGAATGTAGTCAGGTTTTTCCTGGTTAGGTGCTGTAGGGCCGCTGTCGGTAACTGCCTTCATAATTTTCTTTTTGATGGCCTTGGGCTCATCGCCAAGATAGATGGCATTCATTTCGCCTTCCGATTTTCCCATTTTTCCTGAACCGTCGAGCCCGGGAATTTTAACCAGGGCCTCACCAAAATTGTAAGGTGCCGGAACCGGGAATACCTCTTTGTCATACATCCTGTTAAAGCGGCGGGTGAAGGTGCGGATCATCTCCAGGTTCTGTTCCTGGTCTTTCCCTACGGGTACTTTCGAAGCCCTGTGGATAATAACATCCGCAGCCATGAGCGTAGGGTAAGTCAACAACCCGGCATTTACATTATTGGGCTGTTTTCTGGCTTTTTCCTTAAAAGATGTTACCCGTTGCAATTCGCCCAGGTAGGCATTCATGTTGAGCAAAAGGTAAAGCTCCGTAA
The DNA here is from genome assembly GCA_041694335.1 of Bacteroidales bacterium. GTDB lineage: Bacteria > Bacteroidota > Bacteroidia > Bacteroidales > JAIPAH01 > JAIPAH01. Next base: position 28,140 of record JASMTJ010000531.1, read on the forward strand.
CTTCCGGAACATCGCTTTGAACGTAAAGCGTGGCTTTATCAGGATCAAGGCCGGCAGCCAGGTATTCAGCCAGCACCTGGCGCACGTGCCCATGCAGGTCATCAGGTGTTGGATGTGTGGTTAACGAGTGATAATCGGCAATGAAAAAATAGCAATTATCTTCATTTTGCATGCGAACAAAATTCTTGATAGCACCAAAATAATTACCGAGATGAAGATTGCCTGTTGGCCTGATGCCGCTGACAACAGTTTCCATACTAATTTCTTTTTAAGTTAATACACTGTTACATCTTGATTTCATCGTCGTTTTTATTGAAAAAATGATACTCCAGGAAATGATATGAAGGCATAGGCACGATGCGTACCCAACGTTTAAACTGCATGTACCATTTCACCTGAATCGATTTCAGTCCTTTTTTCAGATACGCATTGATGTAAGGATGAACCATAAGGGTCAGCTTACTTTCGTTCTGGTCCTGGATCAGGTAACGGAGATTCTTTTCAATATCGTCGACCAGCAGGATGGAGGAGCGTGCTTCTCCTGAGCCGCGGCATACCGGGCATTTTTCCAGCACTTGTATTTCCATTTCCGGTCGGACGCGCTGACGTGTGATTTGCACCAGTCCAAACTTGCTCGGGGGCAGAATGGTGTGCTTGGCCGAATCTTTGTCCATCACTTTTTTAAGATGGTCGAAAAGTTTGCGACGGTTTGCACCCTGGTGCATATCGATGAAGTCAACAACGATGATGCCGCCCATATCGCGTAAGCGGAGCTGCCGGGCGATTTCTTCTGCAGCTTCCAGATTAACTTCCAGGGCATTTTGCTCCTGGTTATTCTTTTTGTTGACACGGTGCCCGCTGTTCACGTCGATAACGTGCAGGGCTTCCGTGTGCTCGATGATGAGATATATCCCACTACGGATAGTGACAATCTTACCGAAGGAATTTTTTATCTGCTTGTCGATGCCAAAATGCTCATAAATGGGTGCTTTCCCCTTATACAGCTTGACGATGTCCATTTTCTCGGGAGCTATCTGTTGCAGATAGTTCCGGGTGTCATCATAAATATCCGGACTATTGGTGTGGATATTATTGAACGTTTCGTTGAGCATGTCTCTGAGAATGACTGTTGCTCTGTCGAGTTCGCTGATGATCTTCTGTGGTGCCTTAGCTGTTTTGAGTGTTTTGGTGGCACTGTTCCATTTGTTGAGCAGGTGATTCAGATCCGCGTGAAGGTCGGCCACTTTTTTGCTTTCGGCGACGGTGCGGATGATGATACCTACGTTTTTTGGAGCGATACTTTGAATGAGTCTTTTAAGACGTTTTCGCTCTTCACTATCCTTGATTTTCTGCGAAATGGATATTTTGTTGGAAAACGGTACAAGTACAATATATCTTCCTGCAAAGGAGATTTCAGAAGATATTCTCGGCCCTTTGGTTGAGATTGGCTCTTTAGCAACTTGTACGAGAATTTGCTGGCCCGGATCAAGTACTTCGGTAATTTTACCGGTTTTTACAATGTCTTTTTCCAGTTTGAATTTTTCAATGTTCAACTGGTTATAACGTCCGGCCATGGCCCACTTGGTGTATTTGTGCAAGGAGCGCACCTGTGGCCCTAAATCCAGATAATGAAGAAAAGCATCTTTTTCATAACCTACATCCACGAAAGCAGCATTTAGCCCGGGCATGATTTTTTTTACCTTGCCCAGATAAATGTCACCCACCGCAAAGCTGTGGTCATGACGATCTTTATTAAGTTCAACAAGCTTTTTATCCTCCAGTAATGCTATATCAACTTCCGATGAACGAGCATCAATGATAAGTTCTTTGTCCACAATAATTTATTTTTTTATAGCAAAACTATTCACTGGAGAGACTGAATAATTTGGATAGAAAACGAAGCATAATGCGGCTTAAAAACCGCATTATGACTATTTACTTCTTCTTATGTCTGTTTTTTCTCAGGCGCTTTTTGCGCTTGTGAGTCGACATCTTTGTTCTTTTTTTCTTTTTACCGCTTGGCATATGTGACTCTTCCTTTAAATGTTACTTAACTTTGTCTTTTACGTCGTTGATGAAACCTTTAGAAGGCTTGAAAGAAGGAATATTGTGTGCAGGAATAGTAATTGTTGTGTTTTTAGAAATATTTCTTCCTGTCTTTTCTGCACGATGCTTAATGATAAAGCTTCCAAAACCTCTCAGGTACACGTTGTCACCATTAACAAGCGATTCTTTAATTGTTTCCATGAATGATTCTACTGTTGCCTGTACTGCAACTTTTTCAATCCCTGTCTTGTTAGATATTTCAGCTACAACTTCTGCTTTTGTCATGATTATTCGTTTATAGTTTTGATTTTTAGATTTCTAATGGGCTGCAAATATAATCGTTTTTTTTAAACACTAAAATATTAATGACTAAAAATTCGCCTAAATGGCTCAAAATAAAATTGTTTATAAGAGGGGTGGTGCAATGATTGATAAGCTGAGAAGCTGGTATGAGCAGCATAAAAGAGACTTGCCCTGGAGAAATACTACCGACCCGTATAAGATTTGGGTGTCGGAAATCATTCTTCAGCAAACCAGGGTGGATCAAGGATTGAATTATTATTTCCGGTTCATTGAGAAGTTTCCGGATGTGAGCACGTTGGCGCGGGCTGCCGAAAATGACGTGCTGGTGCTTTGGCAGGGGCTGGGGTATTATTCGAGGGCGCGAAACATGCATGCAGCTGCCAGGCAGATCCTGAATGAGTTTGGCGGAAAGTTTCCGGATAACTATAAAGCTTTGCTTGAGCTTAAAGGGATAGGGCCATACACGGCTGCGGCCATTGCCTCTTTTGCTTTCGGGGAAGTGAAACCTGCCATCGACGGCAATGTAAACCGTGTGATATCGCGCTTGTTTTTGGTGGAGCAAGCTGTCAACAAGAGCCCCGGACAAAAAACCATTGAACAAATATCCCGGAAAATAATTCCTCCTTCTGATCCGGCAACATATAACCAGGCCATGATGGAGTTTGGCGCACTGCAATGTGTGCCGCTTAATCCGGATTGTGATATTTGTCCACTGAAAAATGAATGTTTAGCTTATAAGGAAGGTAAAGTGGGTCTGCTTCCAGTAAAAGTAAAAAAGAAAGCTCCAAAACCACGATACCTTAATTATCTGGTGATTGAAGACGAGGATAGCGGGAAAGTTATCCTGACAAAGCGGAAAAACCAGAAGGATATTTGGTATAACTTGTTTGAGTTTCCGTTAATTGAGTCGGATCAGGAACTGGACGCAGAGAAACTCGTAGCTTGCGGGGAAATAGAAAAATGGCTTGGCAAGAGCGAATTCAGCTTGAAATCAGAACCGGTACATAAAAAGCATCAGCTCAGTCATCAAACCCTGCATGCTTATTTCTGGAGAATTAGAACAAAGGTGAAGCTTTTAAAGGTTAACAGTCATGATTCTGTAATTAACCATGCGGATAGCCTCGAAAAATATCCGCTTCCACGCCTGATTTCAGCTTTTGCCGAAGAAAATTTGAACAATTATTAAAAAACTTTTGCTTTTGTTGGAATAATTAAAAAAACTAGTGTATATTTGATGTATTCATACAATAACCAAAAATCAAACTATTTATGGCAAATGGAGTAAATAAAGTTATTCTGATTGGAAATCTGGGAGCTGACCCCGAAATCAAGAATTTTGACAGCGGCACTGTCCTGGCTCGAATCAGAATTGCTACTACCGAAACGTATCGCGATCGCGATGGCAATCGTCAGGATCGTACAGAATGGCACAATGTAGTATTGTGGCAGCGATTAGCTGAGGTTGCAGAGAAGTATCTTAAAAAAGGCGACCAGGTTTATATTGAAGGAAGCCTCAGAACGCGTTCTTATGAGCAGGAAGGTGTTACAAAATATGTTACTGAAATCATAGGAAACAGTATGACTATGCTAGGCTCGCGCGGAGGCGGATCAGGCCAACAGTCATCTCAACAGCAGTCACAGATGAAAGATCAGGGCTCTACAGCACAGGAGCCGGCTGCCGATGCGCCGGATCCGGAAGATGATCTCCCGTTTTAGAGAAACGATGATTTGATTAATTTAAAATGTGGGTTGAATTTCTTAGTGATTTTCAACCCTTTTTTGTTCATGAAAAAGAGTTATTTTTGCACCAGGACATTAAAATAGACAGCTTTGGAAGATCCTGTTCCTTTACAGGCTTTAAGTATTGATTTAACTGAGCCTTTCCTGAAATCATTTACCCCGGAACTAATACCGGGGATAGCCATCATGATTTTGTTACTTTTATTATCAGGACTGATATCCGGTTCTGAGGTGGCTTTTTTCTCGCTTTCACCACGACAGCTGAAAGAAATCCGCACCAAAAAGGGTGCGAAGAACCGGCAAATCGTCAGGTTGCTGGAGCGGCCCAAAAGGCTGCTGGCAACTATCCTGATTTCAAACAATTTTGTGAACGTGGCTATTGTGATGGTCTCGTCGTTCGTTTTATCAAGCCTATTCAATTTGAATGAATTTCCTGTACTGGCCTTTTTGGTGCAGGTGGTTTTGGTGACCTCCTTATTGCTTATTTTTGGTGAAATCATCCCCAAGATGCTGGCTACGCAGAATGCTATGCGCTTTGCTGTGATGATGGCCTTGCCGGTAAACACTTTGCTCAAAGTTTTTTACCAGTTCAGTTCGCTATTGGTATATTCTACAAGGGTCATTGATAAACGCGTCAGTAATAAAGGTTACGATATTTCGATCAACGATATTTCGCAGGCTATTGATATCGCATCGGGCGAAGAGGAGCAGGAGAAAGAGAAGAAAATCCTGAAAGGGATTGTAAATTTCAGCGATACTTCCGTAAAAGAGATTATGAAAAGCCGCGTGGATGTGGTGGCCCTGGATAAGGAATCCTCTTTTGAGGAGGTGCTGAAAACGGTCCTTGATTCAGGATACTCCCGGATTCCGGTGTATGAGGAAAATTTTGACCAGATACAGGGAATATTATATGTGAAGGATCTGTTACCTCATATTGACGACGGAGAATATGCATGGCAGTCGAATTTACGGTCAGCTTTTTATGTTCCGGAAAACAAACCGATTAGTGACCTGCTCAAGGAGTTTCAGAGTGAAAAAATCCATCTGGCCATTGTGGTGGATGAATATGGAGGGACTTCCGGAATTGTGACCCTGGAGGATATTATCGAAGAGATTGTAGGAGAAATCAACGATGAGTTTGATAGTGCCGATGAGGCTGACCATCATAAAATAGATAGGTACAACTACGAGTTTGAAGCAAAAACTCCACTCAACGACTTTTGCAAGATTATAGGTATAGAAATCAGTCACTTCGATGAGTACAGGGGGGAATCAGACACCTTAGCCGGACTCATTCTTGAACATGAGGGCGTTATTCCTGCAAAAGGTCATCATATTAAAATCGATGGTTTTACGTTCACTATTCAGGAAGTAGATTCAAGAAGGATTGTAAAACTAAAAGTAACCATTGATGATAAGGAATTACTGGAGCATGAAGAAAATTAGCCCATTGCTATTCGCGTTTCTCATTTTGGCGGCATCGTGTCAAAATGACCACTCACCTAAACCCCGGGGATATTTCAGGATAGATCTTCCGGAGCGGGAATACCAGGCTTTTGATACCAACTATCCGTTTACTTTTGAATATCCGGCTTATGCTGAAATTCAAACAAAAGGGCCTAACCTGAATAATCCTTACTGGTTTAACCTGCATTATCCGGATTTTGATGGGACCATCTACTTTTCATACAAGCGGGTGAAAGGAAACTTGGCAACACTGATAAATGACAGTCATGAATTTGTAGGTAAGCACCTTTCAAAAGCTTCTGCGGTTGACGAGCGGGTTGTTATGGACCGGGAGGCTGAAAAGTTTGGGTTGATTTTTGAAATAGATGGGGCAGAAACCGCTTCGCCTTACCAGTTTTTTCTTACAGATAGTGTTAACCACTTTGTGAGGGGTGCCCTTTATTTTAACAACAGGCCAAACAACGATTCGCTCAGGCCTGTCATTAGCTTCGTTGAACAGGATATTGAGCACTTCATCAGGACGTTTAATTGGAAAGAGCAATAATTTCGTTTGCAACGTTTTATATCCCCTGTCTGTCTTCTATCATATGAAATTATAAAAACCTGGTTCCATAAGTATTATTACTTTTGAAGCTAAAACTCAGTGATTTTTAAATTACAACACCGAAGAATCAGTAATGAAGAAAATAAGCCTATTTTAGAATAATCAGAATAAACTACACATGAAAAACTATCTACTTTCCTTTCTAATTTTATTATTATCGCTGAGCCTGGTTGCTCAGCAAGATGTTTATAAACGAGTGTCCATTGATTTGAGCCAGGTATCACTTGAGCAACTTGCTAAAGCAGGACTGCCTATCGATGCAGGTAATTTGCAATCTAAAGATACTTTTGTGGGCGAATTCAGCAGTGCTGAACTGCAGCGCTTGTCAGAAAAGGGTATTCAATACGAGGTAATGATTGAAGACGTTTCCTCGTTTTATGCCAGCCGCAGTCAGCAAGTTACAGAGGCGCAAATCAGGCAGGCTGCTCAGCAAATGGACGTGCCCATCCCGGAAGGGTTCAACCTTGGAACGATGGGTGGTTTTCTCACTTATGATGAGATGCTTGCCGAGCTGGATACCATGCTTATGGACTATCCGGAGCTGATTTCTGAAAAAGCGCCTATGCACGATGAATTGACTTCTATTGAAGGACGCCCTTTATACTTTGTTCGCCTTTCAGATAATCCGAACACCGACGAAGATGAGCCTGAGGTATTTTATACCGGCATGCACCATGCCCGGGAGCCGGGCGGAATGATGGCCCTGATTTTTTACATGTATCACCTGCTTGAAAACTATGATACAGATCCGGAAATACAACAACTGGTGAATGAAACCGAAATGTATTTTGCCCCTTGTGTCAATCCGGATGGCTATCTTTATAACCAGGAAACAGATCCTAATGGGGGCGGTATGTGGCGAAAAAATCGCCGGAACAATGGAAACGGGTCGTATGGCGTTGACTTAAACAGGAATTACGGATACCAGTGGGGTTATGACAATTCAGGGTCTTCAGGCAATCCCTGGGATGCCACCTATCGCGGAGAGGCACCTTTTTCTGAGCCGGAAACGCAAATCCTTAAAGAGTTTTGCGAAAATCATGAATTTGGAATTGCCATTAATTTTCACTCATACAGTAACCTGTTGCTTTATACATGGGGCTGGACGGATGAGCCTTGTGAAGATGATGAATTGCTTTATTCCTATGCCGAACAGATGACACAGGATAACAATTATACTTTTGGCCCGGGAAGCACAACCATCTATCCTACCAACGGAGGTTCCGATGACTGGATGTATGGTGAGCAGGAAACCAAGAATAAGATTCTGGCCTTCACTCCTGAAATAGGTAGTTCGTCTGATGGCTTTTGGCCTTCGCCTGATCGCATCATTCCTCATTGTCAGGAAAATCTTTTAACCAATATTCTGGCGGCTAAATTTGTGGGTGCCTATGCCGCTGCCTATGATCAGGAGGCCACGATTATCGGGGAAACCGAAGGGTATCTGAATTTTGATGTTAAACGCCTTGGACTTACCGACGGAGCAACGTATACTGTGGGTGTCGAGGCGGTTTCAGATAACTTTGCTTCCATCGCCGACCCGGTTGCATTTGACGGAATGGAGTTGATGGAAACACGCTCCGATTCTATTGCATACGCTTTTACAGATGATATTCTTAGCGGAGATTCCATTCAATATGTATTGTCGGTCGATAATGGTTCAAGTGTAAGCAGCGACACCCTGACAAAGATTTTTGGTGTGCCCGAAACGATTTACGAAAACGAGATTGATGGTTTGGATGGCTTTGATAATTCAGGATGGGGGTTTACGACCGAAAACTTTGTGAGTGAGCCTCACAGCATCACCGACAGCCCGAACACCAATTACAGCAACAACGAATACTCCACCATCATGGCTGAGGATACTATTGACCTCTCGGATGCCGCTTTTGCTGAACTGACCTTTAAAGCCACCTGGGAAATTGAATCGGGATACGATTATGTTCAAGTACAGGCATCTACTAATTACGGCGTCACTTTCAGCCCTCTTGCCGGAAATTATACGGTAACAGGAACATCATACCAGGAAGAAGGAGAGCCGGTTTATGATGGCATGCAAGCAGATTGGGTTACGGAAAATATTTCACTGGCCGATTACCTCGGTGAAGAAATAATGATTCGGTTTGTATTTGGTTCTGACCTGGGGGTAACTGAAGATGGATTTTATTTTGATGATCTGATGGTGGATGTAGTGAGCCAGACAGGAACCAGCATTGATTATCACCTCAGTGACTTTGTGAGCGTAAAAGCATATCCAAATCCTGCAAAAGAGACGGTTACATTTGAAGTGAATAACAGCTACAAGGCCGGGGAGCTTACTTTGCGTGATGTTAGCGGCAATGTTTTAAGAAGCTGGAAGATGGATTCTTCTAAGCGGTCTTTTAATGTATCTGATATTCCATCAGGCATGTATTTTTACTCTGTAAAACTTGATGCCAGCGAATCAGAAATTCACGGGAAAATAGTTATTGAATAGACTTTTTAAGAGGCTGTCTGGATAACCTAAGCGAAACAGGTTTTACAGGCAGCCTTTTAAGAATGCCATCCATCCGATTTCAAATATTCTGTTTGAAGTAATTACCATTGGGTTGCCCTTCTTTCCATCAAAAATCGTATTATTGCACTGCAATCTTTTACAGGATATTGCTTATGTAGAATACTCATATTAATCACGAAGGGAGGCACTTATGTTTGAAACTATTAAAATCGGAAACATCAAATGGTATCATACCAACGACCCTTCGGAAGAAAGTTTGACTTATCTTACTGATAATTTCCATTTTCACCCGCTTGATATCGAAGACCTCAGGGGTGTCAACCAACGCTCGAAAATAGATGTCTACGACGATTATTATTTCCTGATCCTTCATTTTCCTTACCTCGATAAGTCACAAACATTTGTGCGCACCCAGGAGGTGAAGATTTTCTGGGGCGAAGATTTCATCATTACTGTGGGTAAAACACATTGGGTGGTCAGGCAGATATTTGAGGAAGCTCAAAAACAGGACGACACAGAAGCCTACTTCCAGATTGGTAACTCCGATTCTTTGCTTTACACCATTCTCGACAGATTGATGCGCGAGTCTTTAACTCTCATCAAAAGACTGGGAGCCGTAATTGAGCTCATCAGCCGCCAGATGTTTGAAAAGCGTCCGGAGCGCACCATTGAGCTTATGTCGGTGACCCGGAAAAATATTATTCTGCTTAACACAACGTTTAAACCCCAGCTGAGACTGTTCCATAAGTTTGAATCGGGAGAAATAGAAGGTTATGCCGAAAATATGGAAGATTACTGGGGTAACATTCTCGACTACTATCAGAAGGTTTGGGACCTCACCGAAGATTATGATGAGCTGGTGGCAGGCCTTTCAAAAACCTTCGACTCCTTGCTTTCGAATCGTACCAATGAAATCATGAAGATGCTTACGCTGATATCATCCATTGTGCTGCCTCTGACATTTATTACAGGTATTTACGGGATGAATATCAATCTGCCTATGCAGGATAAGGCATATGCGTTTTACTGGATAGCCGGGTTCATGCTTTTTATCATCATCATGATGATAATCCTGTTCAAATACCGAAAGTGGATGTAATTAGCTTTTACGGGTTTTTTTGATTCATGATCTCCGTTTGAATTCTCAGCGATTCTTTATGGATAAGCTTGAGCAACTGGCTTAGGAACTCCTTGTCGAGGCCCTGCTCTGAACCCACGCGCAATCTTTGCTGTAGCATTTCTGTCCAGCGTTTTAGCTGAAAAACGGTTATGTCGTTTTCTTTCTTATAATTACCGATTTCATCAATAAGATTCATTCTTCTCGATAAAATATGAATAAACTCAGCATCAAGCTTGTCAATTTCAGTTCGGAGCTGCTGCAACTGATCCTGAAATAAAGCTCCTCCATATTCCTTACGAATCACCAGCTTATCCAGCATGTTTTTCAGGAATTCGGGAGAAATCTGTTGCTTCATGTCGGTTAAAGCTTTCTCAGGGTTGCAGTGGCTTTCAATCATCAGTCCATCCATGGCCAGATCCATTGCTTTTTGTGATATTTCAGCCAGGTATTCGGGCGTGCCGCTGATATGGCTGGGGTCGCAAATCACCGGAATTTCGGGGTGTGTCCTTTTCAGTTCTATCGGGATTTCCCACATCGGGGCATTGCGATAGGGAGAACGCTCGAAAAGGTAGAATCCGCGATGAATGGCAGCCAGCTTTTTCACTCCGTTTCTGTACATCCGCTCCAGCGCACCAATCCATAAATTGATATCAGGAGTGATGGGGTTTTTGATCATCACAGGAATATTAACTCCCTGAAGGGTGTCAGCAATTTCCTGCACAGAAAAAGGGTTGACCACTGTGCGGGCGCCTACCCATAGCATGTCGATGTCGTATTTTAATGCCAGCTCCACGTGCTCAGGGTTCGCAATTTCAGTGGTAATCATCATTCCGGTCTCTTCCTTGACCCGCTTCAGCCATTTCAGTCCGGCCTCACCCACACCTTCAAAATCACTCGGCCGTGTTCTGGGTTTCCAAATACCGGCTCTGAACACATCTACTTTACCAATAGCAGCCAACTCGTGGGCAGTTCTCAACATTTGCTGCTCGCTTTCGGCACTGCAGGGGCCTGCAATGGTCACCGGGCGGCCTGGTAACCAATCTACAACTCCTTCAAACACTTGCTGTACTGCCGTTTTCATAATTCAATAAACTACTTGGGTAAAAATGATTTGTCGCAATAAAGTTTTGCAAAGCTACAGAATTCATCTGCAAAGAAGAACAAAACCAGTATGAAAAGGTTTGTGGTAGCTTCTCGGTGAATCTTATTGCCTGACGCCGCACTTCTTTTGCGCTGCAATTGATGTGACATATAATTTACTATTTTTGCAGGAATAAAAAATACCGATTTATGAAGCGCACGAAAATTGTAAACCTTTTAAAAGCTGACGAGAAATCCCTCGGACAAGATTTCCTGGTAAAGGGCTGGGTCAGAACCAAAAGAGCCAGCAAAAACATTGCATTTATTAACATCAACGATGGTTCTGTAATTCATAATATTCAGGCTGTGGTTGATGTCAATAATATTGACAACGAGGTTTTACAACATATAACTACCGGAGCTTCGGTGGCTGTTGAAGGTGTGCTCATTGAATCGCAGGGTAAAGGGCAGAAGTATGAGCTGGAAGCCAAAAAAGTAGAGCTGCTCGGAAAGGCAGATCCTGAAAAATATCCGATTCAGCCTAAAAAGCATTCGCTGGAGTTTTTGAGAGAAGTGGCTCACCTGCGTTTCCGCACCAACACATTTGGAGCGGTTAACCGTATCAGGCACCACATGATTTTTGCCGTGCATAAGTTTTTTAATGATAAAGGCTTCTACAACATCCACACACCCATTATCACCGGATCGGATGCCGAAGGGGCCGGAGAGATGTTTAAGGTTACCACACTCGATTTTGATAATACGCCCCGCACCGAAGAAGGGAAGGTGGATTTTAAGAAAGACTTTTTCGGAAAAGCAACCAACCTGACTGTATCCGGGCAGCTGGAAGGGGAGCTTGCTGCATTGGCACTCTCAGAAATATATACTTTCGGTCCTACTTTCCGGGCCGAGAATTCTAACACAAAAAGACACCTCGCCGAGTTTTGGATGATTGAGCCTGAAATGGCTTTCTACGATATTCATGATAATATGGATCTGGCAGAAGAGATGCTTAAATATCTCATCCGCTATGCTTTGGATCATTGTAAGGATGATCTGCAATTTTTGAATGATCGCCAGAAAGATGAGGATAGTAAGAAGCCGGCCAACGAACGTGAGCCGATGGAATTAATTGAGAAGCTCAATTTTATTTTGGAAAATGATTTCGAACGCATCACTTACACGCAAGCGTTTGATGTGCTCAGAAACTCGAAACCCAACAAAAAAGGAAAGTTTGCCTTCCCGGTGAAAGAATGGGGCGTGGATTTGCAGTCGGAACATGAGCGCTACCTGGTTGAAAAGCATTTTAAGAAGCCGGTCATCGTTACTGATTATCCAAAGGAGATTAAATCTTTCTACATGAAGCAAAACGACGATGGCGAGACCGTGAGAGGAATGGATGTGCTGTTCCCTTCCATCGGTGAAATTATAGGCGGCTCACAACGTGAAGAAGACTATGATAAGCTTCATCGCCGCATGGAGGAAATGAATATTCCGAAAGAAGAAATGTGGTGGTTTTTGGATACCAGGCGTTTTGGAACCGTAGAGCACTCGGGTTATGGTCTTGGTTTTGAGCGTCTAATGCTTTTCGTTACTGGAATGGGAAATATCAGAGATGTGATCCCTTTCCCTCGCACACCACAGAATGCTGAATTTTAATCGGTAGGCAAAGTTTAGCAACAGCTTTTTATTATATTTGCTTGCACACGATAATCAGAGATTGATTTATGTTAAACCAACGTCTTCAGCAAAAGCTACTTCAAAAGCTATCGCCTCAGCAGATTCTTCTGATGAAGCTGTTGCAGATACCTTCGGTGGCTCTCGAACAGCGAATCAAGCAAGAGGTGGAGGAGAACCCTGCCCTTGATGCTTCTGAAGGTGTGGATGACGAATCCGAGACGGAGGAATATCCTGACACAGAGGAGCAGGAAAATGATACAGATTCTGATGAGTTTGATATTTCTGATTATTTGAGTGATGATGAAACTCCCGATTACAAGCTATACGCAAACAATTCCAGTCCGGATGATGAGCAGAAATCAATACCTTATGCCTCAGGAAATACTTTTCATGAGCTGCTGAGCACGCAGCTGGGGTTACGGGCACTTGATGATCGCAGTCACCAGATAGCCGAGTACATTATCGGTAATATAGATGAGTCGGGTTATCTGGAGCGCAGCCTTGATGCCATGGTCGATGATTTGGCTTTCAGTATGGGGGTTGAGTCGGATAAGAAGGAACTTGAAAAGCTGCTCAGCGAAATACAGGATCTGGATCCGCCGGGCGTAGGGGCGCGCGATTTAAAAGAGTGCCTGCTGCTTCAATTAGAAAGGGAGCATGAGAAGGATGAGACCAGCGAACTGGCGGAGTTAATCCTCCGGCGCTATTTCAGGGAGTTTACGAAGAAGCACTATGATAAAATCCTGAAAAAGGCAGAAATCAGTAGTGATGAATTGAAGGTAGCGATAGATAAGATACTAACCCTGAATCCAAAGCCCGGTAACGCATTAAGCGACAACTCCAGGGCGAACCACTATGTTATTCCGGATTTTATTATCACCAATGAAGATGGAGAACTGCAACTGACGCTCAACAGCCGAAATGCCCCTGAGCTTCGTCTGAACAGAACTTACGTGGATATGCTGGAGGCATATAACGCCAACAAAAAAAACCAGTCGCAGCAACAAAAAGATGCGATGATGTTCATTAAGCAGAAAATGGATTCTGCCAAGTGGTTTATCGATGCTATCAAGCAGCGCCAGCACACTCTTTATGTGACGATGGAAGCCATCATGAATTATCAGTACGAATATTTCCTGGAGGGCGATGAAACGCGGTTGAGACCAATGATTCTAAAAGATATCGCTGAAATCGTCAACCTGGATATTTCCACAATTTCGAGAGTGGCCAACAGTAAGTATGTCCAAACTCCTTTTGGAACCTTCCTGTTAAAGAGCTTTTTTTCCGAATCGATGCAGAAGGAATCAGGAGAGACCGTTTCTACCAGGGAAATCAAAAAAATCTTACAAGACACCATTGAGGCCGAAAACAAATCGAAGCCGCTTACTGATGACCATCTGGCCCGGATGCTCAAAGAGAAAGGCTATAATATCGCCAGAAGAACAGTGGCAAAGTATCGAGAGCAGCTCAACATTCCGGTGGCCCGACTGAGAAAAGAACTTTAAATCTTTTTATATGGAAAACAAGTTCGCCAGTTTTATCTCTTATCTTTTTCACCCGATTCTTATCCCGTTCTACGCAGTAATCCTTTTACTTAAGCCTTCTTACCTGGTTAATGGCATCCCTTTCCAGGGGAAACTGATGCTGCTTACACTGGTGTTGCTGACAGTGGTTTTGCTGCCCCTCTTTCTGATGGTTATTTACAGGAAGATGGGTTGGGTTTCGACTTATTATCTGACCGACAGGAAGGAGCGGAAACTTCCCTTAATAACCATGGGATTTTTACAACTGATTATGGCCCTCATGCTTCAAAGGCTTCAGATATCAACGGTTTTTCACCTCTTTTTTCTCACCGCGGCGGTTTTAACAGTGGTGCTTCTGCTTATTACCAATTACTGGAAAATCAGTTTGCACACCAGTGCTATTGCCGGTTTGCTGGGAGCTTTGTCAGGAATGGCTATTGCCTTAAAGGTCGATTTTATTTTGCCGGTATTGGGTGTTGTTCTTTTGGCGGGGGTTGTTGGCTATGCCCGCCTTAAATTAAAAACCCACAACACTTCCCAGGTTTATGCGGGATATATTGTGGGCTTTACCACTGTATTTTTGTTTTTTCTTTTCCTTTAAAACTTCACCACCGAAATACCAACACTTATCGGGTACATTTCAGGGCCTTTGTTTTCTTCAAATACCGGAGCAAGCGAATAGTATGCAAATACATCAATCCATTTATAACCGAGCCTTAGAGTGGGGCCATACCTTAGACTATTCGTATTATCAAGATCTTTTCTTTTCACTTTGATGGTGCCCGCCTGGTCAGAGGTGTAATCATCGCCCTTATACTTGCTGAGGCTGTTAATGAGCAATCCGACCTTGAATCCGACCGCTGCCCTCAGGGCACTTTCTGTTTCGATATGAAACTCAAGAGGCACATCGAGATAGCCAAAACTCAGTTTTGCATTGTCAACCTGGGTATTCGAACCGTCGGCCAGAGTGTCAGGGATGGCACCAAAAACCGTTACGCCATTGTCATCTTTAGAAAGTGTATTCTCATGATAGAGGTTGTGGATACCAATGCCCGCACCTATTTGAAAATTAAAGGCCGTGTTTTTAATGGGGAAATTATACATGCTGTAAATGTTGATTCCCCGGTTGATAGTGGCGGCATCCAGCGCGTCAGGAGTGCTTTGCCAGATATCACTGAAAAGGTCTACTTTAGTTTCGAGATTACGGCGAAATTCGCTGTCTTGACCATGTACCGTGATTGCAGCAACTGATACAAGGATGGTGATGATAAGTGCAGTCTTTCTCATTTGATTTTATTTCTTTCTAAGTTTTCAGATTCAGAAAACGCCAGTTCAACAAATGTGCCATTTTCTTGAATTCATGAAAACAAAGCCTGTTTTCTTAATACTATTTTGAATCAATGCAAAAATAATAAAAAGAAAGACCGCGTTTTGGCTTCCCTATTAAAGAATGTTAAACAGCAGTGTTTTTCTGCCTAAGCTGATTCTTCTTAAAGAAGTAAAGAGCCAGATACCCTATCACCGGAGTGAACAGCACGCCAACTAAAAGAATTTTCAGGCCTTCAAACTTTACATTTTCACATTCGTAAAGAAATGGAAACAGTAAAATGATGTATAAGCTCCATAAAATATCTGCAATCATGGTTGTTAGATTTTACTTCAGCACAAAAATACCACAACCACATACCTGTATGTTACGACTCCGTTAAGGGTTCGTTAAGTTTGTAAAAATCAGAGCAGAGCGCCTGCGCTGCCAATGATACCGGCTTGATTCTGCAGCTTGGCCGGAACTACTTTTGTTTCTACACCTTTAAGGTATTCTTCATATTTTTCAAACTTTTTGCTGGCGCCACCACCCAAAATGATGATCTCAGGATAAAATAGCTTTTCCATGTATTGCAGGTATTCTGCAAAACGCTTGGCCCATTTTTTCCATGACAAGTCTTCGTTTTTTCGCACTGCATCAGAGGTCCACTTTTCAGCTACCTTGTCGTTGTAATGAATATGTCCGAGTTCCGTGTTGGGAACTAAGACTCCGTTAGAAAAAATCGCCGTGCCAATTCCTGAACCTATGGTGATCATCAGTGCCACCCCTTTGATATCTTTTCCATGTCCGAACTTTACCTCTGCCATTCCGGCTGCATCGGCATCATTCAGCACTTTGTTGGGATGTCCCGTAACCTGCATGAAAATCTCTTCAGCGTTCGAGCCAATCCAGCTTTTATCAATATTTGATGCTGTGCGAACAACACCACTTTGAATGGCCGCAGGGAAGGCCACACCAAAATCACCTTTGTATTCAAAATGAGTAATAATGTCATTAATTATTTCAGCAACAGGCTGCGGTGCTGCGGGTTTTGGGGTTTCTATCCGGTGGCGTTCACCTACTAATTCGCCTTTATTTAAATCAACCAGCCCACCTTTGATGCCTGAGCCTCCGAAATCAATTCCCAGTTTGATGTTTTCCATAATTCTTATTTATTTCAGTCGAAAGTACAGTATAGATACTTTAAATGCAAATTTTGATTGATTTGCTGAGCTTTGATGCATGTGAAACTATAAAAATCAAATTTTTTAATTGTGGATATGAATACAGTGAATAAAGGGGAATAGTGCCGAGTCACGATATTTTGCAGTAAATTTTCTATTCCCGTATTGTTCGCCTAAATGCCTTTTCAACCTTGATTGAGGTGAGGCATTAGTTGCTCCGATGTAAAATCTGTCAGCCACCCTAGAGTGTAGGATATAAACGAAAGGCATTGTTTTAAGATTACGAGTTTCCTGTTCGTTAAAGGTATAAAAAAAGCCATCCCAAAATGAGATGGCTTCGTGTGGTGGGCCCACCTGGACTTGAACCAGGGACCACTTGATTATGAGTCAAGTGCTCTAACCAACTGAGCTATAGGCCCTTGTGTGTTTGTTGAAGAAATGCTATTTTTGCGTGTTACGTACAAGTACACGCTTTTTTAGCGTGTGCAAATTTACATTAAAGCTTTGAAAATACCATATAAAATCTGAAAAATATGTCAGCAATCATCAGCGGAATAAAGAATTTGTTATTTGATTTTGGAGGTGTTATTATTGATATTGATTACAATAGAGTAAAAAAGGCTTTTGAGGATCTTGGAATGGAGGATGTCAGGGCTTTTTACCAGCATGATGATCACAGCAGGTTGGTAGAGGATTTTGAAAAAGGGCTTATCACCGAAGATCAGTTTCGAAATGCTATTATTTCAGAGATGCCAGGTACAATTTCTTATCAGGATTTTGATAACGCCTGGAACCGGATTTTGCTGACAGTGCCACGCAAGAGAGTGGAAATGCTCGAAAAACTTCAGGGAAAGTACAATTTATACCTTTTGTCAAATACGAATATTATCCATTACAGAAAGTATTCTGATGACTTCCTGAAAGAATACGGGAAGTCATTGAACAGCTTATTTGAGAAAGCCTATTATTCACACGAAATCCTGCTCAGGAAACCTGATCCTGAAATTTTTAATTTCGTATTGAACGATGCAGGGATCAGAGCTGCCGAAACCCTTTTTGTTGATGATTCTGAACTGAATATTGAAGCAGCTAAGCAGGTGGGGTTAAAGACACTTTATAAGCCTCAGCATAATGAGGTCGCTGATTATTTTCAAGAGTAATCCTGAAAAAGAAGCTATTTGTCCACACTTAAACCTGAGGAGAAGAAGCTACAGCTTGCCTTCCTTCATCATTCGGTAGATGGTTGTTTTGCCAAGTCCAAGCTTATCGGCCACCAGCCTGACTTTATTGTCATATTTTTCCAGAAAATGTTTGATGATTAGTTGTTGATACTCGTCCATTGTCATCTCTTCTTTTAACAAATTATCCAGCGATGACTGGCCTGAGAACATGATGTCCTCTTCGGTAATTTCTTTGGTGGTAGACATGACCGCGGCCAAATCTGTAATGGCTTTCAATTCTCTGACGTTGCCCGGATAGTTGTATTCTTGTAGCTTTTTTATGGCTCCCCTGGAAAGGCTCAGTTTCGGAAGGTTGTTCTTTTTACAGAAATCGGCAATAAAGTGCTTTGCCAGAATGACCATATCCTCTTTTCTTTCGCGAAGTGGCGGAATGTTTATTGGAAGCCCTTGCAAGCGATAAAATAAATCTTCTCTAAAGGTTCCGTTTTTTACCTCTTCTTCAAGATTTTTGTGTGTCGCCGAAATCACGCGCACATCCACCGATATCGTTTTGTTGCTTCCAATTCTCGAAAACTGCCCTTCCTGCAACACCCTGAGCAGTTTGGCCTGCATAGCGGGGTCCATATCGCCAATCTCATCCAAAAACAGCGTGCCTTTGTTCGCCTCCTCAAACTTACCTATCCGTGAGGAAACGGCGCCGGTGAATGCGCCTTTCTCATGACCAAAAAACTCGCTTTCGATTAATTCAGAAGGGATAGCAGAAACGTTCACCGGAACGAATTTATGCTTTTTGCGTGGTGAGTTGAAATGAATAGATTTTGCAACCAGCTCTTTACCTGTTCCCGTTTCTCCATGAACTGTTACACTGATATTGGCCTTCACTGCTTTTTGCATCAACCTAAAAATCTGTTGGATTTGAGGGCTGGTTCCTTTGATTAGGTTTCCAAACTCGTACTTACGGTCCACCTCGGCTTCCAGATCATCAATGCGCTCTTCCAAATCATGCTTTTCTTTGATTTTTGCAGTGATATTCCACAGCCTTTCTTTGGTGTCATCATCTTTTACTATATAGTCGTACACCCCTTTTTTAAACAGCGCAATAGCTGTGTTGATGTCTTGCTGACCCGAGACGATGACAATTGGCAAGTCCTTGTCATAAGATTTTACCTTGTCGATTATCTCCATACCCGAAAGCCCCGGAAGGTTGTAATCAAGGCTGATCATATCCGGCTTTTTGTAAAGGCTACTCAAAAAATCTTTGCCGGTATGAAATACTTCTACCTGGAAATCGGGGTTGAGCGACAGATGATGCGACAACATCTTTGCGAAAATCTTATCATCCTCAACGATGAATATTTTAAATGGTTTTTCTGCCATAGGTCATGGGTATTTGGACTAAAATACAACTATTTAGTCCAGAATGCAAAAAAAATCTTAAAAACGGACAAAATTTAATATTGGGAATTCTTTACTTCATTGAAAATGTGGTAAATATCTTCAATCTTTTCGGCCTGCATTAATTTGATTTTGTGATGTTTAAAGTTTCTGACTCCTTTAAAATACCCGGAATAATTTTTCCGCATTTCGATAATAGCTCCACGTTCACCTTTTATCTTGGTTTCTTCCAGAAGGTGTTCCAAGCATACCTCAATCCTGTTTTCAATCGAAGGGGAAGCTATCAATGTTCCTGTTTGCAGATAGTGTTTTACTTGCTTAAAAATCCATGGGTTTCCAATGGCTGCCCGGCCAATCATTAAAGCATCCGGATTGTATTTTTCCAGCAGTTCCTTGGCCTTCTCAGCTGAATCAATATCTCCGTTCCCGATAATTGGGATTTCAATATTCGGGTTTTGCTTAATTTTCCCGATAAGGGTCCAGTCGGCATTTCCTTTATAGAGCTGTGAACGTGTGCGGCCGTGAACGGTTAATGCCTTGATTCCTGTATCCTGAAGGGGCTCGGCTAGCTGGTCGATTATCTGCGAGTCATGATCCCAGCCCAGACGCGTTTTCACTGTCACCGGAGTGTTCACAGCTTCAACGATTGCCCGGGTCATTTTCAGCATATAATCAGGGTTTTTCAACAGTGCAGCGCCCGCTCCTTTCTTCACTACTTTTTTTACAGGACAACCAAAGTTGAGGTCGATGACTTCGGGCGCTGCTTTTTCGGCATAGCGTGCTGCTCTGACCATACTTTCAATATCGTGACCGAAGATCTGAATACCAACAGGACGCTCCTCCTCATCAATACCCAGCTTTTTAACACTTTTATCGGCATCCCTGATGAGTCCCTCGGATGAGATGAATTCGGTATAGACAAAATCCGCCCCAAATCGCTTACATATTTTTCTGAATGGGCGATCAGTAATATCCTCCATCGGTGCCAACAAAAGTGGCGTGCCCTTTAGTTCTATGTTCCCTGTTTTTAGCATTTGGCAGAAATGCAAAATTAGGAAATCTTTTTTCGATGGAGGTTAGCCAAACCAGGATAAAGGAATAGTAGGTTGAACTTTTATTATTTTTACAAAAAAAATTATATGAGCATCATTCCGGGCAAAAACAGCAAGCCTGTTGTACAGTTATTTTGGTTTTTTGTATTTGTTTTTACAGCCGCCTTGTTTACGTATCTTTTAGGCATGCTGTTGGCAATACCTTTGTTTTCTTCCTCGCTTGAAGGGATACAAAATCAATTAGGGCAACCACATTCCGGGGCGAACCTTAATCTCCTGTTATATTTTCAATTTATAAGTCAGGTAGGTATTTTTATTATTCCCCCACTGCTTTTCGGATGGTTTATCAAGAAAAACAACTTTTATTTCTTTCAGCTCGACCGCTGGCCACTGGCACGCTCAGTTTTTTATGTGTTTCTGATTGCTTTCACCATTCTACCATTGATAAATGTACTTGCTTTATGGAATCAGGAATTGCAACTGCCCGAAGCTTTCTCGCATTTACAGGACTGGATAGAATCAAGGGAGCTGGCAGCAAAAGAAGTAACTCAGCTTATTCTGGGCCGGACTTCTTATTCGGCGTTAGCTGTTAACCTGTTTGTGATTGCTGTGATACCAGCCATTGGAGAGGAGTTGTTTTTCAGGGGAGTTTTGCAAAAGACGTTTGCTGAATGGTTTAATAACATTCATATATCCATTCTGGTTACCAGCATTTTATTTAGTGCATTGCACATGCAGTTTTTCGGATTCCTGCCCAGGTTGTTCCTCGGACTATTATTTGGATATTACTTTTACTGGAGCCGCTCGATGTGGCTCCCGGTATTCGCCCATTTTGTGAATAATGGTGCAGCAGTGATTGTGGCCTTCCTGGCGGCACGCGGACAAGTTGAAATGAATTATGAAGACTTTGGAAATTACAATCAGCAAATACCAATTATTGTATTAAACTCCTTGTTGAGTGTTGCCTTGTTGTTTTTTATTCAGAAGCTCGAAAAGAAAAGAACGCAAAGTCAATAAAAAAAGCCGGAATCGTACGATTCCGGCTTTCGTATGTATGCAGTGAAATCAATTAATAATACTTGATTTCGGCTACTTGTCGCGTAGAATAATTGATCTTAAAGGCACCTACTTTACGCAACTCCTGCTTCACGTCAGTAACCACACCCATTTTGGTATCTTGATCCACTTTCAGTGAAGTGGTCATAAACTGACGGTCTGCTTCATCAAGCTGCTCCTTTTCAGAGAGGATGAACTCACCAACATCTGCAACATTTGCAAAGCTGTCGTTGAGCTGTATACGGGCCTTCGAACCTAAAGATTCCTGCTTTGGAGGGCCAATGTTAATGTAGCTCACCAAAGACTTTTTCTCCAGCTTCTGTACTTCAGTAGCTCCCGGAACGCTTACTTTCACCAGAAGTGACTCAGTACGCATTACTGTGGAAACCATAAAGAAGAAAAGAAGCATAAAGATGATATCCGGCAATGCCGCCGTACTCACCTGCGGAGTTCCTTTGTCTTTATCTTTTCTGAATTTTCCCATATTAATCTCCTACATTTTCTGGTTCAGCTTCTGATATCGCAACAGGTATTGCCTTATCAATTGCTTTAATGTACTCTTTTTTAGCTAGTTCATCATATTTGATGCCAAACTCCTGCTGAGCTAACTCGTTTTTGAGTTCCCTGAAAGCTGCAGCCAATTCGTTTTGCACCCTGATATACATATCATATGATGTACCACGGTCATTTTTCAGTGAGATAATCCCTTTCGAAACTGCGACTTCACCAAGATATTCGATGGTTTCCATCCTTTTCTCAGGAAGGTTCTCATCGCCATATGGATTATTGATGAACTTCTTCACCCTTTCACGGAGATCTCTCAACTGACCGGGCTCTCCTTCGATCAGGAGACGGTCGTTCTTGTTTACCAGAATGGTAAAGATGTTCCGCTCCTTGATGTCTGGTGGTTTAGCATCAGGATTAGGTGGCGGAGGTAAGCGTCTCACAATACCTTTATCAACGTCCATTGTGGTGGTAACGAGGAAAAAGATAAGCAACAAGAAGGCGATATCCGCCATTGAACCACCGTTTATTTCTGGAACTTTTCTTGCCATGTTTATTTCCTTTCTTAACGTTTAAATAATCCGGCGATACTTGCGTAAATCGTCACAAGTATAGTCAATGCACCTACAATGTATGTGTAATATAAGGCCGCACCCACTTGGCGCGATACCTCAGCTGTAGTGTCTAATTTCTGCAGTTGAGCTGCTCCGAATTGATTGTCGGCCATCGAATAGGTAACAACACCCAGAAGAACCAGCCCTGCAATGATAATGATAATTTTTACTGCATTTTTCGGGTTCATGGCCACGCTGAGTATCGAAAACAGCACAGCAGCAACCACGGCGATCCCCAGAGCCACATACGCTGTGGTCATGAATGGGTCCAGAATCTGAGCCTGAAGGCCCAAATCGCCGGCGATTGTTTCATCCCCTTTTACCCAGACAAACACGATAAAAACTATCGCTAATGCCATGAGCAGGTATGATATCGCTTTTGCTATAAAATTAATTACTTTAACCATAATGAATTACTTGTTTTTTTGTTGATACTTGGTAAGAATATCCACGAAGGTAATTGAGCTGTCCTCCATGTCGTTTACAATACTGTCAATTTTTGCAAGACAATAGTTGTAGAAAATCTGAAGGATAATACCTGTGATCAAACCAAATACTGTAGTAAGAAGGGCTACCTGGATACCAGAAGCAACAACGGTTGGAGAAATGTCACCTGCTGCAGCGATATCTTCAAACGCGCCAATCATACCAATTACCGTACCCATGAAACCGAGCATAGGGGCAATGGCGATAAACAATGAAATCCATGACAGGCCTTTTTCAAGACGGCCAGTCATTACTCCACCGTAAGAAATAATTGATTTCTCAACAACGTCAATGCCTTCTTCATACTTATCCAATCCCTGGAAGAAGATGCTGGCTACCGGTCCGCGAGTGTTTTTGCAAATTTCTTTTGCCCCGTCGATACCTTCAGTATCCAACGCAGTTTCTACTTTGTTGAGTAATTTTTCTGTGTTGCTGGTTGACAGGTTGAGGTAAATGATACGCTCAATTGAAAGGGCCAGACCCAAAATTAAAGTTACCAGTACGATACCCATAAAACCGGCACCACCCTTAATGAACTGTTCTTTAAGAATCTGGTGGAATCCCTGTGGGCCTTCGGCTTCATCAGTACCGGCGTCAGCTGGTGCTGGTTCTGTTGCTGCGGCGTCTTCAGTCAGTGAATCGCTTTCCATGGCTGTTGTATCTGTAGCCATCTCAGTCTGTTCACCTTCCTGGTCTTGTTGCGCAACGGCTATATTCCCAAGACCGATTGTTAGCATACCTGCTATCGTCAAAAAAGCAATTAGTTTTTTCATAGTTAACTCTTATTGATTTGATATTTACTAAACTGTATTATTAATTGATTTATTTTACTATTTGTTTTTAAATTTCCGGCGGAGAGAGAGGGATTCGAACCCTCGATACCCGGTTAGGGTATACACGCTTTCCAGGCGTGCCTCTTCAGCCACTCGAGCACCTCTCCCGAAAACCTGCGCTAATACAGGCTCTTACTTCTCCAAAATAGGCAGCTAAAATACAAAAAATACTGTAAAGTGAAAACTGCTCCTTTATTTATCAGTAATCTTTTAAGGTTCTAAATAATAAAGAATTAAAATGATTTACTTGACATTGAATTGTTTTTTTCCTTACGGGTTTACAAAAAATTCACTTTCGCATAAAACGTTCTGCAAAGCCTGTATATTATTGATACTAGGTATTTACTGAAAGTTCGCCCCTTAACGACGTAACCATAAGGTTTTTCTGTTTTTCGAGCGAATACCCTCTGCCAATCAGGTACATCATCTTGGCAATGGCGGCTTCAGTGGTCATATCGTATCCGGGTATCACACCTGCCTCATAAAGCGGCAAACTAGTGGCATACTTGCCGGCCACTACCGCGCCTGCTTCACATTGAGTGATGTTCACAATCAGGATTCCACGCTTTGCAGCATCAGAGATTTCCTTTACAAACCATACCTTGTCAGGAGCATTGCCCGAGCCATAAGTCTCAAGAATTACTCCTTTTAATCCAGGGGCATTAAGCATCGCGTGAAGCGTATTCTTGTTAAGTCCGGGAAACAGCTTGATGACAATTATATTGTTGTCAAGGGCCTTGTGAACTTTGATTTTTTTAAAATTGGGCTTCAGTATGTAATTCTGATTGTATTTAATGTGTACGCCGATATTGGCTAAAGCCGGATGGTTTTCAGAGCGGAATGCATTAAAATCTTCGGCATTAGCTTTGTGAGTGCGGTTTCCGCGATACAGCTTGTTTTCAAAATAGATGGCTACCTCCGGAACCATTGGCGTGCCGTCTTCTTGTGCCGATGCTATTTCGATGGCGTTAATGAAATTCTCGCGCCCGTCAGACCGAAGAACACCCAAGGGTAATTGAGCACCTGTAAGAATCACCGGTTTATTCAGGTTTTCGAGCATAAAACTCAGAAAAGAAGCTGTGTATGCCATGGTATCTGAGCCATGAAGCACCACGAACCCATCGTAAGATTCATAGTTTTTCCCAATAAGCCTGGCAAGTTCAATAATGAAATCCGGATCAATCCCCGATGAATCAACCAGGGGATCGAAAGAGACGGAATCAATCCTGAACGGATAACTCTCAAGCACAGGAATATGCTTATACAGGTTTTCTATATCGAATGGCTTTAGAGCCCCTGTCTGTGGGTCCTGCACCATTCCTATTGTGCCGCCGGTGTATATAATGAGTAGTGAAATTTCAGATTCTTTTAAAGTCATTTCAAATCCAGATTAAAAAGTTCAACAGCATTTTTGGTGGTTGCTTCTGCAATATCCTCAACAGGAAGGCCTTTGGTTTCGGCCAGCTTTTGAGCTACCAGCGAAACATAACTGCTCTCGTTACGCTTGCCGCGATGCGGTGCCGGTGCCAGGTAAGGCGAGTCGGTTTCAAGAATCAAATGCTCCAGGCTGATGTCCTTCACCACTTCATCAAGCTTCGAGTTCTTAAAAGTAAGCACTCCGCCAATTCCCATTTTAAAACCGCCGTAATCAATAATTTTCCTGGCATCCTCTGCTGTTCCTGTAAAGCAATGAAAAACACCACGAAGTTGTTTGCAATTCATGTCGTCTACCACCTCAAATATTTCTTTGAAAGAGTCGCGTGCATGAATAACAATAGGTAGCTTCCGATCTATAGCCCAGCCAATTTGTGTGCGAAAAGCGTCTGCCTGCTCGGCCTGGTAGGTTTTGTCCCAATAAAGATCAATGCCAATTTCACCGATGGCAACATATTGATTGTTGTCCAGGTGTTCTTTAATTTTCTTCAGCTCCGATGAGTACTCTTTATCCACTGACGTGGGATGAAGCCCCATCATTGGGTAACAAAAATCCGGAAATTCATTGCAGGTATTCTTAAGTCTGGCGACCGATGAGCTGTCGATGTTAGGGAGCAGCATTTTTTTAACACCCACATTTTCGGCACGTTGAAAAACTTCTTCACGGTCTTCGTCAAATTCTTTGAGATATAAGTGTGTATGCGTGTCAATCAATGTCATGGCGCAAAAGTAAAAAAAAGAGCTCTCCAAAAATTCAGAAAGCGAAGCTTGCAGTGCTACATTTTATATTTTTGCACAAAATTCGGGTTTGGAAAAAATTCTCATTATCAGGTTTAGCTCGATTGGCGATATTGTGCTTACCTCACCGGTTATAAGAACGGTGAAGCAACAGCGCAATGCTGAGGTTCATTATTTGACGAAAAAGTCTTTTGAACCTTTGCTCAGGGCAAACCCCTACATTGACAGAATCCATACGATAGAGAAAAATGTATCGGAAGTGATGGAAGCCTTGAAAGCCGTCGACTTCGATTTGGTCATAGATTTGCATAAAAACCTCCGCTCTTCACAGGCACGAATTCTGTTAAAGAAACCTTCCGTCACTTTTTCGAAGGTCAATTTTCAGAAATGGCTTTATGTGACCGCCAAAATCGACAGGCTTCCGCGGAAACATATAGTGGACAGGTATTTTGATGCACTAAAGCCGCTTGGAATTGAAAATGATGGCAAGGGCCTTGATTATTTTATTCCCGAAAAAGATGAAGTTTCTTATGATGATTTGCCAGACTTTTTGCAGGAAGCTTTTGTAGGAATTGTGGTAGGAGGAAAGCATAACACTAAGATTTATCCGGCTGAAAAGGTTGCTAATCTGTGTAAAGAGATTAAGGTCCCGGTGATTTTACTTGGTGGACCTGAAGATAAGGAAAGAGCTGAGCAGATCAGGCAGGGGCTCTCAGATATAGTTTTTAACGGATGTGGTGAGTTCAATATCAACCAGTCAGCTTCCATTATCCGAAAAGCAGGCATTATCATCAGCAATGACACAGGATTAATGCATATAGCTGCTGCACTTAAGAAAAAAATAGTGGCGCTGTGGGGCAATACTGTGCCTGAGTTTGGGATGTATCCCTATTATCCTGATGACATGACAGGGCACTCAGTCAACCTTGAAGTGGAAGGCTTATCATGCCGCCCGTGCAGTAAGCTGGGATACGAAAAATGCCCCAAAGGGCATTTTAATTGTATGTATGAAATTGACGAGCAGGAGGTGCTTTCGGCTGTTAAAACTTTACAAAAGGATTATTCATAACCTCTTCGCCAATAGTTGTGTTCGGGCCATGGCCCGGGTAAACCAGTGTTTCGTCAGGAAGTGTAAACAATTTCTTTTTGATGTTTTCATTTAAAAGATCATAATCGCCGGTCGGTAAATCTGTGCGGCCAATGCTGTCGTGGAAAAGAACATCTCCTACAATGATCATTTTCTGTTCGGGGTTATGAAGACAAATGCTTCCGTCGGCATGTCCCGGAGTATGTAAAACCTCAAGCAAACTGTTGCCGAATGTTATTTTATCACCTTCATCAATGTATCTGTCAGGATAAACGGTCTCCGAAAAATCAAAACCAAACATTTGAGCAGAGGCTGGTGCGGTTCTGATAAACTGTTCACCATCTTTATGAGCTAGCAAAGGAGCGTTAAAAGTACTTTTTGCAAAGCCATTGCCAAGTATATGGTCAACATGATTGTGGGTGTTTATGATACTTTTGACAATCAGGTTGTTAAGTTTTATAAAAGCATGAAGTTCTTCTTGCTCGTTTTGATCCTGGCAGGCAACGTCAATCAGAATACACTCTTTGGTTTCGTCATACAACAAATAGGTGTTAACCTGAAAACTATTGAAGGTAAATTTCTCTATGGTTATCATAATGATTGTTTTGGGCAAAAATATAAAATCCTTTCGTTCGAAAATATGAGGTATAAGGTCAAATTAAAATACGATAAAAAGATTGACATAAAGCATGAAAAGTGTAAAATGTAATTATTTTTCAGAGTGCGTAAAGAATAAATCGAATAAACGAGAGTAAGTCGCAAAAATAAAAAATCACGTTTAGAAATTGAAAGATTGTTAGTAAAATCAAAGCCTTGGTGCTTTAAAAGTGTGATTTCAGCTGTTGATAAACCTTTTTGAGTTGTTAAGAATAAACCGTTGATATACTGGATTTAAAAATTAAATCTTAGTAAATTATTTGTTAAGTTAATCGGGCTTTCACCAATTAGCAATGCTTTTGGAGGTTCAAAAAAAATCGAAAAAAATCCCGGGAAAGGTTTTCAGAATTTTATTGGTTTAGCTTCAAGAAGTTAAAATTGGTTGTTGATAAAAGTAGAGATAGTTGATAAAGAATTTCCTCTATCTATGCTTAAATTCGCAAGAGAATTATTTATTGAATTTATCATTTTAACATAAAAACCATCAAACTTTATGGATAACAATCAAACTCCCCAAAAGGTAGAGAGTAAGAAAGAGCATGGCATTTATTCGGAGGTGGCCGCCCAAAGGAAGCGCCCGGAAATTGAAACGAACAAAGAACTCACTCCATACAGCAATGAGGTGGTGTTGGAAGCAGCTACAGAATACTTCAATGGCGACTCATTGGCTG
Source organism: Bacteroidales bacterium (assembly GCA_041694335.1). Lineage (GTDB taxonomy): Bacteria > Bacteroidota > Bacteroidia > Bacteroidales > JAIPAH01 > JAIPAH01. The sequence goes on from JASMTJ010000531.1 coordinate 56,398, forward strand.
CTAATGTATGGATGAACAAATACGCGTTGAAAGACAGCGATGGTAATATCTATGAAAAGACCCCGGATCAGATGCATCGCCGCATTGCTTCTGAGATTGCCCGTATTGAAAAGAAATATCCTAACCCAATGCCTGAAGAGGAGATCTATGAGGTTTTGAAGGGTTTTAATCATATCGTGCCGCAGGGAAGCCCAATGGCCGGAATCGGAAATCCATTCCAGGTGTCCAGCCTGTCGAACTGTTTTGTGATCGGTAATCATGAAAACAGTTCTGACTCTTACGGAGGGATAATGAAAGTGGATCAGGAACAGGTTCAGCTGATGAAACGCAGGGGAGGCGTTGGTCACGACCTTTCTAATATTCGCCCGAAAGGCAGTGCGGTGAAGAACTCAGCTCTTACTTCCACCGGGATTGTTCCATTCATGGAGCGCTATTCTAACTCCACCCGCGAAGTGGCACAGGATGGCCGCCGTGGTGCTCTGATGTTGACTATATCCATAAAGCACCCCGATTCAGAAGACTTTATTGACGCCAAGATGTCGAAGGATAAAGTAACCGGCGCCAATGTTTCCGTTAAGATTGATAATGAATTTATGGAAGCGGTGG
>JASMTJ010000532.1:0-1216 GCA_041694335.1 Bacteroidales bacterium
CGGTGAGGTAGCGTTGATAAAGGGACTGGAATCGGGCATGGTCTTGAGCATTCATGATGTTTCTCCTCGGACGCCCTCCCGACATGGAAGGGACTCAGAGGATTACAGACGATTTGGACCGCCTCTGCCGCGTAGCGGCTTCGTCCAACAAGGCAATTAAATTCGTTCCGGCCTGCGGCCTCCACCGGACGTCCCTGTCGGGCCGCCGTTTATTGCTGGCGTTAAATTTCAAGGAGAGTACGTGCATAGCCTCAAAGCAAAAGCACTATACGATCATATAGATTTCTTTCGCGATCTGGTTAATGGACGACTCGCAAAGGGTCCGCAGGAAGAAGAATCATTCTCTGACTATGCGAAGCGTTCGCTGAAATTGAATGACGAAAAAGATTGGAACTTCATCTGCTCAGGAATGGATCTTATTGGTGATACTTCCTCATCGCTCGATCATTTTTTGAAATTCGGTATGGAAGGTGTTTCGAGGTACAACGAAGTTGGAGAGAAATACCTCAGATTGTATGGTGCTTTGAATTCAACGTATATTCAGCAAGAAGCTGTTTTTGCTATTTGTAAACTTTGCCAACTCCCAGAGCAGTCTATCTTCCGAGATAAACTGGAGAAGCTTGAAATACGTGATATCAGACATAAGCTCGGGGCTCATAGCATTGACTATATCGATAAGCAAAAAGAAGAAGTGCTTTCTTTCGTCCCGGTAAGAGCCGATATGGGAGGACTGAATCTGAATTATGTTAACAATAATGATTTGTCGCAAAGCTCTGTAAATCTGTTATCTGGGATAAATGAACATCTTGATTTAATGACGGACATTATTTACGCAACTCTAGAAAAGATTAAGAAAACGCTTTATAAATCTAACCGAGATAAGCTCGAAGAGATAGATAAAGGTTTGGAAGAGCTTCGGGTTAAGAGATCTGGTGGCTGCATTTTCGATAATAATGATGGTACGCGTACCATATTTCGCCCGTAGTCAGTAATATTTAACAAGTGCAGGCACGGCGACGCCTACTACATTGCGGCTACGCCTCCATTTCGTAGCCGCGCGTGCTGAGCGGCGTTAACTAGCATAGGATCAACAATGTACGCTCGGGTCAAAAGTCTCATGAGCCCGGATTTGGACTACGGTTCGTTTCCGGACAATCCCGGAAATTGCTGTGTCTTGATTGAGGTCGAAATCGGGCCTTCCGAAAGTGAAGGGGCC
>JASMTJ010000533.1:0-1360 GCA_041694335.1 Bacteroidales bacterium
TCGGCAGCCATGTGCAGGAATGCTCCTTTGATGTTCAGGTCGACTTTTTGGCCTTTCATAAACAGCAAAGCCGTAATGGTATTGATTACCACGCCTATTCCGGCAACAATCATCACTTGAGTACCTGCCACGGGTTCGGGATTTTTGAATTTCCCTATGGCATCCCAACCGATGGCTATTACTGCTCCAAAAAGCAACAGCGCATTGAGTATCGATACAAGGATGGTTGTTTTTCGAAGACCGTATGTATATTTCCCTTTTGGCTTTATAGAAGCAAGCCGGATTGCTGCCCAGGCAAAAATCAAACACAGAACGTCGCTGGCATTGTGACCTGCATCGGCTAATAATGCTGATGAGTTGGCTGCCAGACCATAAAATATTTCAACAGCAACAAAGGCGATGTTTAAACCAATGCCAATGGCAAAAGCTTTTCCGTAACTTTTTTGCGTAGTATGTTCATGCGCGTGTGCCATAATTGATTACTTCGAAAGTTTTAAAATCCTCACTGCCCCGCGCATCACAAAGGTGAAAACAATGCCACCAATGACCAAATCAGGCCATTTGCTGTTTAGTAAATACACCAGCATACCGGCCAGGATAACCCCGCCGTTCACGATGATGTCGTTGGAGGTGAATATGGCGCTGGCCTGCATGTGCGCTTCTTTGCTTTTGGCTTTGTTGATGAGCCACAACGAAACCAGGTTTCCGGCAAGCGCCAGGATGGAAACAATAATCATCCACTGGAAGAGGGGCGTTTCGCTGGTGCTGAAAAAACGGCGAAGCACTTCGGCAAAACCCAGCGTAGCCAGCCCCATCTGGAAATACCCGCTGATTTTGGCTACTTTTTTCTTTCGTGAAATGGCCGCACCCACTGCAAAAAGGCTGAGCCCGTAAACAATAGAATCAGCCAGCATGTCCAGAGAATCGGCCACAAGTCCCATGGAGTGCGAAATCCAGCCTGTGGTAATTTCCACCACGAAAAAGGTAAAATTGATGCCCAGCACCCACCAGAGTATTTTCAGCTGTTGTGAATCGTGTGCACCGGGCGGTAATTCCGTTTCGGTAGTATTTCCGAGTTTGTCACCTAATTTTAGCTGGCTGATTGCCTGGTGGATTTCATCCACAGGGCCTGAATGATATACCTCCAGCTTCCGGTTTTCAATATCAAAAACTAGGTTTTTAACGGATGAAATCCCTTCCAGCTTCATCCTGATAAGGGATTCTTCGGAAGGGCAGTCCATTTTACTGATGGTAAATACAGATTTGAACATGTGAACTAATCTTTATGCAAAACCACATTTAAAGGAATAAAAGCGCCCACTTTCAAGCCCCAGTCAATATTATCAACAGGGGTAAACAG
>JASMTJ010000534.1:0-2538 GCA_041694335.1 Bacteroidales bacterium
CCCGCCAATCCGGGCATCAATAAGAAAGTTAAGCGAAAAATCACCGTAAGTAATTTCATTGGTCAGACCACCGACCCAATCGGGCTGATAATTCCCCAAATGAACTTTTTCAGAAGAAGCAACGGGGCGACCAATTTCATCGACAATTATTTCACCATTGGGGGACCTTTTATAGGTAGTACCGTAAATATCACCAAATCCGCCACCTACAGTAGCTTGTACAATAATATTTCCGCTGTTGGTAACTCCAAATTCGTAAGTTTCGGTACCTGCAATTAACTCGTTAAGCTCATTCTTATTGGTGGAAAAATTAAGCGTGCTTTCCCAGGTAAATCTTCCACGCTGAACAGGTGTTCCTCCAATCATCATCTCAAATCCTTTGTTCTGAATTTCCCCGACGTTACTTACACGATGTGAATATCCGGTTGATGGAGAAATAGGTACTTCAAAAATCAAATCGGAGGATTTGATATTGTAAAAACTGAAATCGGTAAAAAGCCGGTTGTTAAAAAACCTGAATTCACCCCTACCTCAAAGGAAGTAACCTCTTCGGGCAGGAGGTCAGGATTATTCTTTATTGAGCTTCGGCTCATGGTGGTTCGACCCAAATATGAGTCCGAGGCATCATCTATATAATAAATATCCTCAAGCATGTACGGACTGGTGTCATTACCAACCTGAGCCCAGCTAACCCGCAGTTTTGAGAAAGTCAAAACTTCACCCGACAAATCCATCATTTCGTTGAGCAGTACTGACGCGCTTAACGAAGGATAAGAATAAGAACGGTTGTCTTCCGGGAGTGTAGAAGACCAGTCATTACGTAAAGAAGCATCAACATAAAACCAGTCATTATATCCCAGGCTGGCTGTTCCGTAAAGAGAGTTTATTTTCTTTTTGCTAAGCGGAGAATAGTCGTAATAAACATTACTGGCAATACTAACAGGTGGCCCGTTTGGTATCCTGAAGCTGTCGCCGTTAATTCTCATGCTTCTGCCATCGGAGTACATGTGGTTGCCCCCGAAAGTAGCACTCAGATTTAATGCACTTGTAATATCCTTGTTAAACAAGAACAAAAAGTCGGCATTGGTCTCGGAATCCTGATACTGGTTGTAAGCAAAACGACCGGTTCCATAGAACCAATGACCATAGGCTTCAATGTTTTCAATATTTTGCTTTATAAAGTCAGTTCCAACCCGGATATGGGCACTCAACCAATCGGTAAAATCGTATTGAATTTTAAAAAATCCCTGGAATCTGTGCCGCCAGTCTTCTCTGCGGTCGTTATACATCATCCAGTAGGGATTAGCACCAAGTGAGGTGTGAGAGACTGCTTCCAAAGTTTCAGGGTCCTGATAATCTTTATAATCATCAATATCGGCGTTCCTCGGGATGCTATAAACATAGGCCATAACACCTTCGGTTCCCAGCTTAGCTCTGTTTTTACCATGCTGATAAAAATAGGTAGCTTTGGCATCCAGCGTCAACTTTTCCGCGAGCCTTGTAAACCCGCGAAGATTAAAATTATGCCTGTCAATACTCGAATTGGGAAGAATAGAGCTGGAATGAGTGTTAGTATAAGAAAACCGAACACTACGATCCTGATCTCCACCATCAATTGCAACATTCGTGATGAGGGTTTGTCCCGTTTCAAAGAAATCCTTTACATTGTCAGGTTGCGCGATATACGGTCTTGTTTCGCCTGTCCAGTAAAGTTTATCAGACCCATCAAGTTTTGACCCCCAGCTTCCGCCGGCTTCTTTAAGATCAGCAATATTTTCAGGCACATATCCCTGAGTTCCTTGTCCGTACTGATTTTGATAATCCGGTAAGATCATTGGCCTCTCAAATGTGATATTCGACGAAACCGTCACCCCGAATCCGTCGGCTTTACCACCACGCTTGGTAGTAATGAGTATCACACCATTGGCCGCCCTGCTTCCATATAGAGCAGCGGCATTAGGCCCTTTGAGTACCGAGATAGAAGCAATATCATCAGGGTTAATGTCCGAAATTCCGGTTCCGTAATCGGTTTTGGAGTATGCTCCAACCTCGTTTGCATTGGCGGTTCCATAACCCGAGTTGTCGATAGGAACACCATCTACAACATACAAAGGCTGGTTGTCCTGCGATAAAGAATTGTTACCTCTGATAACTACCCGGGAGCCTCCTCCGGGGCCAAATGCTCCTTGCGTAACAGTGACTCCGGCAACGCGTCCGGCCAGAGAATTCATAACATTGGTTTCTTTCACCCTTGAAACCTCTTCACTGTCTACTTCAGTTACAGTGTATCCCAACGATTTCTTCTGCCGTGAAATTCCCAGGGCTGTTACCACTACCTCGTCAACATTAAAAACGGCCGGTTCCAACTGAACATTATAGGTTCCCGCTGCATCTGCTACTATTTCCTGATTGGCAAAGCCCACAAAAGAAAATACAATGGTAGCCCCCTGTGGCACATTTAACATGTAAACACCTTCAACGTCGGTAATGGTACCGTTCGTGGTATTTTTTTGCACCACCGATGCACCTGGAACAGGT
>JASMTJ010000535.1:0-3693 GCA_041694335.1 Bacteroidales bacterium
ATCACATAGTCGCTTCGCTCTTCATCCGTAGAGAAGTTTGTATTCAGGAAGTTAGGGAAGAAGAACAGTTTCAGGACAGCAAACATAATGAACAGTTTGATGAGGATAATCCACCAAAGCTGACGCCCCCAGGAAGCCATATTTCGGAATCCGTCTACATAAAACCTGACTACCTTTCTGATGATATTTTTTTCTCCATTAATCATAACAGAAGTCAAATTTAGAAAATTTCGGAATCCAAATGCTTAAATACATTAATATGAAATGAATCTAAATAAAGCGATTTCGAAATCGGGTTTTCCATACATACAGTAGTCAGAGAGCTATGCAAGCCATAATCTTTCGGACTTTCAGTACATAAGCGTGGTATTTACGAGCTCTTGTTTTTTAGCCTGAGACGAATTAATAGAAAATGGATTAATGCAGTAGATTCAGAGCCTTTTCAGATAGTAATTCGTTTTAAAATAAAACGGCTTTATGCTTATGGATGTGAACGGATGAAGAGCAGTCATTTGGCTGAGATCAGTACGCAATAACACGGATACGGGGTGGGGGATTTGCTTGATCCTTAAGGAATTTAACAAACATTTCAGCAGTTTTACAGTTTTGAGATTTAAAATTACAGCCTGTGCAAATTCAAATATGTTATGAGTTGTTTTTAAAAAATATCAAATGGAGTTTTCACTTGATTGCCAAGACACGATTGTATAGATTTTAAGATTAAGATTGATGAAAAACCTGATTCTAAAAACCGACCAACAAATTGCCCGATGGATGAGACGATGGAGTACTCCGGCAATTCGAATTTCTTTTGGAATAATTTTTATCTGGTTTGGGATACTAAAACCCTTTGGTGTGTCCTCCGCAGAAAGCTTGCTTAAAGCCACCGTAGTGTGGTTGCCTTTAGGAACGCCTGCATTTTGGTTAACTGTAATTGGTTGGTGGGAAGTTATAATTGGCGTCACATTTTTATTTTCACGTACCACGAAAATTGCCATTGCATTGCTTTTTCTGCAGATGTTCGGAACTTTCATGCCTTTAGTTGTATTGCCGGAGGTAACATTCCAAAATGGAAATATTCTTACGCCATCTCTGGAGGGTCAATATATTATAAAAAATATCATGATTATTTCGGCTGCCCTCGTGCTTGGAGGTAGTTTTTACAAATCAAAAGAATAGATGTCTGAAGACTGCTATCAATGAATTGGTGCATTAGCTAAGTCATTATCATCATTTGATAAGTATTCGGTTCAGTTATTATAAATAATTCGATGGATGGGTGAAAAGTACCGGGCTTGGATATTTGGAACCATCGCCAAGGTGTGTGAAGCGGGAGTATGCGATTTAACCATGTAAGGATAAAGATAAGGGCATAAAAAAAGACCTGTCCATATTGACAGGTCCTTTTGATAGTTAGTAGCTTTAGTGTTTATCACGTAGTCATTATAGCGTAAAAGTAGGTAAAAGACTTATTCCATGCAAATAATGATTTAACAAAATATAATAAAATTTTGCACAATAATTTTAATTACTTTACACCCAAAGGTTTATAGCCTACTTCTTCGATGGCAGATTTATAATCTTCGTAGTAAAATTGAGCACTATCCACCTTAATTACGGCCTCTTCAGCCTCATGAGAAGCCTCTACATTCATCACTCCCGGTAGTTTTCCGAGTCTTTCTTTAATGGTATTCTCACAACCTGAACAGGTCATGCCTTCAATTCCGATTGTTACAGCCACAGGTTTCATCTCCACCTGTTTGTTGACGTAGTCCTTGAGGTTTTGAAGTCCTTTGTTGAGATTCTTTTCCATCATCCCGCTCATAGCGTAGCCCACCAATCGTTCGAATGGATAGGATAAGTCAGTAGTATTTCTCCAGGTTACTTTGCTGCCGCCTTCTGTGGGTTCCACCATCCGTATATCGGTGGCAGCACTCTGGCTTGGCTCGGTGAATTTGAGGGTGGATACCACTTTTTTACCGGGAACAATCTCTTCTATCTGAAGATATCCTTCCCCGATTTCTTCTCCCATCCATACCCACTTTGAGCCAACAGCCATAGGGTCGCCCTCAATAGTATGTTTTGCATCAGGATCCAGTTCGTTCCACGGATTCCAGATTCGCATGTGTTCAAAGCTTGCCATGTATGGGAATACCTTTTCAGGCGAATGTTTGATAACGATGGTTTGTTTTGCATCCATCTTATTCGGAACCAGCAATCCTGCGATGAATATCACAGCAAAAAGTCCCAGCAAGATGAAAATAATTATTTTTCCGGCTTTCATGATTTTATTGTTTTTTTTGGTTGATTATCGAATCAGTTGGTCGGCCCAGATAATAATCATCACCGACAAAAAGTAAAGATTGATTTGAAGAAAAGTCTTCCCGATATTATTGATAAAATCCTTTATCAGGAGTGCTTTCGACACGTACACTAGCGTGGTTACAGACGCTGTAATCAGCATCAGCACAAAAATCCAGTGTTGAATAATCCCGTAAAGCGGGATTAGCAGGGCGGTAACCGCTGTGGCCACAAACCAGACAAAAGTCAGGTTACGCATCTGTTTTTTTGAAAATATTTGTGTGAGTGTTGGAAGTCCGGCGTTTTCATACTCTTTTCCATATTTTAAAAGCAAGAGCCAGAAGTGTGGTATTTGTGCGATAAAAAAGAAGAAAGCCACCAAAAGGATAAACTTATCGAAAGCGAAACCTCCGGCCGCCACCCATCCGGCTACCGGCGGGAGTGCGCCTACGATGCTTCCGGGAACCACAGCGAAAGCAGTTATTTTTTTCAGCGGAGTGTAAATTCCGTTGTACCACACCAGTGTCATTAAGCCTACCAGTGCACTTTGCCATCCGGCTCCCCACACCAGTATCGACAGTCCGAGAAAAACGGTGATGTAAATCATCCACACCACAAACTCGCGGCTGACCGCTTGCGTGGGTAGCGGACGCTTTTGTGTCCTGGGCATATTGCTGTCAAGCTTCACCTCCTGGTAGTGATTGAGCGCCGCTGACCCCATTGAAAGGATAAAAATACCGAGTGTGGGCCAGATAATACCAGCGTTGATTTCGCCACTGTACATCAGGTATCCTGTAAAAGTGGTCAGAGCCACAGACAAGGAGATTCTGAGCTTACCCAGCTCTTTGATATGTGCGATTGTGTTTTTATTCATCCAGTGTTTTCAGATATTCGATGATTTTGGCTACCTGGTCGTCATTAAGCTGATCGCGGTAGGTTATCATTTGACCTTCGCGGTATCCTTTTACAATATCGTAGTCAGGCTCATAGATGGAGCGCGCAATGTAGGCAGAATCAGCCACAATTTCGCGTTCTTCACCATCCGTAATTACCACTTCTTTTTTATTCCAGAGGCCTTTAAAAGATGGGCCAACAATCTTAGATCCGTCGAGCGAGTGACAGGCGATACATCCGGTCATTTCGAGGATGTTTTTCCCGGCAACAGCATCTACGTTTTGGCCTTCACCCTCTTCTTCAGCCATCGTTGCAGCATCTTTTTCAAGCCACTCCTGAAATTCGTCTTGCGCCATCACCTCTACATCGGTATACATGTATGAGTGACGAAGGCCACAGTACTCAGTGCAGAATAAATCGTAAGTGCCCTGCTCCTGGGGGGTGAACCACATTTGCTTGTCCGTTCCCGGAACCATATCCTGTTTTACCCTGAAAGCG
>JASMTJ010000536.1:0-15157 GCA_041694335.1 Bacteroidales bacterium
AGCATGCTTCGGAAAGCTTCATTCTGCTGCGATTCATTCCCCTCCAACAAAGAAACACCTAAAGGCGGTGCGATATTCCTGAAATTGCGCTGTCCCCATACCCTGAGTGAAAACAGGTTTTTTCCTTGCCTGAGGTAAAATTCCTGCAGAAACGCCTTTTTTGAATACGCCGCATCCTTCCGCCGCTGGATGGGTGGGTCTTCCCTGTCGACAAAATTATTCTTAAAGCGATAGTTGTTTTCCGATTCAGAAAAGAACACACGGCTTCTCGATAAAAGCTTTCCGGTGTTTAACTGCAGCCCCACCAGCGATTTCCATGTCTCAAAGCTCCCTATCGACTGGTCAACAGTTACAGCTGATTCTTTCGCCCAGTCGGGTTTGTTTTCGAGGATAACGCTTCCTCCCAGGCTGCCGCTGCTTTGGCTTATTCCTGCACCACCATACTGCAGCGAAACACCATCGATTAGTGCCACCGGAACCTGTGAGAAATCGGTCTGTCCCAGCATCGGGTTTTCTATCTCCACTCCGTTCCACAACACTTTCGTATGTGATGCTGAAGTGCCCCGGAATGCTGCGGTAGCCAAGTTTCCTTGTCCGTACGACTTAATAAAAACGGGCGTATGCCGCGAGAGCATCTCCCCTACCGTCTGGTAGTCGAGTGAACGCAGCACTACACTGTCGAGCACAGTTTTCTTATACCCGCTCTGCTTTTCTATGCTTTTCCCGATGACCGTAACGCCGGAAATATCAAGCGTGTCATTCGATTGTCCTGAAGCAGAAACAAACAAAAAAACAATTATTGCTGATATGGTTAGCTGTCTTATCAATGGATTACAATCTTTTTCAGCAGGCTTTTTTCTTTGCCTGAAATCTGTAAAATATAAACCCCTCTTTTGAAATGCCCCCAGCTAAAGCTCTGTCTGCCTTTCGTAAGTATTCCTTTTTCAAGGATTTGCCCGGAACTGTTGCGTAATGTGTAGCTTGAGTGCTCAGCAACATCAATGGTGATTCTTTCCTTCACGGGATTTGGATAAACATCTACCTTGTCAGCAAAAAGCTCTTCCTGGCTCAATGTCGCTTCTTCAAGAAACGCCAGCGCGTCCAGGTCAAAGCCTCCTGACTCAAAAGCCGTGGGATAAGGATCGTTCACCCTGTGTCCTTCACTATCGAAGGTAGCGTATTGCTCTGCGATGCTTCCAATGACGTCAACAATTCGGATATGGGTGATGGCACTGATATTGACATTAGCACTGTCAGATAAGTCTTGCAAGTCGAAAGGCGTGCCAAATCCTGCCCTGTATTTCCCGGCAAGGTTATGGATTTTTGTAGCATCCAGCGTGCCGAAACCACCTACCTGAGTGTCGGTCTGGGTGTTGGAAACGGCAGGAAACCTGACGAAAGTTTCCCCATTTGAACTCACCTCCACAAAAGCTAATTCAAGGAATTCATCCGAAAAGCTGTTTTCAAAAACCGCGAAGTCAGTTCCGGGATGATCGCTGATTGCTGTTTCCAGGATGTAAGTAGCCATTCCGCCATCACCAAGACTTACCACCACGTTATCTGCCACACCTGCGGCATCCTCAGGACTTCCAAACGCTGCAGTTCCTGCATCCGGGTTAGCAATATCCAGAGGGCCTCTTGTTACCACCGGAGCATTGCCCCACCCCGAAATCAGTGAGCTGTCTGAGGCCACGGCTGTGGAGCCCTGCTGGCCTGCTGGCGGGGCAAACTGCCCCGCCGCTGTGGCCCAGTAAAAAATTAGTGCTATCGCTATAAGCTTGTTCATTTTATCAGTTTTTTCACATACCAGCCGTTTGCGGTTAAGGCTCTCAGAATCAAAACACCTTTTAGGTTAGAAACAGAAATGGTTGTTTCTTTCTGAATCACGTTATCCTTTTTTACCAGCTGACCTGCTGCATTGTAGATTTCTGCGAATTCAATTTTTTCGTCAGAAACCACGTGAAGCAGCTCTCCGGAAATCCATGCCTCGGCAGCATTTGCAACCACATTGTTTATCGAGGCAATCAACTCAGGAGCCGCAACCGGCACATCCGGAGCTGTTGCCTGCGGCGAAAAACCGTAGGAACATCCAAAACGCGAACCATCATTGATAACCTCCGAAATCCCCATATTCATCTCCCAGATAGTGGAAGAAGTCCTCGACCAAGTGCTCCAGTAATCGGGGACGCCGCCAATCCCGCTGTGAAAAACATCCGGGCTGTTATACACGATGTTGTTTAAGAAGCCTCCTGACACATCTATTTCCAGAGCGGCATCCACTCCTGAAATGTCAGTCAGTATCTGCTCAGCGGTAGGCTGCCCATCAAAACGATAGCCCCAGGCTAATGAAACAGGTTCCACACCGTCATTCCAGTCAATGACCAGCAATGCCTCTTTGGAGCCTTCTCCAACCCAAAACTCCACTTCATCATTGGTAAATTCGTTGCTTACATTGTATTGAAGCGTTAAAGCTTCAGGAGAAACGCCCGTTTCGAAGGTACCCGGGAGAGCTTCTCCGTTCAGGTTATAAATCTGGTATTCTCCATATGTTGAGTAATCGCTGGTCGTGATATGAAACTGCTCCGCCAGGTGGTCGAACGCCACAGCCGCAGGAGCAACCGACATGTATGATAAATTGGCTTGCTGTGTAAATACATTATAGCTTGCCATACCACCAGATACCGGAATAACGATTGAGGAATCGGTCATCACCGAATTTCCGTAATATCCATAGTAATCCCCTTCAATCACATCTGTTTCAAAAGATCCAGAGAACAGGTCATAGCTCGTAACTGAGAAAGTGTTTTCTTCATAATCACTGAAGTGTGTATTCACTGCATAAAGAGTGTAATCGCTGATAAAAAGCTCTTTGGTGCCCTGGGCATCTTCTCCCAGGACCACCTCACGTGAAAGTATTTCGTTTGGAAGGTCTACCACCGCGATACGTCCTTCAGATGTTCCCCACGCGCCAGGCACTGCCACATAGGCTGAATCACCATCGACAACTATTCCGGCTGCTTCACCCGAAAGCTCGACAAGCGTACTCAGCTCAAGCGTTTCTTTGTCAAGGATCAAAAGACTCTCCGAGGTAACAGGATATTGCCGCGTTACCAGCAGCTTCTCACCGGCTACAGCAAAGGAGTTGAGCCCTTCGTATGAGACTGCAGCTATGCGATCCATGGTTTCTAGATCGTAACTCACCAATGAATCTTCGGCTGTTACGAAAAGCATTTGACCATCTACCAAAACATCCTGAACCGATTGAGTATAGATACTGTCAAACACATGATACTCGCCGGGCTCTTGAATAAAATAGCCCACCGCCACATGCTCCTCAGGATTCGAATAATTTCCGCCGCTCACGACGACACTTTTAGAAAGTTCCTGATTTTGAGAAAAGGCAACAAGACTCATTGTTACCATCAATAATAAAAGTAAATTTTTCATTTTCATGAGTTTAGGTTTTTAATGAAACATCAAATCACCTAAGCCCACAGGAAAAGTTTTGGAATAAATTATAGAGTGTATAATTTACTCTTCGCTTTTATCCCGAAAGCTCAGAATACATATTTTGTGGCAGGTCTTCTGACTCTTCGTTTTTTGTGCTGAAGCCTTCCCGTGTGAACAGTGGCGTTTATCAGCACTTAAACCGAATTACAGCAGCGGGAACTGTCCGGGATTTTCACCCGATTCCCTTTTAATGCAGTAATCTGCAACCGCAAAATCTTTTGCAAAGGTAAAAATTTATTATCCTTATTTAGGATACATCAAAAAACAGTAAGAAACTTATTGTTGATAAAGCCCGGTACATTCTCAGCAGAATGTGCATACAGCTCTTAAAACACAACATAAACTTAACCGCTATGTTATAATAATTGATTTATCTCCCTGTGTATAAAACCGGGGTTTCCTTGCTAACTTAAACAAAGCTTAAACTGATTTAGGCATCATTTTTGAATTATGTATTTAATATGCTGTTTATCAGTTATTAATAATGATATTTGTAAAAGATATTCTTTGATATTCGAAAAAAATTTTATATCTTTGCATAGGTTTTATAACTGTTTCATCTATAGTCATTTAACTAATTTTTAGTTTATTATGTTCCAAGACAACAACATACATCAGTTAGACAGTACACAAACGAAATTATCGCACATTATCAACGATAAGGATATAGCGACTAATAAGAAATCACTTTTTCATATTCTTTTAAAAGAAAATACAAAACTCCATGATTTTATCCTGGGTTCAGACAATGTCAATGAATATATTGAAAAGCTGAAAAACTGGATGAAAGAGTATTTTGATAATCATCCAAAAGCCAAAGCATACTATCACAACAAAACATCTGGCGAAAAAGCGCTTCACTCTATATCCTGGAATAATCTGGCTGCCATCAGAATAGCAGATTATCTCGAATACAGCGGCAAAGAGTTTGTCGATCCTAACAACAACAATGAAATAGTTACAAACCAGCCTTTCCATATTATCTACGGCGATTATCATAATTTCGATACACACTCCACACCGCACTTTTATCTTGATATGATCGCCCTTTTCAGACAACTAAACGGGACACTTCACGAGAACAAGCCAGACAAAGAAACCGTTGAACATTGGATGCAGCGTCACCCTTCAGGAATTGATCGTCATATTGCTGAAAAACGTCTTGAAAACAAAAAAAGAATCATTCGTAAGATTGTTGAAAAGATTGATGACGGAACCTTTAAGTCCGCGTCATTTAAGTTCGATGAAGGCCTTAGCTTCGATGAAAAGGCCGAAAAGGTTACTGAATGGTGGGACACCAGTAAATTTCATTTAGTCTTTGCTTTCCGTTCACCGGAAATCATCAATGAGATGCTTGATTTTTCGCTGAGCAAAGATACCATCAACGTGATGGAGCATGCCCGCGATGCCGGGATTCCGTTCTTTGTTAATCCTTACTACCTGTCATTGGTCGATGTTAACAGTGACGACCACAGCGATGTAGCTATCCGTGATTACATTTTTTACTCGCAGGAGCTGGTGGACGAATTCGGAAACATCCATGCCTGGGAAAAAGAAGACATTGTAAAACCTGGTGAGCCCAATGCTGCCGGATGGGTTCTTCCGATGGAGCACAACATCCACCGGCGTTACCCTGAAGTTTCTATTCTGATACCCGATACTGTAGGACGCGCCTGTGGCGGTCTCTGTGTATCATGCCAACGCATGTATGATTTTCAGAGCGGACACCTCAATTTTGATCTGGACAAGTTGAAGCCGAAAGAAAAATGGGCCGACAAACTGACACGTCTGATGCAGTACTTTGAGGAAGATTCGCAGCTGCGAGATATTCTCATCACCGGTGGTGATGCTCTCATGAGTGGCGACCGCTCGCTCGAAAAAATCCTGAATGAGGTTTATGAAATGGCACTCCGAAAAAGAGAAGCCAACAAAAACCGTAAGGATGGTGAAAAGTATGCTGAGATGCGCCGTGTAAGACTGGGGACGCGTCTTCCTGTATACATTCCGCAAAGGGTTACCAAAGAATTGACAGACATCCTTGGCAACTTCAAGGATAAAGCACAGCAGGCCGGAATTCGTCAGTTCGTCATTCAAACGCATTTCCAATCGGCCATGGAAATAACTCCCGAAGTACGTAAGGCCGTCAAAATGCTTCACGAAGCAGGATGGATTGTAACCAATCAACAGGTGTTTACGACGGCCGCTTCACGCAGAGGGCACTCCGCTAAATTGAGAAAAGCACTCAACGACATTGGCGTGCTAACCTACTACACTTTTTCTGTAAAAGGATTCCGTGAAAACAAACACAACTTTGCCACTAACGCACGTATTGTTCAGGAGCTTTATGAAGAAAAATGCTTTGGCAATATTCCTGAAGAATACCGTGACAGCATTACTCACTTCCCTGAGAACGCAGAAAAAATCGGCGATAATATCAATTCGCTTCGGGAAGAGCTCAATGTTCCCTTCCTGGGAACCGATCGTAGCGTGCTAAACATGCCGGGAGTAGGAAAAAGCCTTACTTTCCGCGCGATTGGTATTACTCCTGACGGAAGAAGAATCCTGGAATTTGACCACGACGGCACGCGTCGCCACAGTCCGATTATCAACAAAATGGGAAAAGTGGAGATTGTTGAGTCAAAAACTATCACAGAGTTGCTACAGCAACTTAAAAACATGGGAGAAAATATCGAGCAGTACACTTCCGTTTTTGGCTATTCGATTAGTGAAACCGAAGACCGTATGAGTGTTTATGAATATCCTGAGTACGACTATGAGGTGACATCAGAGATGACCAACCTGGAAGTATAAAGTTATTTAAAAGCAATGTGAAGGTTGTCAGCAAATTATTTGCTGGCAACTTTTTTTTCTGTCAGTTTTTTTCTGTTATTCTGGCTTTATCCATTCAACAGCTTATTTAGTCTCCATGCTTTCAACAACCAATTTCTGCTTATTTTCAGCGCGTATTTGGTTATGAATTCCCGCAATGCATCAATATTCAGAAATAAAAACTTTCTTTACTTTCGTCGGGTTATTTTTGAAAGTTCAGGTTATGAAATATCACTTCCGCCGTTTTCTCATCCTTACGCTTCTGTCGGGGATGATGGTTATAGTTTTTAATCAATGTCACGTTGCCAGGTATTTTTACTGGAATGTTGCAAACATTGATGATTATCAGAAATTCGTTAACGACACTATCCATAATGCCAACCCAAAGCCTGTTTTTAAGTATTCCGAACATACGCTGGAGCTCCCTGAAAAATATTCCGGAAACGATGCCCCGTCTCTCGATGCCTTTCTAAAAAACACAAAAACGGTCTCTTTTGCCTTTATCGTAAATGACACTATCTGGAATGAGTCCTATTTCAATGATTACCAGGATGAAAGCATCGTCACATCCTTTTCGGTAGCTAAATCCTTCGTGGCCACCCTCACCGGAATAGCCATCGACGAAGGTTATATCGATCACGCGGATGATCCGGCAGTGAAATATCTCAACTATCTCGATAAGGAAGAGTTTGGTGATATCACTATCCAAAATCTGTTGGACATGCGTTCAGGGCTCAAAGCAAACGAAGGATATTATAACCCTTTCGGGGATGTAGCCAAGTATTATTACGGAACCAATCTCCCGAAATATCTCACACAAATCAGAAAAAAATCACCCCCGGATCAATACTTCGAATATCTGAGTGTGAATACACAACTTTTAGCTGATGTGGTTGAAAATGCCACCGGAAGACCCATCCAGCAGTATCTGGAAGAGAAAATCTGGAAGCCTTTAGGGATGGAGTCGGAGGCCTACTGGAGTGTCGACTCCAGGCGAAACAGGAAAGTTAAAGCCTTTTGCTGTCTTTCTGCTCAAACCATGGATTTTGCGCGGTTTGGAAGATTATACTTAAACAACGGACAATGGAAGGGGCAGCAAATCATTCCTGAAAGCTGGATTAAAGAAACCATTGCTTACGATTCCACCAATATCGACTGGCAGAATTACCCCTATTCTAACCAGTTCAGAGTGACCCGCTACGGTGCTTACTTTGCCAAAGGTATTAAGGGGCAATACATCTACATCTATCCCGAAAAGGGGCTTGTAGCGGTACGTTTTGGGAAAAGCTATGCCGATATCGACTGGGCTGATTTCTTCAAACACCTGGCTGAAAAAAATATTCCGGAATAGCAAGAGAGAAAAAAATCACATTAATTTATTGTAATTTACTATGAAAGTGGTAATTCGTGTTGTTAAAAGCCTATCTTTGTACAGCATTATTTTTTAATTTTTTATTATATGAATATTTACGTAGGAAATCTTCATTACGATATCGATGAAGATCAATTAAGAGAAATTTTTGAAGAGTACGGTGAAGTTACTTCTTCTAAAATCATTATGGATCGTGAAACCGGCCGCAGCAAAGGATTTGGTTTTATCGAAATGTCAAACGACGAAGAAGCTAACGCAGCTATGAGCGAGCTCAACGATGCCGAACTCAAAGGCAGAAACATGCGTGTTAATGAAGCACGTGAGCGCACTGGCGGCGGCGGCGGACGCGATCGCAGAAACTTTCGTCAACGTTAGTACCCCTTAGATTTTTTAATTAAGACCACAAGTTGGGTAAAACAAAGACTTACATCCGCATTAGCGGACAGACACTAAAAAAACCGGCAGGTATCAATCCTTCCGGTTTTTTTCTTTTTAGATAGGCTCCCATCGCCCTGTTGAGTAGCTGTAAGCCCTGATATCTCCCTTATCCAAATCATAGAGCCATGGATGGATTTCCAGGGCTCCCTGTTCATATCTTTCCCTGATAAAGGGATAGGTAAGCAGGTTCTGCTTCTGCAAAAGCACGTTCTTACGTATAAGCCTCCCTACCCGGTCGTCTTCACCTTCCGATACGTCTTTTAAAACAGGTCTGGCATATTCAACCCAATCCATAATGTTGCTAAACTTTTGCTCATCAGCTCCACTGGCCAGGGCATTAATTCCGCCACAATCGGTATGTCCGCATACAATGATCTGCTCAATATAGAGCGTTTGCACTGCAAACTCCAGGGCAGCAGCCACGCTGGTATCTTTGCTGCCCTTTGGGGGAATAATATTTGCCACATTCCGTATCACAAAAACATCACCTTCCGAAAGGTTGAGCATCTTTTCAGGAATCACCCTTGAGTCAGAGCAGCCGATATACATCACAAAAGGATTTTGTCCCTCTGAAGAAAGCCTTTTGTAGAACTGCATGTTCAGCTTAAACTGCTCCTTGAATTCGTGATATCCGGACTTTATGGATTCAAAAATATTTGCCATAGTTACAGGTCGTTACGGTTTAGTCAATTGAAGCCCTTACTTCTTTTACATCAGCAGCTGATACAGCAGAAGCATCGTTAGAAAAGTTCGTCCGGATATAGGTAAGCACATTGGCTATGTCTTCGTCCGAAAGGAACTTATAAGCCGCCATGGCTCCCATATACTTGTCTTTATCCACCGAAAAGGGGCCTTTACTTCCCAAAAGGAGTACTTCAATAAGTGGTTCCTTCTCTCCTACAACGCGCTCGTTACCTTTCAGCGATGGATAAAGCGATGGCACACCGCTGCCGTCAGTCTGATGACAAGAGAGGCAATGCTTTTTGTAAACTGATGAACCATCCTCCGAAGAAGGAAGAGGGTTCATAGTTTGATTTCCGTCATTTTCAACGAATCCGAATGTGATACCGGCCAGTAGCATGATGACCAGAATTCCAATTAAATTTCTCATTATTAAAGTTTTATTGTTTTGTTTTTATTTGTTGTAAGTAATCTTCCAAATTGTTCCTTTTCTTGAATCAACCACGTATAAAGCACCATCTGGTCCTGTGGCGATTCCCGTTGGACGGTGCACAGCATCAGCCGGGCTTTTGATTTTTCCTCCACCATCAAATCCATCTGCAAAAACAGTCCAGTCGCCCGAAGGCATTTTGCCTTCGAAAGGCACAAAAACCACGTTGAAACCTTCCTGCTCAAGGGGAGCCCTGTTCCATGAACCATGAAAAGCGATGAAAGCACCGTTGTGGTATTTCTCAGGAAACTGCTCATACTCGTAAAACAGGACATCGTTAGGCGCATAGTGCCCCGGGAAGCCAATAACAGGGTCTTTCTTGCCGGCACACCGGCCCACTTTCTGACGGTCGCCCCCATACTCCGGCGCCAGCATTTTCTTATTGGTCATTTGATTGTAGTAACAGTAAGGCCATCCAAAATCATCTCCTTCGTTTATCAGGAAAAACTCCTCTGCTGGGAGATTGGCATTGGCTTCATCATCGTAAAGCTCCGGAAAAAACATCGAAAGCTGGTCGCGACCATGTTGCACTGCATAAAGTTGCTCTTCCGATTTGTTGTAATTCAATGCCACTGCATGCCTGATGCCCGTAGCAAAACGCTTTCCGTCTTTCTGATAATCCTGGTAGGCTCCCGCCGGACCAAACTTCCAGATACCTCCGTAAGATTCAAGTAAAGGGCAGGGATCCATTCCTGGCGAGCCTTTGGTGCGCATTTCCTCCATGCAGGCATTGGAAGGGGCTCCGATAGTTACGTAAATATTTCCCTCCGCATCAAAAGTAAATGGTTTGGCCGCATGCTGACTTTGTTTCGGAAATCCCCCCACAATCATTTCAGGAGAATTTTCCGGAAGCAGCATTCCATTCTTCAAAGCGTAACGTTGAATGGATGTGTCGGTACTGGTGTAAAGATATCCGTTGTGGATTTCGATACCTGTGCCGGGTAAGTTGCCGAAATATTGAATTTCATCGGCTTTCCCATCATTATTCTCATCCCTGAGTGCCACCGTCGATCCTTTGGTAGTACTTCTTAACTGAAGGTATACATCTCCGTTCTCATTCACGGCAAGGTGCCGTCCCGGGCCAAGATCACTGGCAAAAACAGTGGCTTCAAAACCCTCCGGTAGTTCAAGTTCGGCCTGTGCGAAGACGGCTAACGAACTCAAAAAAGTAATAAGTGAAAGTAAAATAGTTCTCATGGGTGCATTATTTGATTTTGATTTCTTTAGATTTAATATTACCTGTTATAGAATTTTACAATATATTAAGATTATAGTTCAATTCAAAACCGAAGCGTAAACTTCGGGGAGCGCCGGGATAATACCACCTCGGGTCGGCACCGCCGAAAGAAGGAGCGTTGACCAGAATCATAGAGGCATATGATTGGTTAAGAAGGTTATCGGCCATCGCTGTGAGGTTTATATCAAACCTCTCGGATATTTTTTGATGATACGAAAGCGTCAGGTTTAAAACCTCATACCCATCGTAGTATTTGGTGTTCTGATCATTCATAGGTAATTCTCCGTTTACCAGTAAATCTGCCCGGTAGCTGAACCTGTTGAATACTTTCCCTGACAGCACCAGGGAAGCCTTGTGCTTTGAAATCCCCGGGATGCGATTCCCATCCAGGATAACGCCATCATCCGTAAAGTCATCGAAAGAAAAATCTGACCAGGCATATGACAGTCCCAACCGGCTTGTTAATTGATCTTCATTGATGAGGAGATGGCTTAACCGCGCCTCGACACCGAAGAAACTGCTCTCGCCGGCATTGATTTTGATAAATTGCTCTTCGGTAATCCGCTTCGTGATAATCTGGTTCATTACCGAATTATAGAATACCGAAGAAGAAATTAAGAATCTGTTGCTCTTCGACTTATAAATTAATCCAAGCTCACGCTGCCAGCCATTCTCCGGTAAAAGCAGATCGCTGACACCCCCATCCGAATCGATAGCTTCTTCGAAAGAAGGTGCAGTGGAGCCACGGCTCAGCAGCACTCCCGCACTGAATTCACTTGTGAGGTCTGCTTTGGCCTTCAGATACGGAGATAGAAAAACACCCATATCAAAACTTCCTGATTCCTCCCCTTGAATTAAATCTCTTGTGGTGTAGTTTGTGACTGCAGCATTAAGCCCTGCTTTTACACTGTATACCGGATGTTTATAATCTGCAAAGAGAAAGAAATCACCATCACTTTTCCGCTGTCGGTTGTCACTGAGAAGTTCCCCGGAAGTGTCGTTCTCCAGCGTTTCAAGTGTTTTCCAGCGATAGTTGTCATATCTGAAATTAAGCCCGGTGTGAAAGTTCAGCACTCCCACCGGCAATGGATTGCGATAGCTGAGAGTGGTCCGGGCGCCAAAAGACTTTGTGTTATCTTCGAGGGTATTAAATGGCCGGCGCTCTGTGCCCTCATATTTTTTACCGAAAACCATAAGAGTTTGTGAGAAATCTTTGGAGTAGCTTTTTTGAAGGGAAAGCCCCTGCATGATCTCCATATCCTCTTCAAAACCATTGCTCGCGTTCCAGCTGTCCGCTGCCTTTTCGGGATGATTGAGAAAATCACTTTCCGACAAGGAGCTGGGAATAAATGCTTTGAAAGTATTTCGAAGTGTAAACGATTGCAAAGTGGCGGTTTCGGACAAACGAACTTCTACGAGGGCGTTTACATCACTGCCATCAAAAGCATCGTTTTGCCTGAATCCATTGTCGTTCATGCTTTGGTAACTAATCACCCCCTTTACATCCGCCGAACCAAACCGGAAGGAGTTATATTGATGCATGTAACCAAAATCCCCTACCATCAATCCGCTTCGGAGTTCACTCTTTGGTTCATCCGGAAGGTCGATATCAAGAAATAAAAACCCTCCAAAAGAGCTGCCGTATTCATTACTCACCGGCCCCGGAACCACTTCCATCCTGTCGAAGGTCGTCCAGGTCATGTCATTGAGAAAAACCTCCCCGGAAGTGGAAGTTACCGGAAACCCATTCACAAACGCTTTGATTTTGGTGGTGGAATACTGCGACCTCGCCCCCAGTCCACGAATGGTCAGCTTTTGCGTATTCCGTGTTCCCCGGTTAAAGTAGACCGAGGGCAGAGAGTTGAGTCCGTAAAACGGATTGGCAGCCAGGGTAGCTGAAGTTAAGGAGTCAGGAGCCAAAATTTGCGGGATTAAAGAGATGTTTTTAAGCTCTTTGCTGGCACTAATCATGGCCTCATCGAGTAACCTGACCAGCGGATGCATTTGAATTTCCACCGTGACATCAGGGCGATCAAAGATTCTTGATGTGGTTTCAAAACCTACGTGCCTGAAAATGAATTTTCCGGTGGGATCACTCAACTCGAACCGTCCGTTCGCATCTGTAACAGCTTCCAGTTTTCCATTCTGCTTTATATGTACATCCGGAAGGGGCTCTCCGGTTAAGGCATCAAACACAACTCCATGAACCTGACCGTTCAGCGTGGAACTCAAAACCAATAAAATCAACAATGCAAACAGCTTCATCTTCATAATGGCATCAATTGTATATATAAAGTAAAGAAAAGAAATATTGTTTGATGTATTAACTTGTTTTATTTAGTTATCCGCAAATAAATTAAGATACATCTAAAGTCTTATATTTTTGTTAAATTACTGTTGTTTATTGAATTATAGCCTTCAGGCTTTTATTTTTGCATTAAAAAATGGAAGAGAGAATTTCTCAATATTACAAGAAGCTTTACCACTCTTACCTTCAGATTTTCCTGACAATAACGGGGCTGAGTGTGGGAGCAGCATTTGTTGCCTGGCGTTTTGTCGACCCGAAACACTACACCATTAGCGTAGGTTTCCACATTGTACTGGCCATTTACGTGATTGCTAACTTCATACTTGCACGTGTATCTTTTAAAGGAAGAATGAATGACTTGCAAAGAGTAAGAGACCTTTCCATCAAACTTGACGAATATCGCGAAGCGAATGACATTCGCTGGATGCTCTGGGCCGTGGTAGCCTTCCTCGGCGTTGTTTCGATGGTGGTGAGCGGCGACCTGACATTTTTTGTTTATGTCTTCCTCAGCATCGGGTTACTGATCAAATATTTCCCTTTCCGCAACAAAGTGCGTCGCGATTTAGGTATCCGGCAGTTTTAGTTTTTTTAAAAAAAGCTTTACGGAAATTGTACTCCCTCTCATCATGTTCAGGTAAGGTTTTATTACCGAATAGCATGAGGATTGTCTGTCGTACAGCGAAGAATGAAACCCTAAAATGACAAATCATAATACCCGGATTCCAGATAATCTGCAATCTTTGATGACATAAAAAAAGCGGAGTAGCATACCCCGCTTAGTTTTTCATGATTTCTGCCGTTCTACTCCCCGTAAAGGTTATCACCCGGATAACTGTCAGGAACATACATCCCGCCAAGGGAAATAAAACTGATTTTTTTCTTCGTATTTAGCCTGATTACCAGGGCCGATTGCTCTTTCCATACTTCCGCTTTTTTGCGGATCGTTTCCGATGAGCCATCCTCATATTTTACATAGAGCCTCACCGGAACGGGTATCGTACCTATATTCAGGAGCATCACAAGACGACCTGACTTGTCATGCCTTACTTCCGCAATGGCCAGGTCAGGATATCCCAGGTCGAAGAACCAGGGCTTCCAGAACCAGTCGAGCTCTTTTCCCGAAACATCTTCCATCGTATTGAAAAAGTCGTAAGGCGTGGGATGCTTCTTGCGCCAGCGCTGGATATACTCAAGCATGGCCTCCTTAAACACCTCCTCACCCAGCTCTTGCTGAAGCATATAAAATGCGTTGGCCGGACGGGTGTAGGCATGGGTGCGGTAGGCGCCATAGTCGCTAATCATATCACTCGGAACCATCAGCGGCACCTGGCGCATGGTAGGTGCCGTCTGCGCATAGCCTTGCATAATTCCGGTCATCGGATAAGGGTCATCAAGCAGAATTCCCTCTGCGAGTCGTGGAAGGAAAGAAATCAGCCCCTCATCCATAAAAGCATAATATTTTTCGTTGGTCATCACATGGAAAGGGAAATACATGTGCCCGATTTCGTGGGCGGTGAGGTGCACCGTGCCTTTGTGCGAGTGCGCATCGCCATCGTTAATCATCATCGGGAACTCCATTCCGCCGCCACCGTTGAAGGCTGTGAGGTTCGGATAAGGATAAGGCTCGCCAATCACTTCATCCGAAAACAGCTTGATAATCTGCGCCGACAACTTGGCTACCTTATGGAAATCCTTTGAATTGTGTTTATACGCCGCATCGACAAAAACGCGCCTGCCGGGCTCCACCTCCACGCTGGTGGCATCCCAGATATATGACTTGCTGACCGAAAAGGCAAAGTCGGGCGCCGATTCCGCCACATAGTGCCATGGGTGATTGCCCGTCAGCACTTTCCCGCCAAACATCTCTTCCTTACTGATAATCGAAATTACCGAATCGCTTACGCGCGATTCCTTCAGCCGCTCCAGCACCTTGCCGGTAAAATGTTTCTGCTCATCCTGCAGCAGCCCGGTAGCCCACACCAGGTTGCCCTCCGGAACAGAGATCTTCACATCATAGTTATTAAAATCGTTGTAAAACTCGGCCGAGCCGGTAAATGGCGTGGTGTCCCAGCCCGAAACATCGTCGTACACCGAAATCTGTGGGTACCAGTAAGCCACATGCCAGTTGCCGTCGCCATACTGGCCCATGCGAATCGAAATAACGGTGGGCATCTGCACCCTCCATTTCAGCGAGATCTTCGACTGGCTGCCGGGGGCAATCGCCTTGGCGGGATGCAGCGACATAATAGTGCCCTGCTGCCTGAAATGCTCAGTATCGGGCTTCATCTCTTG
>JASMTJ010000537.1:0-1821 GCA_041694335.1 Bacteroidales bacterium
GGATACATATCAGCAGATTGTAGAAGAATACACCGACTTTTTAGCTGAAATTGGCCTGGAAGCAGAAACTTTCATTCCGGTAAGCGGGATGCTCGGTGATAATGTAGCAGCTCAATCAGATAAGATGGATTGGTATCAGGGGCAGACTGTTTTAGAACAGCTGGACAGCTTTGAAAATGCTGCTCTGCCGCACAATAAGCCCTACAGAATGCCGGTTCAGGATGTCTATAAATTTACCAAAGGTGGAGACGACCGCCGCATAGTTGCCGGAACAGTAGCCGCAGGTGAGTTGAATGTCGGTGATGAAGTTGTTTTCTATCCTTCCGGTAAAAAGAGTACAGTTAAGACAATAGAAGGTTTTGAGGAAGATAAACAGCATAAGGTCAAGGTCGGTAAAGCTACCGGTTTTACCCTGGATGAACAGATCTATATCACCCGCGGGGAGCTTGCTTCTCGGGCTGATGAAGCTGAGCCCAAAGTTTCAGCAAGAATCAAGGCCAATCTTTTCTGGCTGGCCCGCCAGGACCTGGTTAAGGATAAGGTCTATCACCTTAAACTTGGAACAGCAAAAGTTAAGGCCCGCCTGGAAAAAATCAACCGGGTAATCGATGCTTCCAACTTAAATCAGGATGAAGCTAAAGAAAAAATTGAGCGCCACGATGTAGCAGAGGTTGTCTTTAAACTAGATAAGGCGATGGCTTTTGACCTGGCCGGTGAGATAGAAGAAACCAGCCGCTTTGTAGTTGTCGATGACTTTGAGATCGCTGGCGGTGGAATTATCTCCGAAGCTCTGGAAGATGAGCAGAGCTGGGTTCGCGAAAAGGTAATGCGCCGTAACTATAACTGGGAGCAGTCTCTAATTAGCCGCGAAGATAGAGCTGAAAAATATAATCAGAAATCAACTTTAATTTTAATAACCGGAGAAGAAGATGTTGGTAAAAAACCGACTGCTAAAGCCCTGGAGAAGAAATTGTTTAACGACGGTAAGGTAGTCTACTTCCTCGGTATTGGTAACCTGCTTTATGGTGTTGATGCTGATATTAAAAATGGAAATGATGGAAATAAGGAAGAGCATCTGCGCCGTCTGGCTGAGGTTTCTCACCTAATGCTCGACGCAGGAGCTATTTTAGTTGTTACAGCTGTTGAGCTAACTCAGTCTGATCTGGAACTGATTAAAACTACAGTTAATCCACAGCAGATTGAAACAGTCTGGCTCGGAGATAGAGTGACAACTGATTTAGATTTTGACCTCCATATCCCGGAGTTTACTTCAGAAGCTGAAGTTTCAGCTCAGATTAAAGGCCTATTACAGGACAGGGGGATTATCTTTAGACCATGGTAGATAACATTAAGTGGCATTCAGGTGAAATAGATAAGGCTGCCCGGGAGGAACTTTTAGGGCAGCAGGGAATGGTTCTCTGGTTTACCGGACTCTCGGGCTCCGGTAAATCAACCATTGCCGTAGAGGTGGAAAAGGAGCTTTACCGGAGAGGAAGAGCTTCCTACCGCCTAGATGGTGATAACCTGCGCTTTGGTTTAAATAAAGACCTCGGCTTTACCGCTGAAGACAGAGAAGAAAATATCCGCCGCATTGGAGAGGTAGCTTCTCTTTTTGCAGATGCAGGTCTAATCACCCTGGCTTCCTTTATTTCTCCCTACCGGGCCGGTAGAGAAGCTGCCCGGGAGGCTGCCGGAGCAGAAAACTTTAAGGAAATCTATGTTAAAGCCAGTGTGGAAGCCTGTGCCGAGCGGGATCCCAAAGGTCTTTACGACAAGGCCAAAAAAGGTGAAATCGAAAACTTTACCGGGATTTCAGCTCCC
>JASMTJ010000538.1:0-1083 GCA_041694335.1 Bacteroidales bacterium
GGTATTGTTTATGCTCTATGGCACAGGCATTGCCGTGGCTGTCATTATTGCCCGGCTTTTTAAGCGTTTTCTGTTTTCAAAATCAGACACCCCTTTTGTAATGGAACTGCCCCCCTACCGCATGCCAACACTTCAAGCCACAACCCGTCATATGTGGTCTAAAGGCAGTCAATACCTCAAAAAAATAGGAGGTGTTATCATGGTGGCTTCCATTATTATTTGGTTTCTAGGCTATTATCCACGCCACAACGGGCAGAGTCAGGCCATCGAAGAACAAAAGACAGAACTCACCCAACGCTACAATGAACTCGGAGAAGTTACAGACGATGATAAAATGGAAGAAAAAATCGTCACCGAAAAAGAAGAGAAATTGGAAGAACTTGATCATGTGCAGGAGAGATTGAGACATGAGGGCAGTTACATCGGAAAAATTGGTAAAGCCATTGAACCGGCCATTCAACCTCTGGGCTTTGACTGGAAAATGGGCGTAAGCCTTCTGAGCGGGGTGGCAGCCAAAGAGATCGTGGTAAGCACAATGGCTGTTCTTTACCAGGCTGACAAAGCAGAGACCAGTGGAAACGCACACTTGATCCAGCAGATCAAAAATGACACCTATGAAGATGGCACACCTGTTTTTACACCGTTAACAGCCATATCGTTTCTGATATTTACTTTGATCTATTCCCCCTGCGTAGCCGTCATTGCAACCATAAAAAAAGAAACAGGTTCATGGAAGTGGGCACTATTCACAGTCTTATACACCACAGGATTGGCTTACTTTTTGTCCCTGCTAATATATCAGGGAGGACAGATTTTCAGCTGATGAGCTGGTGAGCTGATGAGTTGGTGAGCTAGCTGGTGAGCTGATGAGAGCTATTAGAGAGAGAATTTTAGAAATAAAACCAAACAATAATATTATGATACAAGAGATATTAACAGCGATTACGGTAAGCGGTGCATTTTTATACACATTTTACTCTATATGGAAATCATTTGCCCGTGACCGCGAAGATTCGTGCGGAGGAGGAGGCTGTCCTTCATGCGATGCCAAGAACAGCCTGCTCCGCGACTTAAAAGGAGATC
>JASMTJ010000539.1:0-2750 GCA_041694335.1 Bacteroidales bacterium
TTGCTATGGCTCGTGAAAACCGTGCCGATGCGCTGGCCTTTGAACGCCGCGAGCTGGAAGCCCGCATGGAAGTGAATCGCGCTAAACGCGAGAGCCGCTTCAGCATGAACCTTTATGCAAGATACGGGCTCACCCAAAGCGCGGCCGTACTGAGCGAAGCGTTTGATGACCCGTCAGAAAGCCAGCAGCTAACCGTAGGCATCAGCGTGCCCATTATCGACTGGGGACTGGCCAAAGGCAAAATACGCATGGCCGAATCGAACAGGGAGCTGGTGATGAGTAACCTCGAACAGGAGCGCATCGACTTTTTGCAGCAGGTGCGTTACCAGGTCGATCAGTTTAACATGCAATCCAACCAGTTGCGAATTGCGGCAAAAAGCGATACGGTAGCCCAGAAACGTTACCATGTCACCAAGCAGCGCTACCTTATCGGGAAAATCAGTGTAACCGAATTGAATATCGCCCAGGAAGAGCGCGACAACTCACGCCTGGGTTATATCAACGCCCTCTACAACTACTGGCGTAACTACTACCGCCTCCGTCAGGAAACGCTCTACGACTTTAAAAATGACCGTGAAATCGAAGTCGACCCCGAGCAGTTGCTGGGAGACTGACGGTGGAAAGTTGAATAGTAGATTTGTTAATTGGTGAAATAGTACAAGAAATATCAAATTCCATAAACGAGGATTACGCTGATTTTATGCTGATTACGCGGACAACGAAACCCGAAACCTTTACCCCATGAAATGCGAAGTATATTTCATCGGGGCGAAACCCGAAATATCAACATTGCCAACTTCTACCTAAACACCTAAACACTTACCGCACTTAAACACATTTCAAACCTAAAAGCGTAAAGACTTACTAAACCTACAAACGTAGCAACCTCCCAACTTCCCAAACATAATTCCCCTGAATACTATTATTTTCCGCGATATCGTATTACATTTGCAGCGAATTAAACGATTGAAAATAAATTTGTTAAATAAATCTTAAAATTTACTATGGCAGTTTTAGTTGGAAAAAAAGCACCATTATTTGATGCACAAGCCGTTGTTAACGGAAGTGAAATAGTGGAGAAATTTTCTTTATCCCAATTTATTGGTAAAAAACATGTTGTATTTTTCTTTTACCCGATGGACTTTACCTTTGTTTGTCCTACGGAGCTTATCGCTTTTCAGGAGCGCATGAAAGAATTTGAAGACCGCAACGTAGCCGTTGTGGGTTGTTCGGTCGACTCGGTATTCTCGCACCACGCATGGCTGAACACGCCTCAGAAACAAGGTGGTATCGAAGGCGTGAAATACCCGTTGGTATCCGACTTTAGTAAATCGATTTCTGAGAATTTCGACGTGCTGGCCGGTGAGTATGACTACAACGAAGAAGGCGAAATGGAGTTTGAAGGCGAGCCTGCTGCTTACCGCGGACTGTTCCTTATCGACAAGCAGGGCGTGGTACGCCACCAGGTGATAAACGACATGCCGCTGGGTCGTAGCGTGGATGAAATTATCCGTATGATTGACGCGCTGCAGTTCTACGAAGAGAATGGCGAGGTGTGTCCGGCCGACTGGCACAAGGGCGACAAAGGTATTTTAGAAAACAAGGAAAGTATTTCGGAATACCTCGCTTCGAAACAGTAGTTTATTAAACAAAATATCATGAAGGCCCTTTGCTCGCTGAGCAGAGGGTTTTTTTATGAAATCAAGCGCAGTAAAGGTATAGCGGAGACTTAGCCACACCCAGCGGACATTAAACCAAGTATAGCGGAGGTTCAACCACACCCAGCGGAGATTCAGCAACACCCAGCGGAGATTCAGCCACATATAGCGGGCATTAAACCAAGTATAGCGGAAGTTCAGCCAAAGACAGCGGACATTAAACCACACCCAGCGGAGATTCAGCCAAATGGTTTAAACCTGACAAGGGTATTATTATCGGCCGCTATCGATAAAAGGATTCCCACTTTGCAGTGATGATACTAGACTGTGATACTTTGAGGTTTCGTTGAGCGTTGGCACACTTTCCTTGCTTCCTGTATTCAGTCGATTTTTACTGTCAACAGTTTAACCTCATGAATTCTATATTACTTTTATCCTCAAACACTTATTCTTACATGTAACTTTTTCACGCAGCCTTTAGTTTCTATGGTTTTTTCTCAAGGCACTCAATCATTTTACCGGACAACTTATGTTGCACCAATAGCCGTTTTAACACATAAATTTTTCTGCTCCTTTTTGTTTATCGCAATTATTATGCTGGGCACTAAAATCAAGTTCAATCCTTTCAGGATTGTAAGATTGACATCAAGCATTAACCCTTCATTTCATACAGGGTTAATGCTGTTCATCGCCTGCGGCGATATAAACATTACAATCAGGAACGATTGAAAAAATCCACGAAGTGGATAAACGGCATAAACCGCGGGTGAAACCCGTGGAAATAATAGCAGTCCATCACCCAGCAACCCTGAGAAGGGTTGAACATGTTATAATTGTCTTTTGCACAATTCCTTTTCGTTTATCGCAATTATCTTTGCTATGGACTACAAAGTCTGAAAGGAATTGTGATTGACTTAAAAAAACACTAAATTTGTATCCATCTGGATACATATTTTATGTTCTTTATTGAAAAAACATCTGAATTTGACAAATGGCTCAGAAAGCTAAAGGATTTGAAAGCCAAAGCGAAAATCTTGTTCAGGCTTCAGAAACTGGCGCATGATGAGCATTTTGGCGATTATAAATCAGTAG
>JASMTJ010000540.1:0-12040 GCA_041694335.1 Bacteroidales bacterium
TTCTTCATCCCCCCATTTCTTTTCAAAAAATGAAAACTTGTTTTTGTACTTTCTTAACGAAAGTAAAATGATTCCTAAAATTAATAGAATCCCAACAAATTCTGCATTTTCCTTATTTTCCAATCTAAACTCATTGGGAAAAGCATTAAAATAGATAATACCAAGAATATCAATCAAAACCAAAGAAACAAATAAGGCAACAGCCATCACTCCTGTAATGCCCGTTTCGCCATCCCATTTATAATAAGTTTTTGCAACTCTGTAATAAATATAATCTAGTAATCTCATCATAATCCGTCAATGTAATTTCCTGCCCTATTAGTAAGTGAAGTTCCTGTCATAACATATGTGCCAAAATCTACTATCCCATAGCCCCAACCAATAGGTGTAAAGGTTGTTATTAGCCCTATTCCAATTTTAGCCCCGTCTCCCCAAGTTAAATTTCCATCACTAAATGCATCCACAACTGTTATTCCAACTCCTAAAACTCCAATTGCCTTGCCAGTTGCTTTTAGCGAGTTCGACATATTTTTGGCAAGCTTGGCAGAATTACGATAACCTTGTACACCTCTAACGTATTTACCATTACTTCCTCTTTTCAATAAATCTGTATAAAAGGAACGTCCTGATTTATTTTTCCACCCTGAACTGTTATAAGTGTCATAAGCTCTAGCTGAGTATCCCATTGAAGTAAAGGATGCTAGGGATGAAGCTCCGTCAACAAGGTTGCTACCCCCACTTGAAGAGGCCCCCACATTCGCTTCCTGGAGGAATACACTGGCAGTGGGGTTATCGAAACCAATAGCTCCATTTTGACCAAAATAGGAGGCCCCTAAATCCCCAATGGAGGATACTATTGTATTCCGGCCAAAGGCGGAAACAATAGAAATATTAAACCCCTTATTTATAGCATCTCTTAGCTGTGTAAAAATGTGACGGGCACTGTTTACACTTCCCAAATAACCATTAGCATGAAGGTAATTGCTATAACTTAACTCTCCATATCGTTCTTCGAAGGTTGACCAACTAAGGTACCAAAAATGTTGATCCTGCCC
This sequence comes from Bacteroidales bacterium, assembly GCA_041694335.1. GTDB lineage: Bacteria > Bacteroidota > Bacteroidia > Bacteroidales > JAIPAH01 > JAIPAH01. The sequence continues at coordinate 1,056 of JASMTJ010000540.1, forward strand.
CCAGTATCCTGCCCGCCAATCTACTCCGGGAACGCCGATGTCGGAAGCGATATCATGGTTCACCGGACGGTTGCTCCAGTTTTCATCGGCAGAATGTGGTTGCATGCTGTAGCAGCGGTTGGTGAGTCCGCCTAAGAAATCGGTGTCGCAGTTTACGTGGTCTTTACGCACAGCCATCACCACCAGGACATACATCCGGAAGGAGATGGTAGCTGAAGGTTGTGGCCGGGCTTTTGGCATGGCTTGGTGTTTCAGGTTTTGTGGGTTAAAGGTAGGGAAAATTCTGTTAATTGTGCTTTAGAACATTTATTAGAAAATAGTATATTTGGTGTAGAAATCATTAATAAGGTTGTCTTGTTAATGGGGTTATTAATACAATAATCAAAATGGTTAACTGTTTAAACATAAAGGGTACTTACAATGAATAAGCAAGCTGAGAAAGCAATGATCATCGAGCAGTTTAAACAGATTGAAGATGAAAATCTGATTCATGCGATTAAAAACATGCTCGACTACGCTTTGAAAAAAGAAAAGGAAAAGGTAGAAAAGCCAAAACCGTCTGATTACAGGGGATGTATCTCAAAACAAACTGCTAAGTCATTGTTGAACAGTGTTGAAGAAAGCCGTAAGGAATGGGAAAGGAATATTTAATTGACACAAATGCCCTTATTGAGTACACTGGTGATTTAATGCCTGAGAAAGCCCATTCTATTATATCTGGCATTATTGACGAACAATTCATCATTTCTGTGATAAACAAGATCGAAGTTTTAGGGCACAACACTGCCGGAAATGATATTGAGGATTTTATTGGTTTGGCTGATGTCATTGAACTTACAGACGAGATAACCAGCAAAACCATTGAGCTTCGCAAAGCATATAAAACCAAACTCCCGGATGCCATCATTGCTGCCACTGCACTTGTGCACGAACTCACCATCATCACTCGCAACACCAAAGATTTTGAAAAAATTGAAGGTCTTAAAGTGATCAATCCTTACAACGCTTAGCGATTTGCAAATCAGCAGTTAAAACTAAACTGCTTTTGCAATATCATACCTCAAAAAAATCATCGGCATACACAGCACCGAACGCGAGCGTTCTGATCATTTTGATTCGTTAGAAAAGATGTTTGGGTTCATGAGTTTTTGGTTGTGTGATTAATAATTTGTGTTATCAGTTGTATATTGTTGATAAAGATACAAAATTTCATTTATGCTTTCTTAATCAAACCTATGACACACTTTCTTTAACAGCCTTCTAGTTATCTATCATTGTCTTTATTTATATAAATCTGTTGCTTAAAGAATACAATATCTCCATCAATAAACAAGGATTTAATAAAATCCACATCTCGTAAATTATATATTTTTTTACAGTTATCGTCATTATTATCAAAACCAAAAAAATAAAAATAAATAGTGTCATCAGCTATCATAAAGTTATATTTCTCCTTATCAAGATAATACTCAAAGTCATAAAACATATCTGAATGCTGAATATACTGTTCAAAATCCTTCTTCGTTTTAGGATAAGATCCTTTATCACTAATAAAATTATTATATACTCTCTGAAAATCGAGCCATATGGAAGTACTATAAACTTCCTTCTTAACTCTGTAATTTCTACATTTAATGAAAAGGATTACACCAATAGTTAACAAAACAACAACGATAATTACAAAACTTCTATTTAGACTAATTTTCATTTTATTTTGGATTTATTGGGGGCTAGACCATTCTGTAATCTTACTCCAACGGTAACTGATATCTGTAATGTTCTTGCTCAAGTCTTTCGTTAGGATTCCGTTTGCATCGTAAAAGTATTCAATATTTTAGAAAGAGCCATTGTTGCTAAAGCCGTTACTCTGGAAATCTGATCCGTCATGGTCGTTAACCGCCAGCAATTGATTGCTTCTTTCGTAGTTGCATGACAGCTCATCGATCAGGTCATAATTATTGAACCTGAAAGGCTCAGAAATCTCAGCATAGAGCGCCCTATGTTAAGTTAAGAGGTATGATAATCGAAAATTTACAAGCTGAAAGCCTGAGGTAAATGGTGGATACTGAACCGTCTAAGGCTTACAGCCTTTTTTGGTGGCACGAAGCACATAGGGTACACAGGGCGCTGCCCTGTGCTGAGTTGTACAAGGCTTTCAGCCTTATGTTCAAAAACCGGGCATCCATTCTGTCTAGTGGGGTTTGAAGCATTCCTTCACTGTTTAGAATAGAGCCAAAAAAGCTTGCTAAAGAAACTTTAACAAACTTGAGAGTGTTTTCATAGTTACGAAGCTTAAAAATTTGCTGTCCAAAAATTATAAGAGCCTCTGTTTATTCTATGCATTTACTCTCAGGAATGCCGATGACAAGTTTTTAATAGCTTCGGTCAATCCAGATGAAATGACCATTTACTGACAATAAGCGGGAACATAAAACCCTGCAAACGCTTGCGGACTTCAGTTGTGTTTGGCTAAAGTTTATTAATTTGGAGGTCTGAAAAAAGTGTATCTCAAATAGCATAAAACAATGAAGAAAAGAATAATAGTTTTCGTGGCAGTGCTGATGGCAGTGCATTTCTCAATGGCAGGCTCTTTTAATCTCGAACGTGTGGAACCGCCTTTCTGGTGGACGGGTATGCAGCACAGTGAGGTGCAATTGATGATGTACGGCGATAATATTGCCGCATTTGACGTTGAATTGGATTATGAAGGCGTCCAACTGAAGCGAGTGCAAAAAACGGATAATCCAAATTACCTGTTTGTTTACCTCGATATCAAACCAAAAGCCAAGGCCGGAAAATTCGATATTAACCTGACCAGCAAGGGCAAAACAAAGGCCTCTTACACCTATGAATTAAAGCAGCGGCGCGAAGGTTCTGCTTTGCGCGAAGGGTTTAACAGTTCGGATGTGATGTGTCTGCTCTATCCTGACCGTTTTGCCAACGGAAATCCGGACAACGACAGCATGGAAGGCTATGAGGATAAGCTGGATCGTGAAGATGATTATGGCCGGCATGGCGGTGACCTGCAAGGGATTATCGATCATATGGATTACCTTGAAGAAATGGGATTTACGGCGCTGTGGCTGAATCCGGTAATGGAAAATGCGATGCCCGAATCATCTTACCACGGCTATGCGATTACCGATTTTTATAAAGTAGATCCGCGCCTCGGCAACAATGACTTGTATCTTGAACTAAGCAAGGAAGCGAAAAAGCGGGGCATTAAACTCATTCAGGATATGATTATGAACCATTGCGGTTCGAATCACTGGTGGATGGCCGATCCGCCATCAAATGACTGGGTGCATTACCAGGACGATTACAAGGTGACCAACCACCGGAGAGTGGTGTTACACGATCCGTACGTAGCACAATCTGACAAGGAACTGTTTGAAAACGGATGGTTTGTTTCGGCCATGCCCGACATGAACCAAAGCAATTCGTTGTTAGCCGATTACCTGGTATATAATTCCGTTTTCTGGATTGAGCATGCCGACCTGGGTGGTATTCGACACGATACACATCCCTACCCCGGACAGGAGTTCATGAATCAATGGACCTGTCATATCATGGAGGAGTACCCCAACTTTAATATTGTGGGAGAGGAGTGGAGTCCGGATGCTGCTGTGCTGGCCAAGTGGCAGCGCGACAGTCAGCTGCCTGCCGACTTTGCGTCCTGCCTGCCCAGCCTGATGGATTTCCCTATCCAGATTAAACTGGTGGAGGCACTCAAAGAAGATGAAAGCTGGAACAAAGGCTGGATAAAAGTATACGAGCAACTCGCCAGCGATTACCTGTATCCGCATCCGATGGATTTGGTGATTTTTCCCGACAACCATGATATGGATCGTTTTTACCGGCAGGTGAACCACGACTTCGACCTGTGGAAAATGGGCATGGCTTACATGGCCACCATGAGGGGTATTCCGCAAATCCAGTATGGCACGGAACTGCTTTTCAGCAACGAAAAACATCACGATCATGGTCAGATCCGGGAAGATTTTCCGGGAGGCTGGGAAGGCGATGAGGTCAATGCTTTTACCGGCGAAAACCTGGGTGAAAAGGAGAAAGAAGCCCAAGCCTTTACCAGGAAAATCCTGAACTGGCGTAAAAACCACCAGGTGATTCATCATGGAAGGCTTATGCAGTTTGGGCCACAGGATGGTGTTTACAGCTATTTCAGGTACAATGATAAAGAGGCCGTGATGGTGATTTTTAATAAGAACCAGGAAGCCTACAGTCCGGAGATGGACAGATTCAGGGAGCGGACAAATGGCTTTACCAAGGGAGTTGACGCGATAAGCGGAAAAGAATATCAGCTCAATAACCTGGAAATACCTGCAAGAGGAGTGCTGGTTCTGGATTTGAAGTAGGAAAGACTTAGTTTTTGATTGCTTAGAAGAATAAATTAAGCAGTGAAAATCAGTTGTATGCGGGTTCCTTTTTAAAAGAATAGTCCACTGATTGAACTGATATTGCTGATTTGCACGGATGAAAGAAATATTTTTTTGAGGTGTAAAGAAGAGTGCTTATGATAAGATGCATATTATCAAATCAAAAGAAAGCAACAAACATACAGTTTAGCGGAAGCTCTGCTTCCGCTATTATATTCTTCCAGCCTCCGGCTGGTATTATCGCTAAATTATGAATCTTTGGACTATTTAAAAGCCAGAGGCTTTTGAGATATTACAGCGGAAGCAGGAGCTTCCGCCGAACACTAAAATGTTAAATGTGTCAGTACTTAGGTTAACACCTCGATAATTTAATTCTGCAACCATACACATACAGAGCGCCTGCCTGGCATCCCGTCAAGCAGGCTTTTTATTGTTGAAAGGTTTGATACGGTAGTAGATTTCGTACTTTTGAGATTATAAAACCAATAGTCATGAAGAAAAGATTGAGTCTTGAAATGCTTGAGCGCATGAAAAATGACCCTTCCAACTGGAGAGGTCCGTTTTACTATAATCCGCAGGATCACCGGATGTTTGTTCCAAAAATCAATAAATTCCTGGGGACGACGCTTAACATGGCAAATCCGAAAGTTTATTTGATGTTTATTGCTATAATGGCTGGAATATTTATAATGTCGGTATTGTAAAATCAACAGCTCTTTAGTGTTAAATTTGCCACAGCGTAAATTGAAAACTAATGGATGCACTGTTTATCAGCGGCATATTTATGTCGTTTTTCATTTCTTTCCTGCTGCTGACAAAGAAGCACAAGGCTCTGAGTGATCGCATACTGGCGATATGGGTGACAGCGATCGGGCTGCATTTATTAAACTATTATGTAAATCAACTGGGCTATTGGGAGAAATATCCCCATTTGGTGGGAGTTGCCGCTCCTTTTCCGTTGCTCCATGGTCCACTGTTATATTTATATACTCTTTACTCATTAAGGTCCGACTCCTCTTTTAGAAAGATCGATTACCTGCATTTTACGCCCGTGGTGCTGGTGTATATTTATATGTCGAGATTCTTTTTCTTCTATTCGGCAGAGCAAAAAGCCATGCTCGACAGAGGGGAAATTGATGATTTTTCTGTTTTCACGATGCTACTCCTCGTAGCCTTCATTATTTCCGGAATTACCTACCCCATTCTTGCCTACCGTTTAACAAGAAAGCATAAGCAAAAAATTGACAATAACTTTTCTTTTGAGGAAGGCATTACGCTCAACTGGCTACGTAACTGCATTATGGCTATCGGCGTGGTTTATGTGTTGGTGATGATGATTATTATAATGCGAGAGGGTTTAGGCTATCAGTTTTCTTTCAACGCCGACTATATCTTCTATACAATCCTGATTCTCTTTATTTTTTACCTGGGATACTATGGCATCAGGCATCAGGATATGTTTACGCACAATTCGGATGGCAGGAAGTTAACAGAGCCGGCAACGAAGGATGAGCAGAAGTACAAAAAGTCAGGCCTTAAAGAGGATCTGGCATCTGAATTACATCAGAGCCTGCTGGATTATATGAAGCAGGAAAAGCCTTACCTCGAACCAAAACTTACCCTTGCCGGACTGGCCGCTCAGCTAGACATTTCCACGAATCAGCTTTCGCAAATCATAAACCAAAAAGAACAAAAGAATTTTCACGACTTCGTTAACTTCTACCGGGTAGAAGAATTTATCGGCTTGGCTGAAAAAAACTCACAGTATAGCCTCCTGGCGCTTGCCCTTGACTCAGGATTTAATTCCAAATCATCATTCAACAGTATATTCAAAAAGCAAAAAGGGGTGACCCCCTCGCAGTTTTTGGCTTCAAAAGGCTCCTGACAAAAGTAAAGAGTACTTTTTTGAAAATTTCCCCTAAACCTCTTAACTGTCAGTATAAGAGCTGAATAAGTGTTTAGGCCTATAAGATTGCACCTGTTAAAAGTCTGAGATCATAAGGCTGGGCGAATGCCGCTAAGCTTTGCTGTTCTTTTGCTCATGAGTTTTAAAAATAAATATCATGAATACACAGCAAATGAATCAGCAGATCATCAAAAAGTACAAGAGTCCTTTTGCGTTTTACTTTTTATCTATCGTCATTCCCTGGAGCTTTTGGTTTTTGGCAGGCTATATAAGTCACCTTGAATCACAAACATTAAGACATGAGTGGGCCACAGGCTTGTTAAGCTTTGCCGGACTGCTTGCTCCGGTTGTTATTGCTCTTACATTTATGTTACCCGACAAGGATCTCAGAAAAGATTTTTTCGGACGCCTTTTTAATTTCAGATCGATAAGAGGTGAATTCATCTTTATCGCACTGTTTCTGATGCTGATTAGCATACTGGCAGCCCAGGCGGTTTCATTACTTTTCGGATACAGCACCAGCCAGTTTGAGCTGCGCGGAGGCTTTAGTTTTTCGTCAGCCGTCTTTCCGGTGTGGTTCATGCTTTTAGCAGCCCCTTTGCTTGAGGAGCTTGCCTGGCACTCCTATGGTACTGACAGCCTCCTCTCGCGCTTTAACCTGTTTACTGCCTCTGTCCTCTTCGCGGTCTTCTGGTCTTTATGGCACTTCCCCTTATCCTTTATAAAGGATTATTATCATAGCCACCTGATCGAATCGGGACTGATTTATTCACTGAATTTCGTTATAAGTCTTATTCCGTTTGTAATTATCATGAACTGGCTTTATTACAAGACCAATCGCAATATCATTCTTCCCATAATTTTTCATGTCACTGCCGGATATTTTAATGAAATATTCGCCACCCACCCGATGAGCAAAGTCATTCAAACGGGATTGCTGCTGGCGTTTTCGGCAATGCTCTTAATCAGGGAAAAAGAGTTTTTCTTTAACAGAATCAAGTAATTCAACGAAATAAAAATCAATAAAATATATCATCATGAAAAAAGCAATTATTTTCTTTACAGTTATTCTTATCAGTTCAGGATTATTCGCTCAAACGATTACACAAAAGCTGCACGGACAGGTCATAGATGCCCAAACGCAACAACCTTTGCCCTTTGCGAGTATTATTGTCCTTGATTCTGAGCCTGTTATAGGCACAGCAAGCGATTCGGAAGGTTACTTTTCACTTGAAAATGTTCCGGTAGGTCGGCAAAGTATTCGTATCAGTATGATAGGTTATGAGACCTATATTGCAAATGAAATTCTAATAAGTAGTGGCAACACCCCTAAAGTTCAGGCCCGTCTTCATCCGAAAACAGCCGAGCTGGAAGGGGTGACAGTGAGAGTGCGTAAGGATGAGGCGCTTAACGCGATGGCTACCTTAAGCAGTCGACAGTTTACGGTGGAGGAAACGCAGCGTTATGCGGGCGGCCTGAATGACCCGGCACGATTAGCCTCTTCTTTTGCCGGGGTGGCTATTCCGTCTATTACCAGTAACGGAATCTCGGTGAGGGGAAATAGTCCGGCAGGGTTGCTGTGGCAAATTGAAGGCGTGGAGGTGCCTAATCCGAATCACTTTGCTAACCTGACCGTTACCGGAGGAGGATTTTTAACCGCTATCAGTAATCAGATGATGGCCAACAGCGACTTCCACACCGGGGCTTTCCCGGCCGAGTATGGTAATGCCACCTCGGGAGTGTTCGATATTAAACTGCGTAACGGTAGCAACACTAATCGAAGCTACACGCTGCAAGCCGGATTGATAGGTGTGGACTTTTCTACAGAAGGACCATTCAAAACGGGAGGAAAATCATCGTACCTGATGAATTACAGAAATTCCACTATGGCTTTGATGGCACCGATCTTACCTGAAAATACCGGTATCCTCAAATATCAGGACCTGGCATTTAAAACACATTTTCCGACGAATAAGGCAGGAACCTTTTCTTTCTGGGGAATAGGGGCTTTAGACGGGCAGGAGATGGAAGCGGCAGATTCAATCGACTGGGAGATGGACGCTGACCGTGATAACTCTGAAACAGGTTTGTATATGTTTGCCTCTGGTGTGTCTCATCAAATCAGACTTGGAACACAGACTTTTCTCAACTCAGCCATGGCAGTAACAGGTAGTGGCTTGTCGCATGAAGAGCATCGTGTGGGGTACAATGAAGAAGTGCGCCCGCAGTCGGATGTGAGTAATGATAAGTACCGTATTACGGCTCAGACAAACCTGAATCATCACTTTAGCAAAAAGCACAGCAATCGCACCGGATTAAAATACAGCCACCTGGGATATAATATAAATATCTCACAAGCGCAGCAAGAAGGCGGATTGCCGGTTACACTGGCTTCGCAGAATGATAATTCAGGCTTGTTACAATTTTACTCACAGTCAAAGCTGGAGCTGGGAAACCGGTTTACGCTTAATGCCGGAATTCATGCGCAATGGTTTTTGCTTAATGACAGTTATTCCGTGGAACCGCGGGCCGGACTAAAATACCAGGTAAATCCATCGCAGAGTATCGCATTTGCTTATGGACGCCATAGCCGTATCGAAGACCTGAAGGTATATTTCGTGGAAAAGAACCAGTTGCATCCAAACAAATCGCTCGAACTAATGAAATCTGATCATTTTGTTTTAGCCTACAATCTCAAACTGAACGAATATCACCGCTTAACTGTAGAGCCTTATTATCAGATGCTTCACGATGTTCCGGTATCCCCTGACGGATATATTTCGACAGTGAACTTCGAAGAAGAAATCTTTTTCAATGAGGTGTTGGTGAATGAAGGTACAGGGCATAATGTGGGTATTGATGTCACTCTCGAGCGATTCCTGCATAAAGGATTTTATTACTTACTTACGGCTTCGGTATTTGACTCAAAATATACTGACGCAAATAATGTGGAAAGAAATACGCGCTTTAACAGGAATTACGTTTTTAATGTGCTGGCCGGCAAAGAATGGAAGGTAGGTAAGGAGGATAACAACCTTTTAAGTGCGAATGTCCGCTTAAATTATATGGGTGGAAACCGGAGGGAACCAATAAACCGCAGTGTTTCGCTGGCCGCTAAGGAAATTGTTTACGGTGAGTCGGACGGAAACAGGGCTTTTGAAAACCAGTTTGATGATCAGCCTATTCTTTCGTGTACGTTTTCTTATCGCCGCAACAAGCTTACACACGCTTCCGTATGGTCACTGCAGATTATGAATGTATTAGGGACAGAAGAGTTCGAAACAGATTATTATAACCTGAAAACAGGTGCGCTTGATACACGCTATGCAGGCATTATGGTTCCTGAATTAAGCTACAAGATAATTTTTTAGACGATATTGTATAAGTATTTCAAAAGCTGCTTTTTAATATGTCTTGCTCTGGTGTCGGGGATGGAATGTATTGAAAGGCAGTTTTTATATCCGGGGTGTCAGGAAAGAGTTGAAAAATGACTTTCAGGATTGATGTAGTAAGGAAGAGTTGAGATTGTGGCTAACCCTGAATGTCTTCAGGTTATTCTTCAATCAGGACTTTTTCTGATAGGAGGAAATAAAATATGAAGTACATTTGAAATGGTTTTTGAAGTCCGAAATGCAGGTTTGCAGGTAGAATCATAAAAAATGAAATCATGAAGAATCTGATACTTATATTTTTTGTTGTTACGATAAGCATGAATGTGAAAAGCCAGGAAGTGGAAGTTTTTGCCGGTACGGTGGAACGATATCCGATGATGAGCTCCGAATACCTTGACAGCCGGAATGTGGATGTCTGGCTTCCTGAGGACTATGACCCGTCTCGCCAGAACGGCTATCCGGTCATTTACATGCACGATGGCCAAAACCTGTTTGATGAAAAGTTTGGCTATGGCGGGATGACCTGGGGCGTGGATGAGGTCTTGACCGTTTTGCAGCGAATAAACAAAGTTGAGCCCACTATAGTAGTGGGGATCTGGAATACATCAAAGCGTTGGCGGGAATACATGCCGCAAAAACCCTTCGAGACGCTAAGTAACGAGCTGAAAGAAAAAATCATGTCTGAAAAGAAAGGTGGTCCGGTTTCGGATGCTTACCTGAAATTCCTGGTAAAGGAATTAAAACCTTTCGTCGATAAGAAATACAATACCCTTCCCGATAAGGAAAATACTTTTATTATGGGCTCGAGTATGGGCGGGCTGATATCGTGGTACGCTGCCTGCGAATACCCGGAGGTTTTTGGTGCTGCGGGCTGTGTTTCAACTCACTGGCCCGGAGCTGTTCCCGAAGGGCCGGATGAAATCCCTCAGGCTTTTTTCAACTATCTTGATAAAAACATGAAACCAGGAAATCAACAGCGAATCTATTTCGATTTCGGAACAGAAACGCTGGATGCTTTTTACGAGCCACTCCAGAAACGAGCCGACAAGGTGATGAGAGCAAATGGCTTTGATTATGGGAATAACTGGACTACAAGAAAGTTTTCCGGACACAAGCATGATGAAGCAAGCTGGAACAAACGCTTGCATGAGCCCTTGCTTTTTTTGATGGGAAAGGAGTAGTGTTTAATCGGAGGTAAAGTTAAGTAAGACGAATAGAAATATTTGCGTGATACACGGAAATATTAGCCTTAGGATACAGTATTAACCTTCATAATTCGGAACAAACCGATGC
>JASMTJ010000541.1:0-1670 GCA_041694335.1 Bacteroidales bacterium
GAGGCACTGGAGATTATGGAAAAGGATTATCCGCAAGAGCAAATTAATGCGATTGACCGCAGGATGCAATCAATGGAAGAGCTGACGGCAAAATACAAGCAGATGATTACTGAGGCTGATGAAGCGCTAGACAACGACCTGCTTTCCGAAGCTAAGAACCTTTATCAGGATGCCGCTAACGCGTTTTCCGACAGCACGTATCCAAAAGAACAAATCACAAAAGTCGAAGAGCTGATCGCGAAACGTCAGGCGCAGAAAGAACGCCAGCAGCTTATCGCGGAATACCAGAGCCTGATTCAGCCTGCCGACAGTGCTTTCGAGGCCGACAACCTATCTATGGCAAAATCGCTTTACGCAGATGCCGCCGACAATTTCTCCGACAGCACGTATCCGAAAGAGCAGTTAGAAAAAGTTGAAAGCATTATCGCCCAGCGGGAGGCAGAAAAAGTCCGCTATGAGGAGCTGATAACCAAAGCCGATGCTTCCTTCAACACAGAGGACTTTAAAGAAGCCCTCTCCTTTTACCAGGATGCGGAAGAAGTCTTCCCCGACAACCTCTATCCGAAGAAGCAAATCAGTGCCATCAACGACACACTGGCGGCGATTGAATCGAGAGAGCTGGCTTACAAGAAAGCGATAAATCAGGGTGACAGCTTGTACGACCGTAAGGAATACCAGGATGCAATAAAAGCCTACCAGCGCGGGCTGGATATTTTCCCCGGAAGGGAACACCCGACTGAGAGAGTGAATAAGAGCATGGACCTGCTGGCCGCCATCCGTGAAAAAGAAAAGATGTACAGCCAGGCCATTGCCACGGCCGACAGTTTATTTGAGGCAAAAGCCTACGAGCAATCCATCGTCAGTTACGAAGATGCACTGCAGCACAAGCCAAAAAACCCTTACGCCCTTCAGCAAACGCAGGCAGCACAAGACAGCATTGACAAGCGTGAGGCGGACTTTAACTACGCCATGGCACAGGGTAATTCGGCTTTCGAACAGGAAAATTATAAGAAAGCGCTGGCCAATTTCCAAAAAGCCAAATCGCTAAAACCTGAAAACGAAAAAGCGCGCGAGCGTGTAAACGAAACCAGTAAAATCCTGGAACAAATCAGGCAGCAAATGCTCGAGAAATACAACGCGGTAATCGCCGAAGCGGACAGGCTTTATAAAAACAAAGCGTTGAGCCGGGCCACCGACAAATATGAAGAGGCCGCGCAGATTAATCCGGAAGAAGAATACCCGGATCAGATGATTGCAAAAATCAAGGAATACCTTGAAGAACACTCGCTGCGTGAGATTGTAAACCAGCGCGTAACCGTGGCCGGACAATCGGAAAAGAAGTTTGAGTTTGAACCACTCGCCTATCGCGACAGAACCAATAACTTTATCGTGCTCACCACCAAAGGCGAGAAACGCAACACCAAAATCTTCCTGAACTACGGCATAGGAGAAGACAAGCAAGGCGGGGTGGTCATTCCGTCTATCACCACTGAAAACGAGCGCCAGTATATCTTCAACCTCTCCGACCACCGTCGCTGGAAAGAAAATGATATCAACTGGATCTCCGTCTACGTGCAGGGCAGCGATATCGAAATCACCGGCCTCGGCGTTTCGAAAGGGGATTAGTATCTATATAATAACATCTTCATAGAGTTTGGGGAAAACAACAA
>JASMTJ010000542.1:0-4083 GCA_041694335.1 Bacteroidales bacterium
TTTGCTGCCTGTCTTTACCTCGATGCCAAAGAAAAAAAATACATCGATGAAGCCGGTCCGGCCAACTTTTTCGGAATCAAGGAAAATACCTTTATTACCCCTAAATCTGAATCTATCCTGCCTTCGATAACGAATAAGTCGTTACAGCAGCTGGCTAAAGATATGGGCTTGAAAGTGGAAATCAGGCCTGTTCCTGTCGAAGAGCTTCCAACCTTCGATGAAGTGGGAGCTTGTGGCACTGCGGCTGTTATATCACCGGTCAAGGAAATCCAGGACAGGGATACGGGCGATGTCTATAATTATGGAGATAAGCCGGGAACCATTTCTACCAAGCTTTATCATAAACTGCAAGCAATACAAAATGGTGATGAAGAAGACCAGCACGGTTGGGTGCTCACTGTTTAAATTTTTATGGTTATAAAAAAAGCGGCTTACCGGCCGCTTTTTTTTGCTGTGTTTATTGTTAAGAACTATCGGTCTTTAAATGAATTTTAGTTTTCAGTATCCAAAAAGTCAAATAGTTTATTTGTTAAATTAGTTGATTAGTAAAAAGAAATCAGAATAGCAACACAAAGCCAGAGATGGCCTTGCCGATTGGCCAACATTACTTAAACACAGAAACTTTTAAGCACTTAAACACTTGTGCCCCAACCCACAAACTTACTAAACGTAGTAACCTAGAAATCGTATAAACCTCACAAGTGATATTCCAGCAACTTCTTCATCTCTTGCTGCATCTTGAAAGCTTCTTTTCGGGCGGCAACGGCAAATTCCTGACCGTCCTCGGCAAAAATGATGCTTCGGGATGAGTTGACAATTAAACCGCAGTGATCGGTCATGCCATAACTGGCTACTTCTTCGAGCGAACCGCCTTGTGCCCCAACTCCGGGAATGAGCAGAAAATGTTCCGGAACCCTTTCGCGGATATCATTCAGACGAAAGGCTTTGGTGGCGCCCACCACATACATCAATTGATCAGCATCAGCCCAGTTCTGCGACTCTTCCAGTACTTCTTCGTAAAGCGCTTTCTGATTGCCATTTTCGCCTTCCAGTTTTTTGAGCTGAAAGTCATAAGCTCCTTTGTTAGAGGTCAATCCCAAAAGGATAACCCATTTATCCGGGTAGCCCAGGAAAGGCTCTACCGAGTCGCTGCCCATGTAGGGAGCCACTGTAACCGCGTCAAAATCCAGCCCGGCGGCATCCTTATCGAAAAAGGTGCGGGCATACTGCTTGCTGGTGTTTCCAATGTCTCCGCGCTTGGCATCGGCAATCAGAAATAATTTTTCCCGCAAAGGGGACAAATAATCCATGGTTTTAGCCAGCGATTCCCAGCCTTTCGGACCCAGACTTTCATAAAAAGCAATATTGGGCTTGTAGGCAATGGCCAGATCGTGTGTCTGATCAATAATCTGTTTGTTGAATGCAAATACAGGATCTGGCTCCCGTTTAAGATGCGAGGGTATGCGGGTGATATCTGAATCCAGTCCCACACACAGAAAGGAAGATTTCTCTTTTATGAGATCGAAAAGCTGCTGACGGTTCATAGTTTATTCGTTAACGGTTTCTTTCAGCTTCTCGGCATTTTCGGCCGTCCGGATAGCTTCAATTACTTCATCCAGGTCTCCGCCAATAATATTTTGCAGGTTATACAGCGTCAGATTAATGCGGTGGTCCGTCACTCTTCCCTGCGGATAATTATAAGTACGAATCTTGGCTGAGCGGTCGCCGGTAGAAACCATGGTCTTTCGTTTCGATGAAATCTCGTCCATGTATTTTTGGTATTCCAGCTCATAGATGCGGCTGCGAAGCACACGCATAGCCTTGTTGTAATTCTTAATCTGCGACTTTTCATCCTGGCAGCTCACCACAATTCCTGTAGGGTGGTGCGTCAGGCGAATGGCAGAGTAAGTGGTGTTTACCGACTGTCCTCCCGGGCCACTGGCACAGAAAGTATCTTTACGGATATCACTTTCGTTAATCTCCACATCAAACTCCTCAGCTTCAGGAAGCACAGCCACACTGGCGGCAGAGGTATGCACCCGGCCCTGTGTTTCGGTCTGAGGAACACGCTGCACACGGTGCACACCTGATTCAAATTTGAGGGTGCCGTAAACATTTTGTCCGGTCACGTTAAAAATCACTTCCTTAAATCCACCAACGGTACCTTCGGTGCTGCTTACCGGTTCCATTTTCCAGCCTTTGTTTTCGATGTATTTTGTGTACATCCGGTAAAGGTCGCCCGCAAAAATGCTCGCCTCATCACCGCCCGTTCCGGCACGGATTTCCATAATGGCATTTTTATCATCTTCAGGATCTTTCGGAATCAGAAGCACCTTGATTTTCTCTTCCAGTTCTTCCTTTTCCTTTTTCAGGGAATCCAGCTCTTCTTTGGCCATTTCTTTCATCTCGGGGTCTTTTTCCGTCTTCAGCATCTCCTCCGATGTCTCAATATTCCCGATAATGTCCGAATACTTTTTGTAAGCCTCTACAATAGGTTCCAAATCTTTGTAATCCTTGTTAAGCTTTACAAAACGCTTTTGATCCGAAATAACCTCCGGATCACCCATCATTTCCTCAATTTCATAATACCTGTTATACAGTTCTCGGAGCTTGTCAAGCATAATTTTTTTCTTGTTTTCAGAAGCGCAAAGTTACGAAATATTCCTAAGCAAGTGTCTGATCAACCCTCGTACTTATTATCTCAATGATGTCTGAAACAACCAATGAGAACAAAATCCGGAGCAGTTTGAAAAAGCATGCTTATTTTCCTTACTGTGGGCGATTCGGTTTTATTTCATTCCATCAGTCAGCATATCAGTGTTTAAAGAATTATTCTTACTTTTGTTATCACATTATTGTTTTATGATTAAATCGAATTCGGAGCGTGTGATTTAAATAACCAGGTGAAATGCCTTGGTTACCTTTCCTTTTTCCCGGCATTATTCTGCCGGGCTTTATTAATTATTGTTTTATAAATAATGAATATCAGTGTGTTACTGATATTAAAATTGTAATTATCATGAGTAAAGAAAACAAATCTATACACGAATTCGATATTAATTTAATCTGTGAATATTTTTCTGGTCTTGACAGACAGGGACCCGGAAGCACGGAAAACACCCTTAAAGCATTGAGCTTTATTCCTTTGCTTTCGCAGGATGCGCAAATTGCTGACCTGGGTTGTGGCACCGGCGCACCTACTATGATGCTGGCGCAAAATTGTCCCGGGCAAATCACAGGAATTGATTTATTTCCTGAATTTATCGAACAGTTTAACAAAAACGCTTCACACCACCAGTTGGAGGACAGAGTTAAAGGTGTAACCGGTTCAATGGATAAACTTCCTTTTCGGGATGAATCTTTAGATTTGATTTGGTCGGAAGGCGCGATTTACAACATCGGTTTTGTGAGAGGTCTCCAGTATTGGCGGCGCTTTCTGAAGAATGAAGGATACATCGCAGTAAGCGAGGCTTCGTGGTTTACTAAAGACCGACCCGATGAAATCAATGATTTCTGGAATGAAGCTTATCCGGAAATAGATACCATTCCAAACAAGGTGGCGCAGATGCAAAATGCCGGTTTTATTCCGGTAGCTTCTTTTATCATTCCTGAAAATTGCTGGACAGAAAACTTTTATGTGCCACAGTTGAAAAATCAGGAAAGGTTTTTGCGTAAACACGCTGGCAATAAAATCGCTGAAGAGTTTGTTGCAAATGAAAAGCGGGAAGCAGCGCTCTACGCCAAATACAAGTCATATTATGGCTATGTCTTTTACATAGGTAAGAAAATCAAATGATTTAAACGATTAAGGCGACATAAACACCTTTTTTCGGGTACTTATGTCGCCTATATTATTGATTAGCTTTCAAGTAAGCAATGTTTTAGATGAAAGCTATTTTCTTTTTGTTTTAATCTCAGTCTCTCAGTTCCATCGTCTCTTCTTCGCCAGCTCGCCCGTTCTCCATTTCTCCAGCTCGTCTTTTCTACCTGACAATGGTCACGGTTCCATAGCGTTTTCCTGAGCCCAGGGTGGAGGTACCCACCTCGTCGCCATCCCAAACGGTGCCGTCTTTGAACATGCCC
>JASMTJ010000543.1:0-30267 GCA_041694335.1 Bacteroidales bacterium
TACTACCGAGGACGCTACTCCTATTCTCAAGGCCGGCGCTCCGGATGTAGCTAAAGCTACCGCCTCCGTAATTATTCCGGATATGGACGAGATGGAGATTGCGGTGATTAACGTGAACACCAAAACATACGAAAATATTGAAGTCGCCCCGTCAAAAGGAAACCTTTCAAGAGATATAAATCCTGAGGATGTTCCTTACGAATATGGCGAAGAATATGAACAGGATGCTTTTTATCCTGCCAACCATGCCACACTGCGCACACCTTACATCTTAAGGGATTATCGCGGCCAAACCATTGTTTTCAACCCGTTCCGTTACAACCCTGTGAAAAAAGAGCTGAGAGTGGCAACCGAAATTGAAGTGAAGATTACCTCCACCGGAAACACCGGCGAAAATGCACTTATCCGCGACAGCGAACTAACTAAAATTGACCGTGAATTCAGTCATGTTTATGCCGGACAATTCCTTAACTACGGAAATGATTCACGTTGGACACCGGTAGAAGAAGATGGATCGATTCTGATTATTTCCCATGCTGACTTTATGGACGCTATGCAGCCTTACATTGACTGGAAAATCATGACCGGCCGTGAGGTGGAAATGGTGGATGTAGCAGAGATTGGTGGTTTATCAGATATTGAAGAATATATCGATAATTATTATAATGAAAACGATCTTGCTTACTGCCTACTCGTCGGTGACATTAATCAAATTCCCTCAGCCGTTGTAACCACAAGCACAGGTGCAGGTGAATCGGATATATCCTATGCTTATACTGAAGGAAATGACCATTACCCAGAGTTTTTTGTAGGACGTTTCTCAGCAGAATCTGTTGCTGAGGTGGAAACACAAGTAGCACGTACTCTAAACTATGAAAAAGAGCCTTTTACCGGAGAAGAATGGTATCCAAACAGCATTTCGATTGGTTCGGATGATGGTACAGGCTCACAAGGAGATGATGGCGAAAACGACTGGGAACACCTGCGCAATATCCAGAATGATCTCAACGGCTTTGGCTACACATATAATTATGAGTTTTTTGAAGGCAGTCAGGGTGGTAACGACGGAGCTGGTAACCCCACGTCAGGACCGGTAGAAGACGCAGTAAACTCAGGAGCTACAATTATCAACTATACCGGACACGGCAGCACCACTGCATGGTCGACCACAGGTTTTAGCAACGGAAATGTAAACAATCTGGTAAATGCCGGGAAACTTCCTTTCATTTGGTCAGTGGCTTGTGTGAACGGCGACTTCGCCAATAACGATTGTTTTGCTGAAGCCTGGCTCAGAGCAACAGACAACGATGGCAATCCAACTGGCGCCATTGCCATGATGGCGTCAACTGTGAACCAAACCTGGAATCCCCCAATGCAAGGTCAGGATGATATGAATGATGTGCTTACCGAGCAGCATGAAGATAATATCAAGCGTACATTTGGAGGTATTTCTTTTAATGGCTGCATGGGTATGAATGATGAATATGGCTCTCAAGGTGATGAGATGACCGACACCTGGACACTTTTCGGAGACCCATCAGTAATGGTACGTACAGCCATGCCTACTGAAATTACAGCGTCACACAACCCAACGATATTCCTGGGTGCCACTTCCTTCACAGTAAACGTTTCTGATGCTGAGGCTGCTACAGTTGCTTTCTCAATGAATGGGGAAGTTTACGGAACAGCCACAGTGGAAGGTGGAACAGCAACAGTTAATTTTGATGAGCCTTTGAACGAACCGGGCATGATGAACCTCGTCATTACCGGATTCAATAAGATTCCTTACATTGCAGAACTGGAAGTAATACCTGCAGAAGGACCATTTGTTACATTGGCCAGTTTTGAACTTACTGATGAAAACGGAAATGGGAACGCCGATTTTGGCGAAACATTAGCCATTACTGTTGACCTGGAAAATATAGGCATTGAAGCGGCAACGGATGCTGTTGCTACCATCACCACCGATGACGAATATGTTACCATCACCGACGGTGAAGAAGCTGCCGGAACCATTGAAGCAGAAGAAACAGTAACATTGACCGATGCTTTTGAAATTACGGTAGCCGAAGATATTCCTGACCAGCACGTGGTGACGTTCACTATGATCACCACCGCCGGCGACGAGACCTGGGAAAATATGTTTAATATTACCCTCAACGCACCGGTATTTAATTCAGGAACAATCACCGTTGACGATTCTGAAGGAGGAAACAATAACGGTCGCCTCGATCCGGGTGAGACTGTAACTGTTATCGTTCCGGGTCTGAACCTTGGACATGCCGACGCAACGGATGTGCAGGCACACCTGAGCACATTGAGCGGTTATGCTTCAGTAGTAACTACTATTTTCAACGTAGGCACACTAGAAGCAGGTGGCTCGGCAAATACTGAATTTACACTGATGTGTGATGCTGCAACACCTGTGGGAACAGTTATCGCGCTTGACTTTGAGCTCGAAGACGGCCCGTACGTTCATGAAAAAGAATACGCTTTAACAGCAGGATTAATCCTCGAAGATTGGGAATCAGGAACCTTCGATGGCTTCGACTGGACATTTAGCGGTACCGCCGGATGGTCTGTGGTTGATGATGTTGCTTATGAAGGAACCAGCTCTGCACAATCTGATGATATCAGCGACAGTCAAAGTGCTGAAATGTACCTGGAATATGAAGTGATGCAGGACGATTCCATTTCTTTCTACAGAAAAGTATCTTCTGAATCGAATTACGATTACCTTAAGTTTTACATTGATGGTGATCTGATGGGCGAATGGTCTGGTGAACTGGACTGGGAGCGCATGGCTTACCCTGTCTCTGAAGGAAACCACACTTTTAAATGGGTTTATGATAAAGACAACATCGTATCAGATGGCGATGACTGCGCATGGGTTGACTTTATTGTTCTGCCACCTGAAATGGCAATGACCGCTTCTGCCGGACCTGATATGGCCGTTTGTGCTGTAGATGAGTGCGTGATTTATGGTTCTGCCAACATGTACGAATCGTTAGAATGGACTACCGAAGGTGACGGCTATTTTGATGACCCAACAGCGCTTGAACCGGTTTACCACATGGGAACTGAAGACATGGAAAATGGCGAGGTGATGCTGACCATCCATGTTTCAGGAAACGACGATGTGATGACCGACGATATGATGCTAAGCTACAACGAAATGCCAACAGCCTTTGCCGGTGAAGCAGCTAATGTTTGTGCTTCTGAAGAGTTATTGCTTGATGAAGCCACCGCAGAAAACTATGCCGCCATTCAGTGGGCTACGGCCGGTAATGGTACTTTTGCTGACGGAAGCATCCTGAACACAACCTACACACCTTCAGCAGAGGATATCGCTGCCGGAACAGTAACACTGACACTGGTTGCACAAGGAATGGAAGGTTGTGGCGATGCCATGGCCGAAATCGATGTGACAATTAACGATGTTCCTGCTGCTCCTGCAATGCCGGCCGGAGATGCAGAAATTTGCGCCGGAACGGGAGCTGAATACACGGTGGAAGCAGTCGCCAACGCCGACAGCTATACCTGGACCGTAATTCCTGCGGAAGCAGCTACTATCGAAGGCAACAGCGAAACAGCCACCTTTACATGGGCGGAAGATTTCAGTGGCAATGCGCAGCTTACCGTGAATGCAACCAACACTTGTGGCGATGGCGCTGAAGCCGCTATGCTGGAAGTTGCCGTTAACGCCATGCCAACAGCTACATTCACCTCGGATGTAACAGAAGTAGACCATGCGTATACGGATACTACTGCCTTTGCTTCCGCTGATGCTGCTGACTACACGTCAGTGAGCTGGTCGGTAGAACCTGCTGAAGCCGTAACAGAAATTATCGACAACGGCGAAACTGCCGAGATGGTTTGGAGCGACAGCTACACCGGTGACGCTACCGTGAAATTCCACCTGGCCAATGATTGTGGCGAAGTAGTGATGGAGCACGACCTGATGCTGAAGAGCACCGTGGGTATCGGCGAAGGAGCGCTTTACAGTGCTTCGGTATTCCCGAATCCGAACGACGGATCGTTCAAGCTGCAGCTCAACACCGACGAAGCACAGAAAATAAGCCTTCGCGTGATGAGTCCGCTCGGAAAAGTGGTTTACGATCAGAACAACATCCAGTTCAATGACCGTTACGAAACCACGATCGACATTGAAAACGCTTCCAACGGCGTTTATTACCTGGTGATTGAAAGCGACAACGCACGCCGCGTAGAAAAAATCATCGTGAAATAATCAGACAAAATTTCTCTGAATCAAAACCGCTCCGGATTCCGGGGCGGTTTTTTTTGTGGGCGGGAACTCTATTATATGAACTGATTTCAATAAAAAAGCAACTGGTAAAAGAACAATTATAATTATTTGGGCATCAGCAAAAATATAAAGCTAAGAAGTAAATATGGGCGCACGATAAAGTTACATGTCTATCCTGATTGCACTATCTATATCGCCGGAGGCGATCAACAGCATTAACCCTGTATGAAATGCAGGGCAGTAGGATGTGATGTCACTCTTACAATCCTTTAAGGACCGAACCTGTTTTATTCAATGATTAGTTCAACCCTTCACAGGGTTGTTGGGGATAGCTGCTATTATTTTCCACGGGTTTCTCCCGCGGTTAATACCGTTTATCCACTTCGTGGATTTTATTTCATTTTTTCTGATTGCATTATCCAATACTCAGAAGTAGTTTTATCAGCTGGTTCGGAATACCTTTCTTTATCGCCGAAGGCGATGAACGGTATTAACCCTGTATGAAATGCAGGGCAATAGGCTGATATTTCAACCTTACAATCCAGGAGGGATTGAACTTATTTTTTCATCGCATCATTCAACCCTTTTCAGATATTTTTCCTTTATAAAATTAATAGTACAGACGCACGGCCGTGCGTCACGACAAGCGGTGCGTTTCGAAGGAAATTTTTTTTTATCTTTAACCCACAAAACCTGAAACTAAAAGCCATGCCAAAAGCCCGGCCACAACCTTCAGCTACCATTTCCTTCCGGATGTATGTCCTGGTGGTGATAGCCATGCGTAAAAACCCGGAAACCTGGCTTGCTGATTTCCCAGCCGGCGAGAAAAATGAAATCATTAACGGTGGGCCGGGTCTTACATTTGGCCAGGATAATCACGCGTTATATAATCAACTCGAAGCCTTGTCTATTCAAAACCAGATGAATGAATTTATGTCCTCAGGCAAATTCACTATTACTATTGCTATCGAAAGCACTAAAGACCCAGACCAAAACCTCAGCAAAGTAGACAATTCCTCCTACTCCATGATGGATGATGTGCTTGCCGCCATTAACGATGCGGGGTATGGGATGAAGTTTACAGGTGGAGAGGGCGATAAAACATCAAATGCCGATGAGTCTGAAGGTTTTTTTAATGATGGCGTGTGGACCTTAGGTTTGACTGGCACAGCATCAGGCGGAATAATTGGAGTAAGTGGAGAATTTGGCATTACACTTGATTTTAGAAACGGTTTTCAAATAGGGGTATATACTACAACCGAACACGCCTTAGGAGCAGATTGGAGTGCAGGTGCCATCTTAAACTATCATAAACCATTATCAAATACAAGCGATTTTGGTGTTCCAACTTTTGAAGGTTGGTCTGAAACATATAATGGAGCATTCTTAATGGTTGATGGGACATATGGAGGTAATGCGAATAATAAAGGGTTAGACCCAAACAACTATAGTGATTATCATACACTTTACTATTCATATGGAATTGGCATTTCAGTTGGTTCTCCAGTGGGTTTTACAAGGAACAAAGGGTATACATGGACATCACCTGCTATTGGTTGGTAGAAATACTAAAAAACTAACAATGGAAAAGACACTTGCTATAGCATTCTTGATTATTTTCTTACTTTTTTTTATTTTCATTTTAAGAGGTTTATACCTAAAAGCCCTACTGCATTTTAGGCTGCTGAAAAAGATTTACCCAGATGAATTGAAAAATGTAAACACCTATTTTCAATTTATGTGGATAACAAATACTTTTAGGTTGAATTTTGATATATTATTTTGGTTTTGGATGCCTATTTATTACTCAAAATTTTCACCAGATGAATTTTCCGAGAGTGCTTTGGAATTGCATTTTAAACTAAAACAAAATAACAAAAAGCTAATTATTTTATCAATTTGTTTTATTGTATGCTTTATAACGTTTTGGATTATCGCCTCAAAATTAGGAGGCTAAAGGAAAAGTAATGCTGTAATTAGCTAAAATTCTATTGCTCTAGCTCTTGTTTCATGTAGGTATAGCGATATACAAAAAAGGTCTAAAAACCTTTTAATACTTCTTATATGATTAAAATATTTTGTATCTTTAACAGCAATATATAACTAAATCCAATGATTAATAACAAAACCAAAAACCTATGAGTCCAAACATCTTTTTCAACGAATCAAAATTAACAGAGCGCTCACGTTCAGCGCTGACCAATGCGGAAAAAGATGAGTGAAAAGCACTTCTTTTAAGAGAAGCTTTACTATCTTTAACCCACAAAACCTGAATCAAAAAGCAATATCCAAAATATATTCTTTAACCTAAAAATAATCATTTGTGAAACAGCTATTTTTACTTCAACGGATTAACAATAGTAAGGCTGTTTTCAACCACTTGCCCGCCCTGCATATCTTCGGAATACAGCGTTTTGCAGTTAGCGGATAATTCAGCAGCAATAATCAGCGAATCATAATAAGAATAGTGGTATTTAGCAGCAATCCGGCATGCCTGTTCAATAGTGCCTGGCTTATTCACGTATACGTTAAACCCGGAACCCACTTCAGTAATAACATTTTCAACAATTCGCCAATCAAGCTTAAATTTCCTTTGCAGGGTGTTTGCTAATTCAGTCAACACCTGGGTGCTAATAAACGCATCGGAATGATTGACAATCTCCAATGCTATTTGTTTTTTGGCCGTTTCGTCTTCAGTATAGCAGTATACAAGGATATTAGTATCAATAAAAAAACTATCGTTCATTTGCTTCGTTCCTGTCAAATTTGAAACCCTTAGTATTTATTGCTACCGCAGAAAAACTCTTGCGGCTTTTGGCAGCGTATATTACATCTTCTGAAGACTCATCTACTGCAAAGGCAATTACTTCCATTCTCTTGCCAATATATTTGTCAGGTATATTGAAAGAAACCCGGTTTTTACTGGGTCTTATAACTGTTCGTATCATAATAATTGCCTATTTAATATTTTCATGCTTTAACCACAAATATACAGCTAAAATATTACGATTAAAACTATTATTTGTTCTCGCGTCTAATAAATTATGTCACGCCCCCAAATAGCCTTTTCAACGAATCGAAATTAGCCGCCCGCTCAAGTTCGGCACTGAGCAATGCGAAAAAGATGCATGGATGGCACTGCTTTTAAGAGATGTTTTGCTATCTTTAACCCACAAAACCTGAAATACCAAGCCATGCCAAAAGCCCGGCCACAACCTTCAGTCCCTGTTTCATTCCGGATGAATGTGGTGATTGCTGTGCGCAGAAACTCCAGGAAGCTGAAGTGTTAATTTTCGATAAACCCATCCACCATCTTTTAGAAATTTCTATATTTGTACCATATTGGCACACATAAATAAATGATTATGTTAATAATAAGCAGCAGGGAATTCAGGCAGAATCAACGGCTTTATTTTGAAAAAGCCGACCAGGGAGAGCAAATAATTGTGCAGCGCGGAAAAGACAAGGCTTATGCGCTTACTCCGGTAGTTGAAGATGATATTTACTTCAATGCAGAGATGCTTGAGAAACTCAAGCAAAGTATCGAGCAAGTCAGGCAGGGGAAATCAAAAAAGGTATCAACTTCTGATGAAATAAGCGAACTATTGGGATTATGAAGTATACGCTCGTTTTCTCAAGGATAGCTTTAGCTGACATCGAGATGCATAAAAAATCAGGAAATAAAGCTGTTTTGAAGAAACTGGAAACATTACTTAATGAACTGATGGAACATCCGAAAACAGGAACCGGGAAGCCTGAAAAGCTAAAGCACCAGATGACAGGGTTATACTCAAGAAGGATTAATCAAATGCACCGGTTAGTTTATTCCATTGATGAAAATATTGTAACGGTTCATGTGTTAAGCGCCTGAGCTCATTATCGCGATAAATAATTTAGGTAAATTGATCCTTTCAGCAATTTCTTCTGTCCATTCACCTTCTTGACGACCTGTTCCTAATCGAATAGAATAACATATCTGCTAAGAAGCACTGGTAACATTTTGCTTATCGTTAACCCGAAAAACCAACAAATTAATATTAGCACTAACAAGCTGGCGGATAACATCAGGATTAATACGATTCTTCTTGAACAGTTATAATTGCACTGGACTGGTACCCTTCATTTTCAACCAATTCCAAGTCTTGTGATTCGGTAGTGAGTTGAAAAAAATACTTTTTATCATAATAATCAAAGGGACCGTAAATAAAATCCTTTTCTTCACCTTCAAATATCTCAAAATATTTTAGGTTTAGCTCTTCGTCAACACGAAAGATCGTTGCATCTGATTCATTCCAAAGAGAGTTAAAAAACCCACTAAAAACATATCCACCATCATCAGTCAGAAGGATATTTCCTCTGGCGAAAGGTTGTCTGTGACGATATTCCATGAAATCATACTCGTTTTGAGCCAGGACCTCACCTGCTTGATTCAATTTTTTTACTATAAATGCATCTTCAGAGGTATAAAATGCAATGATTTCACTATTATCTATGACTTTAACCCGTCCTGTGTTCATTCCTCCTAAGTTTTTCTTCCACAATACATTCCCATCGATATCAATCAATATGAGATAGTTCCCCGAAGCACTAAAAAACTCATTAGCTGAGCGAGTATGGACACTCAAGAGATAATTCCCATTCATCGGGAATATTTCAAAGCCATGATTGTAGCCTGAATCACCAAATGTCTTTTCGTAAATCATTTCGCCCTGATTATTGGTCCTAAATACCCATATCTCGCTTCTCTCTCCTTGGAATGTAGAACCGTCTTTCTCTTCTAAATATTTATGACCTATTGCCATAAAGCTCCCATCCTCCAAGCGCCAAACTGACTGAAGATAGTTTTTACCGTCATCACCATAATATTTTTTCCAAAGGGTATCGCCTTGCAGATTCATCCTGGATATCCAACTAATCTTTCCTTCCTGACTATTTCCATCCACAGTTTCCTCATAACCTAAAACCACAAGCTCTTCCAGCTCATCATAGTACCAGCACTTATTAATAAGGCTTTCGGTTGTATTGAATACTTTACTAAAAAGCAAATTAAATGCAGTATCGTAGTGCTGCAAAAGGATGTCAGCACCAATATCTGTGTATTTAACATCTATGGCAATGTAATTATTATTGCCTGTTTTATTCCTAAAAGACAGGCCCGGATCTTCCAGATACTTTTTTACACTATAGCTTGCTTTTAGCGAATCATTTTCTTCAGGTAAATCTTGTGGCTGAGTGTTGTCTGACTTCGAGCACGAAAAAGCGGCGATAAGAAAAACAAACAGAATAAAGTGATTTTTCATTAAATTGGAGTTTGGATATTATAATTAAACTTTCATTAACAAATATAGAAAAATAATTTATGACATGGCAATTCAGAGTTTATTTTTTGCTCTGCATGCATATAATGAACATCGCCCCCACCCTATCCCGTTAAGGTTATAAAGATTATTGCTATGGAAAAAAATAAAACACTGGTAACGGCAGCAACGGGAAATGTAGGAACACCTTTGGTAAAAGCACTGCAGCGCAAGGGCGTGCCTTTTACGGCGGCAACGCGCCATGAACAAAAAGCCAAAGAGAAGCTGGGTGCTGACCTGGACACGGTTTACTTTGACTTCAGTGCCCGCGAAAGCTTTCCGGATGCCCTTCGGGGTGTGGACACGTTGTTTCTGTGCGGCCCATCGGCCACGCCCGGCGCGCAGGAAATGATTCTGCCACTCATCGATGAAGCGCAAAAGCAGGAGGTGAAGCATATTGTGTTTATTGCTTCCTACCCCAAGGTGATGGAAGCCATTGAGAAAACGGGCATCTCTTACACCTTCATCAAGGCGAACTTTTTTATGCAGAATTTTGAGATTTACCAGGTGGAAGACATCAAAAACCGCAACCAGATTTTTATGCCTGTGGGCGATGGCAAAGCGCCGTTTATCCACACCCGCGACATTGGCGAGGTGGCCGCCGAGGTGCTGGAACGTCCGGAAGCGTTTGAATCGAAAACACTTTACATTACCGGCCCGAAGGCCATGGACCACTTCGAAGCCGCACAGGTTTTCTCAAAGGTACTGGCTCGCACCATCATCTTCAAAAATCCGGATGATGAAGTGTACCGCGAGGAAATGAAAAAACGCGGATTCACGAAAGTATACATCGATGCGATGATAGCCGTTTTCGGGAAAATCAAAAAAGGACAAGTGGCACAAACCACTAATACCGTCGAGGAAATACTTGAAAGAAAGCCGCTCACACTGGAGGATTACGTAAAAGAAAAAAGGGAGCTGTTTGAATAAGAACAGCAATGTATTATTGTTGTTCCATCTTATTCAGGAACAACTCTTTTCTACGGCGGGACACATTAATCTCTGTCCCGTCGCTCATAATCACATAGCCGGATTTCCCTTTCACATACCGATCCACAAACCGGATATTAATCAGAAAGGACTGATGAATTCTGACGAAGTGGTTTTCAGATAAGGTTTCGTCATATTCTTTGAGCGTCCGGGTCACCAATATCTTTTCTCCATTATCCAAAAAAAACCAGGTATAGTTACTGTCTGATTTGCAATACAAAACATTGTCCAGATTAATAAAACGCAAACCATCGATTGTTGGTAAGGCTATGCGATGGAAATCATCCTTATTCTTTAAAAGCACTCTGACTTGCCGGGTAAGCATTTCAATATTCAGACTCATTTGCTTTGATTTTTTAACCGCCGCAATGAGTTCAGCTGGATCCACCGGCTTCATAAGGTAGTCGATAGCGCTGTGGCGGATTGCCTGAATGGCGTATTGATCATAAGCTGTAACGAAAATGACATGAAACTCAAAGGACGCAATATCCTCAAGCAGTTCAAAGCCGGAGCCATCAGGAAGTTGAATGTCAAGAAATACTAAATCAGGGTGAGCTTTACGAATAAGATTCCTGGCTTCCAAAAGGGAGGCAGCTTCTCCAACTAATTTGATATCAGGAAAGCTCTTGTTTAGTAATTCTGCAAGCGCCTGCCTGCAACTCTGCTCATCATCAATAATAACTACTTTCATTTGGCAAAAACCTTATGTTTTATAACCGTCTTAAGTATCTGTTCTGAATCCAATTAAAAATACCCGTCGCCACAAAAATAAGATTAATCGAATTCATATGGTAACGTAATTTCCACCTGGGTTCCAGCAACCTTATCTTTCTGGTTTTTTAATTCATCGATAGAAAGGTTGAGCCTTTGCCCGTATACTTGCTGCAACACTTGCAATCGTTCAGATATAATTTGCAGTGCCAATGAATGGTGCTTCATCATCTTCTCAGCTTTAGCTTTTAAAAACCCCGTTCCATTATCAGTTATCCTGCATCTTATAACATGATCGATCATGTCAAAACGCACTTCGATTAATCCATTCCTCTTGTTTTGTATTCCGTGTTTAATCGCGTTTTCGAGAAATGGCTGAATCATCATAGGAGGAATGTATATTTCAGTACCTGAATTAATGCTGGAAAGTATTTTGTATTCAAAAGGTGTTTCAGCCCGGAGTTGCTCAAGTTCGGCATACAAATTCAACACTTTCATTTCATCTTCCAGGGGAATGGTTTTATGACGGGAGTTTTTAAGAATATCTCTTATTAGCTTTGAAAACTTTGTCAGGAAAACCTGAGCTGTCGATCTGTTATCTTTTGAAATATAGCTTTGAACCGACATTAAGGCATTAAAAATAAAATGTGGGTTCATCTGTGAGCGTAAAAGCCTTTGCTCTGTTTCTATTGCACGTTTTTTCAGCTCGGCATTTTTTACTTTTTGCCTGTGGCGGTAGCGAATAAAAAAAACAAGAAACAACAACCCTGCAATAATAACCAGTGCTAAAATCCCTCCACTTACAATCCACTGCGTTCGAAGCGCAGATTCCTGCCGGGCAATCACCAGATCCTGCTTAATAATCTCCTGGTTTTTCTTTTCAGTTTCATACTTGATTTGCATCTCGGCAGTAGCTGCTGCAAGATTATCCTTAAAAACAGAGTCTTTTACTTTTAGCTGCTGTTCCATCGTCTCATAGGCTGCTTTGTATCTTCCGGAAGCAGCATAAATGATGGATTTTTGATGCAAACTTTGTTGTAAAATCTGTTTCACTCCTGTTTGCCTGCTATATTCAATGGCTTCCAGTATATATTTCTCTGCCCGGACATAATCCTCTAAATCAGTGTAGAGTACTGCAAGGTTTTTTGCTGTGTTTGCTAATGTTTTTAGGTTCTCTTTTTTCCTGCTAATTTCAACTGAAAGCAAATAGTATCTTTCTGCCTCTTTGAAATCGTTTAAATCATGATGCAGATTCCCAATGTTGTTGTACACCCGGGCCAGCTTGACATCCTGGTCTTTCAGTTTTATATTTTCAAGATATCGCGTCATATAAACCAGTGCACTGTCGTTGCGGCCTAACAATTGATAAGCAATACCTATGTTATGATATACCTGGACAACAAGAACTTCCTCATTGGTCATCTTGGCATATTTTAGTGCCTCACGGTAATGTTGCAATGCTTCTTGAGGTTCATCAAGATAAAAATATAAAGAACCTATCTCCATCATCGAACTGGTAATTCCCCTGTAATTGTTGGCTTGCTCCTCCAGCGCAAGCGAAGAAAGATGGTTTTTAAGGGCCTCTTCATAATTTCCAATATCGGTGTTGATTGTGCCCAGATTAAAAAGTATTGCAGCTTGTGCTTCTGATGAACCCCCTTCTTTCGATAGCTCGTAGGCTTGTTTGGTTATTACCAACGCTGAATCTAAGTTTCCACTGTATTGGTATCCCTTGCCGATGGTGTTTAAAGCCTTCATTTTTAAACCCAAATCCCCTGCTCGTTCTGAAATGATAAATGCCTGCTCGCCAAACTCAATAGTTGTTATAGGGTTGTCCTCCAATTGTAAATAGGCCAGATCAATCAATATATCAAATCGCTCTATTCCTGTTGTGACAGATAATTTATTTAAAAGGCTATCATTTTCCGTAGCTGAACTACTCTGATATAATAATATCATCAATGACAACAATAAGCTGGCAAATGCTTTCATTTTCTGCGGAATAAGAACTAACTCAAACAAAGATATCAAAAGATATTGATGAATGAAAGAACCAAATGAAAAATCAATACCATGGATTATCCCTCCCAAACTCTCAACCATCCCTGCCATCTGCTGCTTCTGTTTACCAGATTATAGCTAGTGGTTGCCGAATAAGACATAGGGGTTGTAATTTAACTTTCGGGATGGAGTATTCACTCTATTCCTGGTTTTAAACAATCAATGAAAAATACTTATAAAATGGCACCTTACAATAAACATCTCTGCATAACTTTATTTGCTTTCTTTTTATCGGGAATCCCTTTCTGTTATAGTCAGCAGCCCATACAAACAGAACAGGAGGCATCATTTTTCGAAATTCAGAAAGAATTCTATGATTACTGGGAGCCTTTCAATGTGAAAGGGGGCTATTACACCGAAGATGGAGTGGAGAAGAAAGCCTATGGTTGGAAACAGTTTAAGCGATGGGAGTGGTATTGGCAACAACGTATCAATCCACAAACAGGAGCCTTTCCTGAAAAAACTGCCGCCGATGTCAGGCGAGAAATCAGAACAACCGGCTCCACAAAAGATGATGCAAGCAATTGGACATCTGTAGGGCCTGACTTTTCTCTGGGAGGCTATGCTGGTGTTGGCAGAATCAATTGCATCGGATTCCGTCCGGGTGACAATAACACTTACTATGTGGGCTCCCCTTCCGGGGGATTCTGGAAAACCACCGATGATGCTACTACCTGGACACCACTGACAGACGACAATGATGTAATTGGCGTTAGCGATGTTGTTGTTATTGCCGGTACTACCACTGCCACTGATGTCTTGTATATTGCAACCGGTGACAGGGACATGGGGCCAATGGACAACCTCCCTGCAAATCATTTGGCCGATAATCATTCAATAGGCGTTCTAAAATCAACCGACGGGGGGTCTACCTGGTCAACTACTGGACTGAGCTTTTCAGCTGGCGATAGGATTCTGACCAACCGGATTTTATTGCATCCAGACAACAACGACATTCTTTATTCTGCCACTTCTGACGGGCTTTATAAAACCTCAAATGCAGGTGTCGACTGGACTAAAATCTCTACGGAAGATTTTGTAGACCTGGAATTTAAGCCTGGCTTACCCTCAACCATTTACGCCTCAACCCGGTCTGGCGGGAAAGTATGGGTAAGCGTGGATAATGGTTCGAATTGGAGTGAACAATTGAATGTATATGGAGGGCACAGAACAGAGATTGCCGTGTCGCCTGATGAGCCAGACTGGCTCTATGCTGTGGTGGTCGATGGAAGTCAGCCATCAAGTGCCGGACTCAATGCAGTCTATCGCTCTGTGAATAGCAGCGCAACTTTTACAGAAGTATATGAACACCCTCATGCCGGAAATAGCAATGATAACATTCTTCACCGAGACTGTAATCCTGGCCCTGTAGTTGGTGGCCAAGGCTATTACGATATTGCTATTGCGGCTGACCCAAACGATGCAAGTACCTTGTTCATCGGAGGCATTAACACCTGGAAATCCACTGATGCCGGGGCTTCTTTTTCTATAGTGAATCATTGGACTGAAACATGCGGAGGCGTTTGTGAAGTGGTGCATGCCGACAAGCACTGCCTCGCCTTTCAGAACGGCTCCTCGGTATTGTTTGAAGGGAATGATGGCGGCATTTACCGCACAACAAACGGTGGTGTAAACTGGACTGATCTGAGTGATGGTTTGGTTATTAGTCAATACTATAGAATCTCTGTGTCGCATCAAGCCACAAATCAGATTATCGGCGGACTGCAAGACAATGGAACCAAATCGATGATTGATGGCACGTGGACAGATGTTAAAGGAGGTGACGGCATGGATTGCGCTATAAATCCTGAAAACTATAACATACAATATGCAACAAATCAGAATTCCGACTTGTATAGAACTACCAACCAATGGTCCACTCATTCGTATATATCCGGAGGTTTGGGACAAGGAAACTGGATTAGTCCTTTTCTGATAGACCCCAACAATCCGAGCACTCTCTATTTTGCTTGTTCACAGGTTTTTAAATCAACTAGTTCAGGAGGTAGCTGGAGTAGCATTTCAGATGGCATTACTAAGGATGCCTGGGCGATGGGTGTTGCTCCTTCTAATTCAGATTGCATTTACGTAGCAGTGGAAGATGCGCTTTATAAAACTACAACGGGCGATGCGCCATGGACGGATATCACCGGAACACTACCTGTATCAACATCCCTACTCACGGCTGTAACGGTGTCCTTTGAAGACCCTGAGACTGTGTGGGTATGCATGGGTGGATATGACTCAGATTGCATCTATGAAACCACTGATGGTGGAACGACATGGACGAATATTTCATCAGGATTACCACACGTTCCTGCTTTGGATATCATTCAGAATGATTATAATGATGTCCAAAAAGAGTTATATGCAGCCACAGATGTGGGTGTATATCAAAAAATTGGCACGGCAGACTGGACACCCTATATGACCAACCTTCCAAATGTAGTGGTCAATGATTTGGAAATCTATTATGATAGTAATGACCCGGATGACAGCCAGATATTCGCCGGTACTTATGGACGCGGGGTTTGGCAATCTGATTTACCGGCAGAACAAATTTGCTGGCCTCCATCTAACCTCACCACATCTAACCTCGACTGCTTCTCGGTGGATATCAGCTGGACTGCAGGTGATGCATCCTTATGGAATATCCAGTACGGATTAAGTGGTTTTGTACTTGGCACAGGTACATTAGTGGAAGGTGTAGATGTAACCACTTACTCATTGGCAGGGCTGAATGGAGGAACCGACTATGAAGCTTACATACAAGGTGATTGTAATGACGCTACAGGCACCTCCGGCTGGATTGGCCCTGTTTCCTTTACTACTGAACCACAAGGCACTACTTGCGATTGTTATCATACCATTGGAAAAGTGCCTTTTTCAGAAACCAACTTAACAACGGAAAATGCAGGGAATGATTACAACTTTGCAAGCGGAAGTGAACCTTGCGGCACTGGATTTATGGACGCTGAAGATTATGTATTCCTTTATACACCTTCCTCTGATATCTATATAGATATAGCGCTTTCCAATACTGATAATAATGCAGCTCTGTTCGTTTATAACGGTTGCCCGGATGACCTTTCCACAGAATGTGTGGCCAGCGACTATGAGTTTGGCAGCAATAACCCGTCGGTGAGCTCAGTCTTGCTTAGATCAGGTTCTGCTTATTATATTGTCGTCTCCTCACACAGTAGCACACCTTATACAGCATTTGATATAGGCATCACTGAAGGAACGCAACCTGTCATGGGTTTTCCATACAGTGAATACTTTGAGAATGACGGGGCACTTCCCTCCCATTGGTTTACCGAACAAGTATCAGGAGCAACTACCTGGTCGTTTCAGAATGGTGGCCATGATGGCAATCCGGCCAACGCACAGGAAGGGAGCTACAATGCCCTACTTTTTGATGAAGACACAGAAGATGATAAAGCCAGACTTATTTCTCCATTGATTGATCTGTCATCAGCTTCTGTGCCAGAGCTTGCGTTTTACTCAGCACAGGCAGCATGGACAGGACAGGACGAGCTAAAAGTGTATTACAGAACAACGTCAGATGGAGCCTGGAGCCCATTACCTTCCGCCGAATGGTCTGCTGAGATATCATCATGGACTGAGCATGTCTTAGAATTACCTTCTCCATCGGCAACCTACCAGATTGCACTTGAAGGAAATGCCAGGCATGGGCACGGAGTCTGCATCGATAATTTCAGAGTACGTGAGCAACCTTTTAATAGCTGGAGTGGAATGATGAATAGCCAGTGGGGTGAGATGATGAATTGGGACATGGGTGTTCCCGGAGAAACTGACAATCTTTTGATACCTGACTGGGTAATGAATATGCCAGAGGTTAATGATTTCAGGCAATGCAATAACCTGACCATACAGGATGGTGCCAACCTTACCATCCAGCCTTCCGGATCTTTCACGGTAAACGGGAATCTGAATATTGTGGGCGCTGCTGGAATTATCATTGAATCGGATGCCACCGGAACAGGCTCACTTATCGTTGATGGCGATATCTCTGGTGGAGGGACAGCACAAATCGAAAGGTATGTCCCGGCCTATACAGCTGTTGCAGGATGGCATTTCCTCTCAGCACCAGTTGCCTCTCAAGCTATATGCAATGAATTCGTTGACAACAGCGACCCAGGCAATCCCATCCCCGGAGCAGATGACTTTTATAAGTGGGACGAACCAAATAACATCTGGAAAAATACTAAAGACGATATGGGCTCATGGAATGATGAATTTGAAGATGACTTTTTGGTTGGACGTGGATATCTTGTAGGCTATCAATCAGACCAAACTAAAACATACACCGGATTACCTAATAATTCAGCGTTAGTGTTAAACGCTTTATCTACTCCTCCTATTACATATACCCCTGCACAGGGCAACGGTTGGAACTTGATTGGAAACCCATTCCCGTCAGGTATGGATGCAGATGAATTTGTGTCTTCAAATCTGGACGCTTCGATTTATGCTTTTGACGGGAATACCGGCCAGTATCTTTCATGGAATGGATTGATAGGCGCTCTGAGTGAGGGTATTGTCCCTCCAATGAATGGATTCTTTATTAAAGCTACCTCAGATGACCCTGCTTTGACTATACCTCTTAGCTCCAGGGTACATACGTCCACTTTGTTTCTGAAGAAAAAACAGCAAATAGATAACGTTTTAAAATTAACTGTAGAAAGCAGTGAGGGACATAAAGATCATACTTTTATAAGTTATCTCGAAAATGCCTCCCCCCAATTTGATAGCCAATATGATGCTTATAAACTATTCGGCTCTGAATCAGTCCCGCATCTCTACACTCAAATAGCAGACCATTCGCTTTCGATAAATACTCTGCCCTTGGAGTCGGAAAATGTCATAGACCTCCATTTTTCATCAGGCCAGGCCGGAACATATAAACTCTCATGGGAAGCCACCTTTGATAAAAAATACAAACTCACCTTAAAAGATAGAATAGCTAACAATTATGTCGATATGCGAAAAGAGCAAGAATACATCTTTGATTATCAACCGCAAGAAGCCGAAAACCTGTTCCAGGTTCACATAAAAGGAATAACTGATGTATCTGAACTTGAAAGAACTGAGGAGCTTTTGGTTTACTACGAAAGGCCAGAAGTTGTTTTAGAAATACCTGATAAACATAATGTAGTATTTATCCGGTTTTTTAACTCTTTAGGTCAGTGCCTCTATCATGACTATCTGTATGGCTCAGGTAAACATCGTATTACAATTCCTTCTGTTAAAGGAATGATAATCGTTCATACTCAAACAACAACAGGTAACTATTCGAATAAAATTCTAATACAATAATAAAATGATCAAGCACAAACTAATACTCTTATTGACTATCATCCTTTTCATTCTTGTTTTCACTGAAAACTTAAGTGCTCAAGGTGGTGCCCCACCCCCTCCGCCAGACAATCATGGGGAAAGTGGTGATCAGGAGGGTGGAGGTGCACCCCTTAGTGGTGGCACATTCCTTCTCATAGCCATGGGAGCAGCGTACGGAACGAAAAAATATTTTAGCTCCCGAAAAAAGATTGAAAAAGGTACAGTGGATTAACAGATTCGCTGCACCCCTTCTTTCACCGCTTCAGTAATGGTTGCAAGCAAGGCGTCATCCATCTCGGTGTGGATGGGGAGCGACAGCACCTTTTTCGACAGCGCCTCAGTCACCGGCAAATCGCCTTCCTTGAATCCCAGGTGCTGATAGGCATCCTGCAGGTGGATGGGAACGGGATAGTAAACTGCCGAGCTTACTTCTTTTTCTACCAGGTAATCTTTCAGCTTTTCGCGATCAATACCTTCTGTCAACAATGTGTACTGATGAAAAACATGTTCCGACTGCGCATGACGTGCCGGTGTTTGTAATTGCGGGATTTCCGCGAAAGCGTGGTCGTAATACTCCGCCGCTTTCTGTCGGGCTGCAATATATTCGTCGAGGTATTTGAGTTTTACATCCAGGATGGCGGCCTGCATGGTATCCAGGCGACTGTTGACCCCTACATCATCGTGATAGTAGCGGCGGGTCATGCCGTGGTTGGCGATGCTGCGGCACTGCTTGGCCAGGTGATCATCGTTGGTGAAAATGGCCCCGCCATCGCCAAAAGCACCGAGGTTTTTTGAAGGGAAGAACGACATCCCGGAAAGGTCGCCCATGGTGCCGGCCTGCTTCACCTTACCATCTTTAAAGCGATACTTCGCACCGATTGCCTGGCAGGTGTCTTCAATCACATAGAGGTCATGCTTTTTGGCCAGTGGCAGCAAACGCTCCATGTCGGCGCACTGTCCAAAGAGGTGCACCGGAACGATGGCCCTGGTTTTATCCGTAATCTTCCTTTCCACCTCGTCAATATCCAGTGTAAAGGTCTCGGGATCCACATCCACGAAAACTGGAGTAAGGCCAAGCAAGGCAATCACCTCGGCAGTGGCAATAAAGGTAAACGATGGCGTAATCACTTCATCGCCGGGCTTGAGTCCTAAAGCCATCATGCTGATCTGCAAAGCATCGGTGCCATTGCCACAAGGAATCACATGCTTCACATCAAGGTACTGTTCCAGGTTTTCCTGGAAACGTTTTACCGCAGGCCCCTTTATAAAAGTGCTGGTTTCCATCACTTCATCAATCGCCTTACGGATTTCCGGTTTTATTTTGTGATACTGACCTGCAAGGTCAACCATTGGGATTTTTGGCATGTTTCAGATTTTTAATTTGAAGGTCAAAGTTATAAAGTTTTTCTCACTTGAATTCCCAACTGTTAGAGGATTTCCATACAAACCGTTGATTTACAACTTTTGAATTTTCTCAGGGTTTTGTCTGGAGTCATTTTGCCCTGTTAAACAATAGATTGCTCCCATCGGTACTAATAACATCTTGACTT
Organism: Bacteroidales bacterium; assembly: GCA_041694335.1. GTDB lineage: Bacteria > Bacteroidota > Bacteroidia > Bacteroidales > JAIPAH01 > JAIPAH01. The sequence goes on from JASMTJ010000543.1 coordinate 20,298, forward strand.
TAGCCGCTGAATTAGTCTCACTATCTTTCTTAAGAAAATGTCAAGAACGATACTCAATAGAACAGCAATTACAAATAGCGCCCATAGGTTTGAGTTTTCTATTAAAAACGAAATCAATTGACCTATTCCAATATTGTACTTTTGGCTTGACCCAAAAGTACCAAAAAGTCAAGGCTGACGAGGGCATGTCGGCAAAAGCTACGCAGGAAATTATCCACGCCATTCGAGCCGTTCACATATAGATTATTGGTGCTCTTAATTGTTAGGTTTTGTAAGTTTTTATCAATAATCTACCGGTTCACTTGCGAATGGCTACCACACAGGCCTGCCCTATAATTCCCTGCTTGTTTTGCGAGACATACCCTCGTAGGCCGGGAGTAAAAAGGCAATCTTTCACATGAAGTAATAATTCTTCGATCTACTGCCAACGTAATAAAGAATTATAATTTACAGTTGTCATTATGAAAAGTAAGGCTATGTATTGATCTTTTTCCTGGAAAAGACGAGGCTCCTGATTATTGGAAAGAGAGTGCTTGGAATACTATTATTTCCATCTGTCGATATCTTTCAATATTTCACTGGCATTATGTAATTTATCGTTAGCATCATCGCTTTCCGCACTATCTATCAAGGAATTAAACTCACTTAAAGTCATTGAGTTAAACTCCTTATCATGAACTTGCTTCTTTTTTTCCTGATGCAAAATACTCTCAAGCTTTTCCATGATATTTTCATTCTTCATTCTCAAAACCTCTTGTATGAGTTTTATCTTTCTTGTCTGTAAATCCATAGCCACCTCTTTTTAACAAAGGTAACAGAAATAAAAGCATTATGCTTATCAATTATTGAGGTTCCGGGCTCCCTTAACATAAATTAAAAAGAAACTTCTCCCGATTTGATTGTGTGACGCTTCCTTTAATCAGGATTTCTTAATTTTGCTGGCATTGATATCAATAAACCACGTTTGATGAAAAGAGCCGTCATTATATTTTCCTTTATACTGTTGACACTTCCGGCCTTGCAGGCACAGTTTGCACAAAAAGACACCATCGTGCGTATCTATTCGCTGGCGATATCCGGGGGCATCGACCTGCCGGGTGCCGATTTGAAGGAACGTTTCGGCATCAACAACACAGTGGGTGGAAGCTTTATCTACAAAAGTATGTCGAACTGGGTCTTTATGGCCGAAGGCGATTATCTTTTCGGACGTGATGTGAAGATTACCGACGAGCTGTTTCAGCACATCGCCACCGAAGACGGCTACATCATTGATGAGGGTGGTATCTACACCGACCTGGCCGTGCTGGAAGCCGGACTAACTGCCAATGTTTCTGTCGGGAAGCTGTTCCCTATCTTCGGCCCCAACCCCAACAGCGGGTTGGTTCTTAGCGTGGGCGCTGGATATATTTTCCACAAGATCAGGATTGAACAGACCGAAAACTCCGCCCCGCAACTCACCGGCGACTATGGCAAAGGATACGACCGCCTGAATGAAGGTTTTAATACCAGCCAGTTTATTGGCTACCATCATTATGGGAACAACAATATAGCGAACTTTTACGCCGGCCTGGAGCTGCACCAGGCCTGGACCGACCCATCTCGCCCCTGGAATTTCGACCAGATAAAAGCACCTGAGCCCAACCGCTTCGGCACGCTCTTCGGACTCAAAGCCGGATGGATTATCCCGCTGGGCAAGCAAACCGACCGCAAAGTCTTTGTTTACTAATGTTACGCTCACTCTACACAGCAGCCGTAAAAGGATACTCTCAACTCATCAGGGCAGCTGCTTTGACTGGAAAAAGCAAAGCCCGCCAATGGGTTTCAGGGCGTAAAAAAGAAATTCCCTCCATCAGCAGTAAAAAAGTAGCCTGGTTTCATTGCGCCTCCCTGGGGGAGTTTGAGCAGGGGCGCCCGGTCATTGAAAAACTTAAAGATAAACATCCGGAATACAGCATCGTGCTCACCTTTTTTTCCCCTTCAGGATACGAAGTGCGGAAAAATTACTCACTGGCCGAGAAGGTCCTCTACCTGCCCACCGACACACCAAAAAATGCAAAACACTTTATCAGGAATATCCATCCGGATATCGCTTTCTTTGTGAAATATGAATTCTGGTTCAATTACCTCAAAGAGCTAAAAACCCAGCAGATACCCACCTACCTTATTTCGGGTATTTTCAGGAAGAAACAACATTTTTTCAGATGGTACGGTGGATGGTTCAGAAAGCAGCTGACTACCTTCGACAGATTTTTTGTCCAGGATGAAAAGTCTTTGCAGCTCATAGACAGCATCCTTCCCGGAAAAGCAATGCTTTCGGGAGACACACGCTACGACAGGGTTTTTGACATTGCACAGAAAACAAAAGCGTTTGAAGATATCAAAGCATTCAAAGGCGATAAAAAACTTTTCCTTGCCGGAAGCACCTGGCCGGCAGACGAAGAAGTCATTCTTCCGGCATTGCTGAAGCATGTAAAAACGGGCAGTATCAAAATTGTGATTGCCCCGCACGAGGTGGCAGAGCAACGCATCAGTGTGCTGATGAAAAAACTTCCCGAAACAGCCATTCGCTATTCAGAAACCAGCAGTGATTTTGCGGACAAAAACATCCTGGTGATTGACAGCATCGGGATCCTTTCGCATTTGTATCAGTATGCCGATTTTGCCTACATTGGCGGTGGATTTGGGGTGGGCATCCACAACACCCTCGAAGCAGCTACCTTTGGGGTTCCCATTGCATTTGGGCCTAACCATCAGAAGTTTAATGAAGCTTTGGGGCTCATAAAAGCAGAAGCTGCTTTTCCTGTTAACGACAAGCAGTCTTTTACTCTGTTTATCGATGAAATGGGTTCATCTCCCGAAAAGGCAATACAGGCGGGAAATAAGGCAAGGGATTTTGTGCTCAAAAACAAAGGAGCCACCGATGTCATCCTGGAAAATATTGTGCTTTAACAACCTCCATTACTAAAATAGTTCTGATTTTAAAAACCTGTCCCGAAACGAAACAACAAAAAAATATATTTTATCAGTATAAACTGGTTAACAGTCCATTAACAAAGAGGCACGAAAAATGATTCATCTTAAAGAATTGTTATCTTTACAAAAACATGATTATGAAACGGTTTCTGCTTTATTCAACAAGTCTTTTGATATTTCTGGTTTCCTGCGAAAGGAGAATCGATACCACTGAAAATGAAAATAATGATGTTAGCAGTTTAACTGTAAATCCGGAATTCGACTGGGAGTCCACTCATCAGGTTACCTTTAATGTTTTGTCGGAAATGCCGAAAGTCATCAAAATCCAGTCTGAGGACATGCGAACTATCTACCATAAAGGCTACCACAACGCCCTTACCGAAACCTATTCCATAAACCTTCGTCTTCCGAAGTATGTAAAAACCATCAGAATAAATGGCCGGCTTGTGCCCGTAGACTCCCGTATTATCAATCATAATCTGTTAAAATCTAAAACAGCCGAAGCCAAAATTTACAAATCTGAAGCTGTCGCATTATGGAATTTCGACGAAACCTCCGGAGATGTGGCTCTTGATGAACAGGGGAGCAACAACGGAACTGTATATGAAGCTGAACGTGTTAACGGACGATTTGGTCGCGCCCTGAAGTTTGACGGAGAAGATGATGAGGTGGTGGTTCAGCCAAGCAACAACCTTGCTATTAACGGAAATGAAATCACCCTCACCACTTGGTTTAAGCTGGATGAGGTGGGAAACGATGGGGTATTGCTTTTTCAAAACACAAAATACATCCTTAAAATAGATAAACACGGGAAGCTGTCATTTGCACTCTACAGTCCTGGATATGAGGTTGTAATAATCAACTGGAACGATCGCATCATAGATACCGACTGGCATCATTTTGCCGGAACCTACGATGGTAACAGCCTAAAGCTTTATCTTGACGGTGAGCTTATGAACTCAGAGCCTAACTCAGGAAACATTAAACACTCTGATTCTGATATTTACATAGGTAGTCAGAAAAACACGAATCATTTTAAAGGCCTTCTCGACCTTACGGGCATCTATGATATTACGCTCTCGGATCAGGAAATTCAATCGCTTTTTGCAACTGATCCCAATCCGGGGACGAGCGATCAGCAAGCCATCTCGGTTTGGAAGCTTGACGAAAACAGCGGAACTACCACTTCTGACGAAGTCAGTAACAACAGTGGAGTCCTGGAAGGTGGGGTTAACTGGACTTCCGGCATGTCTGGTGCCGGACTTCTCTTTGATGGGGAGGATGATAATGTGAGGATTGAAAACGCCGAAAACCTTAATCCTGCTGAACAGGTTACGCTCATGGGCTGGGCCCGCCCGGAGGCGCATAAAGAATCGAAGATAGCACAAAAAGGCGATTGGGACGGGCACAACATTGGACTGGGCAAATGGACCGGATGGAAAGGAAGTATTCGCTTGGCATCGAATGAAAGCATTACACTTGAATGGGATAATGGGCGCGTTCAGTTAGGTCAGTGGTATCATGTGGCCATAACTTACGATGGCTCCATGGTTCGCTTCTTTGTTAACGGTCAGCTTGAAGCGGCGCGAGAAGTTTCAGGGCCACTCAATGTCAATGGACGCGACTTCAATATTGGCTCTGACAATCGCGCACAAAAGTTTTTCAAGGGAGCTATCGATGACGTGAGATATTTCGGAAGCGCTCTTTCTCAAAGCGAGATACAATCCATTATTGAAGGTGATGAAAACACAGAAATCACCGACGACGACGGCGATGGTATTGCAAATGAAGAAGACGATTTTCCGGATGATCCCGGAAGGGCTTTTTTAAATAATGCCCCGGCAGAGGGCTTTGGCGGGCTCGCATTTGAAGACTTGTGGCCCGGAAAAGGCGATTACGACTTTAATGATCTCGTCCTCGATTACCGCTTCAGGATTGTTACCAACAGCCAGAATTATGTATCTGATATGGAAGGCATTTTTGTAGTGAAAGCTATTGGAGCCGGAATGCAAAATGGTTTCGGGTTTCAGTTAAACAATGTATCGCTGGAAACAAATATCACTTCCGTGGATGGCAACGATCTCCGGGAGGGATATATTACGCTATCGAACAACGGACTGGAAGCTAACCAAAACCTCCCAACGGTAATTGTGTTTGACAATGCGCATAACATCATGCCGCCACCTACGGGTTTTGGTGTCAATGTAGAGCCAAACAAGCCTTACCTGCAGCCCGATACAGTCACCGTAAACATTACCTTCACCGCAAACACCATGACCATCGGGGACCTGAAAATTGAACAGTTTAATCCTTTTATGATTGTCAACGGCGAACGAGGAAGGGAAGTCCATCTGGCTAATTATGCCCCAAGCAATTTAGCTGATAAAACCATGCTTGGCTCCATGGACGATAACTCGGATGAGAGTGTCGAACGATACTACAAAACAGAAAACAACCTGCCGTGGGCCATCCGCATTCCCGAACCGTTTGATTATCCGGTTGAGAAAATCATGGTTACAGAAGCCCATCTTAAGTTTAAAGACTGGGCCGAATCATCAGGAACCCAATACAACGACTGGTTTAAAAACAATTCAGGCTACCGCAATACTGACAATATTTACCAACACGAGGATAGTCAACATTAAAGCTTTTTTCACTGTTTAGTACTTTACCTTTGCCAGATATTTTCCGTGGTTCTTTTAAAAATGCCTGAGCCCCGGAAAGTATCTCCTTTTACTAATTTTGCAAACAAAACAACAGATATGCAGATACTAAAATCGTTATCACAAAAGGAAAATAGAGACACCATTATTCTGAGCCATAATGTAGAATCACTCCCAAAGAGGCTGCTCTCTGAAAAAGAGCTTGCTTATATCCACGATCAGTTTGAAACGCATAACTCCACTTCTTTCGAACTGAACCGGCTTGATTATGTAATTCTGGTAAACATTATTAAACTCAAAGATAACTTTACGCAGGATGCCGAAGCATCAAGAAAAGCCGGAAAAGCCGCTTGCGAAAGCCTCAACCGCCTGAAGGTTAGCGAGGCACAGGTTATCCCATCAGAAACAGAACCTTTCGTACCCGTAGCTTTTGCCGAAGGCATGGCACTGGCCAACTACCAGTTTGAAGCATACAAGAAGCCGGAAAAAAAGAAACCAAACACCCTGCAATCAATAGAGATTGTTGATGATCAGCTGGAAGATAAGGCCGTAAAAAACCTGAATATTTTGGTTGAAGCAGTATATCGCACCCGCGACTGGGTGAACATGCCACTGTCGCACCTCAATGCCACAAAGCTCAGCGAGCTCATCGAAGAAGCCGGAAAAGAATCGGGCGCGACAGTACAGGTCCTGACCAAGAAAAAGATTGAAGCGCTGAAGATGGGCGGTCTGCTGGCCGTAAACAAGGGCAGCATCGATCCACCCACTTTTTCTATCATGGAATGGAAGCCCGAAAATCCGGTGAACGAAAAGCCTTTTGTGCTGGTAGGTAAAGGCGTTGTTTTCGACACTGGCGGAATGAACCTGAAGCCGGGCGAATACATGAACAACATGAAAATGGACATGGCCGGGGCAGCCACCATGGCCAACACGCTGGCAGCTATCGCCAAGGCAAAGCTTCCGGTGCACATCATTGCGCTGATTCCGGCCACCGACAACCGCGTGGATGGAAATGCCTACGTCACCGGCGATGTAATCACGATGTATGATGGTACGACCGTGGAGGTAATAAACACCGATGCCGAAGGACGTATGATTATGGCCGATGCGCTGAGCTACGCCAAAAAGTATGACCCCATGCTGGTCATGGATGCGGCCACCCTCACCGGTGCTGCTGCCAGGGCAATAGGCGGGCATGGTGTGGTGGCCATGGGTAATGCCGATAATGAAATGAGTCTTTTGAAGGAAAGTGGAGAAAACGTCTACGAGCGAGTTGCCGAGCTGCCTTTCTGGGAAGAGTATGCCGAAGAGCTGAAATCAGATATTGCTGATTTGAAACATCTTGGTGGGGCTGAAGGAGGAGCCATGCATGCCGGTAAATTCCTCGAGCATTTTACTGATTATCCATACATTCATCTCGACATCGCCGGTGTGGCCTTCTTTAGCCAGCCCAAAGAATATCATGGAAAAGGCGGATCGGGTTATGGCGTCAGATTGCTCTTCGATTTTTTCAGCAATCAGCAATAATTTGCTACTTTTACCATAAATAAATCAAGACTTTAGCAGAGTGGATTTTTGGCTCTGCTTTTTGGGCTTTTAAGAAGAAAATCATCAACATAAATATGAAGTGCAATTGTGCGAAAGATGTGTTGATGCGCTGAGAGGCCTGGTCATCATTGCATTAAAGACCATATAATGAAACAAGAAAACGATACAATAAAGGTAGGGGTAACTCACGGTGATATTAACAGCATTTCTTACGAAATCATTATCAAGACTTTTCTTGATAAGCGGATGCTTGAAAATATCACTCCTATCGTGTTTGGCTCATCCAAGGCAGCGTCTTATCACCGGAAGGCGCTAAACATAAACAATTTCAACCTGAACCTTGTGAAGAGCCCATCGCAAGCTGTGGAGCATCGCACCAACATCGTCAATATTATTGATCAGGAAGTAAAGATTGAGTTGGGGAAATCCACCACCATTGCCGGTGAGCTGGCTTTTATGTCGCTCGAAGCAGCGGTTAACGCCATGAACAGCAAAGATATTGACGTTCTGGTAACAGGGCCGATAAACAAGAATAACATCCAGTCGGATAAGTTCAGTTTCCCGGGACACACCGAATACCTGGCCGAGCGCTTTGGCGAGCATGACGACCTGATGCTGATGATAGGAAATGATATCCGCATTGGCGTCATGACCGGACACATCCCGTTAAGGGAAGTCCCCAACACCATCAACCAGGATTTGATTCTGCGGAAACTGAAAATCCTCAACAATTCGCTTCAGCAGGACTTTGCTATTGAGAAGCCAAAAATCGCGCTGCTGGGCCTCAACCCCCATGCCGGCGATGAAGGCCTTATCGGGAAGGAAGAGCAGGAAGTGATCATTCCGGCCATTGAAGAGGCCAACAACCGTGGCATTCTGGCATTTGGCCCTTATCCTGCCGATGGATTGTTTGGCACACCCAACTACCGGAAATTTGACGCTGTTATGGCCATGTATCACGACCAGGGAATGCTGCCTTTTAAGGCTCTGGCCTTCAATTCAGGGGTCAATTACACTGCCGGGCTCCCGATTATCAGAACTTCGCCCGCACATGGCACCGCCTACGAAATTGCAGGAAAAGGACTGGCCTCTGAAGAATCATTCAGAGAAGCCGTCTATCTTGCTTGCGAAATCTACCGGAACCGTCAGGAGTATTTGCGTCTGAACGGAAACCATTCACAGCAGGGTTCGGGGCCACAAAATGAGAACCGGCCCTCTCCTTCACCACGTTAAAAATCAGCTTATGATGTTGCATCGCTATTCTGTTGAAGAGATTGCAAAAATACTAGGAGGTCAACTTTTTCTTAATAATCAAGATCACACGGCCATCAATGATATTCTTATTGACAGCCGCCGCCTGATTACTGCTCAGGACACTTTGTTTTTTGCACTGATAAGTAAGAAAAACAACGGCCATCGGTTTATTGAGGAACTGTATAACCTGGGCGTAAGGAATTTTGTGGTTTCAGAAACTGATTATTCCGGGCGGCACAGCGATGCCAACTTCATTCAGGTTGATGACACGCTGAAAGCCCTTCAAAAGCTCAGTGCTTTTCACAGGAAAAAGTTTGATATTCCGGTTATCGGGATAACCGGCAGTAACGGAAAAACCATTGTCAAAGAGTGGCTTTTTCAACTGCTTCATGAAGACAAAAACATTCTTCGTTCTCCGAAGAGTTACAACTCTCAAATAGGTGTCCCGCTGTCGGTGTGGCCCATGAATGAAGAAAATGAGATGGCCATTTTTGAGGCCGGCATTTCTGAACCCGGAGAGATGACTCCGCTTCAGGAAATTATTAAACCCACCATCGGAATTTTCACCAACATTGGAGCTGCACACGACAAGAATTTTATCAGCCGTATCCAGAAAGCAGGTGAGAAACTAAAGCTCTTTACCAAAGCCGATACCCTGGTTTATAATCCGGACTATGGTGAAATACGGGAAGTGATTATCCGCTCGGAAATTGGCCGCAACGTGCACCTTTTTAAATGGTCGCGGCAGACCGATGCCGATTTACGGATTACGGAGGTTAAGAAAAAGAAAACAAAATCCACGATCTACGGAATCCACAACAACCATGAAATTGAAGTGGAAATTCCCTTTACAGATGACGCTTCGGTTGAAAATGCCATCCATTGCTGGGCCACGATGCTGCACCTGGGGTACGATTATGTAGTCATCAAAAACAGGATGAAAGAATTACAGCCCATCGCTATGAGGCTGGAGCTGAAAGAAGGTATCAACGATTGTACTATAATCAACGACAGCTACAATTCGGATATCCATTCGCTTTCCATTGCACTTGACTTCCTGAACCAGCAAAACCAGCACCGGAAAAAGACATTGATTCTTTCAGATATCCTGCAAAGCAGCCGCTCCGACATGGAGCTTTACGGTGAGGTGGCACAAATCCTTGAAAAAAAGAATATCCATAAAATTATAGGAGTGGGCGAAGGCATCAGCCGAATGGCCAACCTTTTCCCGATGGAAAAAAACTTCTTTAAAAGCACGGATGACTTTATCAGGAACAACCCCTTTTCGGGCTTTCACAGCGAGGCAATACTTCTGAAAGGCGCAAGGGTTTTTGAATTTGAAAGAATCAGCAAGGCTTTCCAGAAAAAAGACCATGAAACCGTGCTGGAGATAAACCTCAACGCTTTGGTTCACAACCTCAACTACTATCGCCAGTTGCTGAAACCCGAGACAAAAATTATGGCCATGGTCAAGGCCTTCTCCTATGGTTCAGGTAGTTACGAAATAAGCAACACCCTACAGTATCATAATA
>JASMTJ010000544.1:0-13105 GCA_041694335.1 Bacteroidales bacterium
CCTTGCCGTCGATGATGTCCATTGCTGGTATAAGTTCTATCATAATGCTAAAAAGTTTTTCAAGATTTGTTCTCCTGTTTGTCCACTCCTTTCAGGGTGAAACTGTGTGGCAATGAAATTGTTGAATCGGACGGCGGCCGAAAAGGGGTGTCCATAATCCGTGCGGGCAATGGTGTGGGGGCTCAGCTCCGCAAAATAGCTGTGTACAAAATAAACATAGCTTTCCTCTTTCACCCCTTCGAAAAGCGGGCTCTGCAGGTTCGTGATTTGGTTCCATCCCACATGAGGGATTTTTACTCCGCCGTCAAAGCGCTTCACTTTGGCAGGAAAAATGTCCAGCCCGTCAGTGTTGTTTTCCTCGCTGAAGCTGCACATCAGCTGCAGTCCGAGGCAAATCCCCAACACCGGCTGCTCCAGTGTTTTGATAACTGTGTCCAGCTTCTTTTCTTTGAGGAACTGCATAGCCGACGAAGCCTCGCCCACTCCCGGAAAAATGACCTTGTCTGCATTTCGGATAGTGGTGGCATCATCCGTAATCAGAGGCTGCTGCCCCAACCGTTCCAATGCAAAGGCCACCGACCTGATGTTTCCGGCGTTGTATTTTATGATTGCTGTTCTCATAACATTCCTTTCGTGGTGGGTAGTGTCACATCCATTTGGTCTTGCCTTACCGCCATTTTAACAGCTCTGGCCAGCCCTTTAAAGATCGCTTCAATCTTATGGTGCTCATTATCACCAGTGCATTGGATGTGCAGGTTGCACTTGGCTGCCTGCGCAAAAGACTTGAAAAAGTGCCGGAACATTTCCGTGGGCACATCCCCGATTTTCTCACGCCGGAAATCCGCTTCCCAGACCAGCTCAGCACGTCCTCCGAAATCCAGCGTCACCCCGGCCTTACTCTCATCCATCGGAAGCACAAAGCCGTAGCGCTGTATCCCCCTGGCATTGGAAAGAGCGGCAGCAAAGGCCTCCCCAAGGGCGAGACCGGTATCTTCGATGGTGTGGTGCTCATCCACCTCAAGGTCGCCTTTTACATCCAGCGAAAGGTCCAGCCCGCCATGCTTCGGCAGTTGCTCCAGCATGTGATCAAAGAATCCCAGTCCGGTGCTGATTTGCGCTTGCCCGGAGCCGTAAAGCAGCAGCTTTCCGCGGATATCTGTTTCTTTGGTTTTCCGGCTGATGACCGCGCTCTTATCCACATTCCTCAGAAAACTAAAGATCTCGTCCCAGCCGGCGTTGATCAATGCGGCTACTTCTTTCAGACTACCTTCAACCTTTTGGTCACTCATAAGAATGCCCCGGATTCCCATATTTCCGGCAAGTTCGATATCTGAGAGGCGGTCGCCAATCACAAAGGATTTACTGCGATCCCAGTCCATCCTATCCAGAAATGGCCTGACCATTCCTGTGGCCGGCTTGCGCGAGGGTGAAGGGTTGGCTGCTGTGGATTCGTCCAGCAACACTTCTTCGAAAATGATGCCTTCATTCTGAAGTGCGCTCATCATCTTAGACTGCACTTTTTCAAATGCTTCACGCGGATAGGCTTCTGTGCCCAGCCCGTCCTGGTTCGAAACCATCACCAGGCGATAATCCAGCAAATGCTGAATAAAGTAAAGGTTGCGAAATACACCCGGAAGGAATTCCAGCTTCTCCAGCGAATCAATTTGTTCGTCGGCGGGTTCGCGAATCAGCGTGCCATCGCGATCGATGAAAAGTATTTTATCCATTGTCAAAGTTTTTAAGTTCATAAATCAGTTTTTGATTTTGTCCGGGAGTACCCACGGTTATTCTGACCAGCTCCTTGCTGGCTATCACTCCGCTGCGGTTTCTTATCACGATGCCTTTCTTTTTCAAATAGTCGATCAGAGAGGCCGCATTAGTCACCTCCAGCAACAGGAAATTAGCATCTGACGGAAAGACTTTTTTTACGAATGAAAGTTTTGATAACGTCGTTTTGAGTGTGCTTCTTTCCTTCAGTATGATATTTATCTGTTCCTTCACCTTTCCGGGGGTTGTCAGCGCTTCGATAGCTGCGTTTTGGGTCAGGCGGTTTACATTGTAAGGATATTTGATTTTTGAAAGCGTTTGGATTATCTCTTCCTGTGCTATCCCCATTCCCAACCTGATTCCGGCCATTCCAAAAGCTTTGGAGAAAGTGCGCGAAACCAGCAGGTTCGGATAGTTTTCCACGAGGTCGATGACCGATCCTTCAGGGGCAAAATCCACATACGCTTCGTCAACAAACACAAGTCCGTTGAATCTTTCAAGCAAAGAAATGATTTTCTCTCGCTCAATCAGGTTTCCGGTTGGGTTGTTCGGCGAACAGATAAACAGAACTTTGTCCCTTTCGGTGGCCTCTTGCATCACCTTGTCGGGACTAGGCTGAAAATCGTCATCCAGCAGAATCTCCTTCACCGCCACACCCTGAATAGCAGCCTGCACCTCATACATCGAGTAGGTAGGCCCGAGTGTCAGGATGCGATCTTTTCCCGGTTCCGCATAAGCACGAATTACCAGGTCGATCACCTCATCACTTCCGTTCCCCACAAAAACTCGTGACGCATCCGTCTTCAACTTCCCGGCAAGGGTCTTTTTCAGTTTTTGCTGGTGCGGATCGGGATAACGGTTCATTTCGCTGTCGAAGGGATTTTCGTTGGCATCCAGAAAGACCAAATCCTGCTCCTTCACTAAGTCTCTTGCCGAAGTGTAAGGCTTTAGCTTTTTTATGTTTTCTCTGGGTTCAATCATGATGGTTTAAGGTTTTTCGTTCTTACAGCCACTGCCATTCTGTGCGCTTCGAGCTGCTCGGCGGCGGCCATGGTTTCCACGGCATCGCCAATTCGGCGTAAGCCGTCTTCGGTAGCTTTCTGGAAGGTGATTTTCTTCATAAACGCATCCAGGTTCACACCGCTGAAGGCTTTGGCGCTCCCGTTGGTGGGCAACACGTGGTTGGTGCCGGAGGCGTAATCACCCAGACTCTCCGGCGTGAAATCACCAAGGAAAACAGAGCCGGCGTTTTCAACTTTTTCAGCCAGCGCTTCCGGATCTTTGGTCGAGAGTATCAGGTGCTCCGGCGCGTATGAATTGATGATATCCGGTATGTCTTCCTTTTTCAGAAGGAGCAGGCGGCTTTTTTCCAGGGCCTGCTCTGCGGTTTCCTTTCTGGGTAACTGTTCGAGCTGCTTTAACAGGAAGCTGCGTGTTTTTTCTGCCGTTTCTTCATCCGAAGACACCAGCACCACCTGGCTGTCGGCGCCATGCTCGGCCTGCGAGAGTAAATCCGCGGCAGCGTATTCGGGGTTGGACGTCTCATCCACCACCACCATCACCTCCGATGGTCCGGCGGGCATGTCGATGGCGGTGCCATCCAGAAAAACCATCTGCTTGGCCGCGGTCACATACTGGTTGCCCGGACCAAAAATTTTATTCGCTTTCGGAATGCTCTCCGTTCCATAGCTCATGGCGGCGATAGCTTGCGCTCCGCCAGCTTTGAAAACCTGCGTGACGCCCGAATACTTAGCGGCAAACAAAATCGCCGGATCGATGCTGCCATCTCTGCGGGGTGGTGTGCACATGATGATGTTTTGGCATCCGGCAATGCGCGCCGGAAGGGCCATCATCAAAACAGAGGAAAACAGCGGCGCTGTCCCGCCCGGGATGTAGAGCCCGACAGCGTTTATCGCAACAGCTTTCTGACGGCATTCTATTCCGGGCGTGGTCTCGATCGTGAGATTTGCCGGCATTTGAGACGAGTGAAACTTTTCGATATTCTCAGCAGCCGTTTTAATGGCATCTTTGAGTTTTTCAGAAACCTGTTTTTCTGCCTTCGCAAATTCTTCTTTGCTAACGGCGAAGCTCGTTGTCTCAAATCCATCGAGGATTTTTGTGTAGCGTGATAAGGCCTCATCGCCGTTTCTTTTTACATCATCCAGAATGATTTGAACCTGCTCTCTCAGGCTCACCTGTTCGATTTGTGGCCGCGCCAGCAAACCAGACCATTCACTTTTACCGGGATATTTTCTTATTTGCATTTTCTTATTCTCTTTAACTTATAAATCTAAAAACTTAGTAACTTTTGCCTTCGTTCGTTCGACTCCTGCCGGAGTCGCGGGCGATTCTAAACCCATGATTTTCTATAAACATACGATGCCGCTGGCATCAAACCGTTGAAAGCAAGGATTCGGTTCATTCCTCTTAAATCCTTTGGGATTTAAATGTTTATAGAAAATTGGATAAAACAAAAATCGCCGACTCCAGCGGAGTCGTATTTTCAAATGCATAGGTGGAAAGGCGAAAATATTAGCCAACATGTTGGTTAAAGTTTGTTTTGCTTTATCCCCGAAGGGCTTCAATTGGCATTGGCCAACTGCCAGCCGCTCATTGCCAATTAACATAGCAACTTAAAAACCTAAGCACCTAAACACTCCCCATCATACAATCATCTTTTCTATTGGCATCACCAGGATTCCCTGCGCTCCTTTTTGTTTGAGTGCATCAATGACTTCCCAGAAGACGTCTTCGTTGATGACCGAGTGCACCGAGCTCCAACCTTCATTGGCCAGGCTCATAACGGTGGGACTTTTCATTCCCGGAATCAGTTTGATAATCTCATCCAGTCGGTCGTTGGGAGCATTCAGCACTACGTACTTGTTTTTTCGTGACTTCTGGGTGGCCCGAATCCTGAAGAGTAGCTTTTCCAGGATTTCCTGTTGGGCTTGGCTCAAATCCGCTTTGCCGATGATGACCGCTTCCGATGTTGCTACGGTTTTCACCTCTTTGAGTCCGTTGCTGATAAGCGTGCTGCCACTGCTGACGATATCAAAGATTCCGTCAGCCAATCCAATGGCCGGAGAGATTTCTACCGATCCGCTGATTTGGTGTATTTCAGTCTTGATGCCTTTTTCGGAAAAGAAGTCGTTAAGGATTTTGGGGTAGGAGGTGGCAATGCGCTTGCCCTGAAACCAGTTGAGGTCTGAATACTCGTATTCTTTTGGAATGGCCAGCGAGAGCTTGCATCGCGCGAAGCCAAGTTTTTCAACTATCCTGACCGGATAGCCTTTTTCGAGCACCTCGTTTTCCCCTACAATCCCGATATCGGCCACGCCATCGTTAACATATTGAGGGATGTCATCATCCCGAAGAAACAGCCATTCCACCGGGAAGTCGGGAGAAGTGGCCACGAGCTTGCGTTTTCCGTTGTTCTGGCTAATGCCGCACTCCTCAAAGAGTTTCATCGACTTTTCGCTCAAGCGACCGGATTTTTGAATTGCAATCTTAAGTTTTTCCATAAATCTGTTTAAATATAAAAGGCCCGCGGAAGTCCGCAGGCCTTTAGTGATACATTGGTTTATTTCACTACATGCTACAGCGCTTCCATTCCGGAGGATTTTCCAAATGGTGATGATGCAGATGATGTAGTGTATTGTTATTCATTATTTTGCTTTTAAACGAAAAAAGGCCTGCAAAACTGCAAGCCTTTCAAATATTTTTTGTGCACAGTTTTACGCTATTATCACATTCCATTGGTATGATGGTGATGATGAATCGCGATATGTGCTGTTTGTTTTCTCATTGCTGCTGCAAAAATGCTATTTTTTTATCAATTACCAACCCAAAACGGAATTTTTAACAGAAAGTTTAATGTGAGGTGTAATTATGCAGATTTTAGTGGATTGGCGTGGATTTAATCATCAATAAGGCTCTTACTGGTGAGATAAAATCACTCCTGCCCGATTAATATATTCTTTTATAGACTGATTTTCAATGCGATCATAAATCAGAAAGTCAATTTTATAAGAAGGTAAATTCAAGCTAACCCACAGTGAAATGACTCTTGAACATCTGAAGCAAAGTAAACGCCGGAAAACAATTCCCGGCGCTTATTATCACATTAATGAATTAAAAAAGCCAACCAACTTTCACTGGTTGGCTTATTGTCTTTAAAGTCTGTCCAGTTCCACTGTAAAATGACGCATAATAGGCGCTTCCCACATAATTTTAACTCCATGTGTGATTTCGTCTTTACGGTCGGCCACATTCTTGAGGGCAGCAGCAATCACATCCATGTGGTTGTTGGTGTAGGTCCTTCGCGGGATGGTCAGGCGCAACATTTCCAGCTCAGGATAACGGTTTTCGCGGGTGTCCGGGTCGCGGTCGGCCAAGATGGCGCCAATCTCCACGCCCCTGACACCGGCTTCAAGATAGAGCTCAATGCCCAGCGTTTGTGCCGGAAATTCTTCGCGCGGAACATTGGGTAACACCTGTTTTGCATCCACAAAGATA
The DNA here is from genome assembly GCA_041694335.1 of Bacteroidales bacterium. Classification (GTDB taxonomy): domain Bacteria; phylum Bacteroidota; class Bacteroidia; order Bacteroidales; family JAIPAH01; genus JAIPAH01. The sequence continues at coordinate 6,283 of JASMTJ010000544.1, forward strand.
GCATGGCCACCCACCGGGCGTTGGAATTTTATTCCGTATTCATCCAGTTTGCTTCCAAGGTATTCAACCTGACGAATCCGTGTCTGTAAATACTCAAACTCGGTTCCCTCTCTCAGTCCCTGAGCCAGAGCATTCATATCGCGTCCCGACATACCACCGTAAGTTATAAAGCCTTCAAACATGATATTGAACGTGCTGGCCTGACGGAACAGCTCTTTGTCTTTCAAAGCAATAAAACCACCCATATTGACAATTGCATCCTTTTTAGAGCTCATGGTCATGGCATCGGCGTAGCTGAACATTTCGCTTACAATTTCACGAATGCTTTTGTCGGCGTACCCGTCTTCGCGCATTTTTATGAAGTAGGCATTTTCAGCAAAGCGAGCTGAATCAAACACTACTCTGACACCGTACTTGTCAGCCAGACGGCGCACCATGCGCATGTTTTCCATCGAAACAGGCTGTCCGCCCGATGTGTTGCAAGTTACTGTAACAATGATGGCGGGTATTCTTTCGCTCGGGTTTTCTTTAAGTACTTTTTCGAGCTTTTCTTCGTCCAGGTTCCCTTTAAAGGGATGCTCCAGTTGGGTGTTGCAAGCTTCGTCGATAGTGCAATCGATTGCATGTGCCTTGCGAAATTCGATGTGACCTTTGGTAGTGTCAAAATGTGCATTACCGGGTAAAAAGTCGCCCGCTTTAACGATGGTTGAAAACAAAACATTTTCTGCTGCGCGTCCCTGGTGGGTTGGTAGAAAGTACTCAAACCCGAGTATTTCTCTGATAGTGTCTTTTAGTTTGTAGTAAGACCGCGCACCGGCATAACTCTCATCGCCCAGCATAAGCTCTGACCACTGCTTGTCGCTCATAGCACCTGTGCCCGAATCGGTAAGCAAGTCTATAAACACCTGCTCGCTCCTCAGGTTAAAGAGGTTATACTTTGCTTCTTTTATCCACTGTTCGCGCTCACTGCGAGTACTTTTTCTGATGGTTTCCACCATCTTGATTTTATATGATTCTGAGAAAGGTAAATCCATATTGATTTGTTTTAAAACGATTAATAACTAATTGAAAGAAATAAGGTGGTGGGATATACGGCTATGCCGCGCAATATGGAAAATGGTCGCGGTTTTTAATATTAAGAAAGATCATCTTCTTTGTAATACGTGTGACAAATACAAATGTCATATCCTGAATATTTAACACAAAAATAATCATTTCAATGAAATTTGATGATCTCTTCTTGTAAAAATGAATATAAAACTTAAATTTATAAGATAATTTGTCCCAAAAAGGAATGGAATTTTTGTTCTAAAACAAAACCAGGTGGTCAATTAGGGTATAAACAACTGATAGCGAAACCAATATACGGTTGGGTATAGCTTTTGTATTGATAATTGATTAGAAATGAAAAACTAATGGTTGAATAAAGTTTGCAGTTATATAAAACATAATTAGACAAACTCGTCCGTTACTTTAAATGATAGTATGTATTTCAAAAATGTAGATGTCGACGAAATAAGCAAACATCTTTTTGATGGCAAGAAGGAAGAGGCTGTTTACCTCATATTTTTAGCCAGCGAAGATATGTTTAATGCTGCCTCGCTTATTGATTTGTTCAATATTCAAGGAGTGACATTTACCGGTGGAATTTTTCCATACCTGATAAATGAAGGGGAAGTACTTGAAGAAGGTGTAATTATTCAAAGGTATTCCGGAAAGGGTGAAAGCTTTATTTTCGAAGGCGATTTGAAGGGGCCTGAAGACATGATTCCTCTGATTGAGTATGTTAAATCGGAGAAGCCTAACACTGCTTTTCTGATGCTTGACGGATTATCAGAAAACCTTTCTTTTTATTTGTCAGAGCTATACCGCTACCTGGGGACAAGTGTTAAGTATTTTGGAGCGGGGGCAGGCACAAGCGACCTGGTGCAGAAACCCGTTCTTTTTTCGCAAAAAGGACTTGTTGAGAATGGAATGGTGGTCATGTTTTGTGAGTGCGAGATCGGTTTGAGTGTCAAGCATGGCTGGCGTACATTCAAAGGGCCGCTTCTGGTTACTGAATCAGATAAGAATCATGTTAAGTCGCTTAACTGGCGCAATGCGTTTGAAGTTTATAAAGAAGAATTGGCTGAGCATGCGGGTAACATCAGCAGAGAAAATTTTCGTGAAGAGTCACTGGGCTTTCCATTGGGCTTATACCGGGAGAATAGCGAAGTGGTTGTAAGAACACCTATCATGATAAATAGCAAGGACGAGCTTGTGTGTATGGGCAATGTGGATGATAATGCGCTCATACACATCATGGAAGGGGATGAAGATAGCCTGTGTGATGCTGCCCGGGAAGCGACACGTGAGAGTTTGAAACAGGCGGGTTCTGTGAACCAACTGGTGGTGTTTGAGAGCTTTTCGCGTTACAGATTTCTGGGAAAAAACATTTTTAATGAGCTGGAAGCTATCAGGAATGAGTTTCTTAAATACCCTGACAGCCAGTCGATATGCGGCGTGTTGAGCCTTGGAAATGCAGCCTCACTTGACTCGGGTTATCTGGAGTTTTTTAGTAAATCGGTTTTAATAGGAGCTTTTAATGAAGAGTGTTGAAAAAGTAAATATTATCCATGACATATCACTGTTGTATGAGCTATCGCTTGCAATGGGGAGTTCCTTTAAGTTGAAGGAAAATATCCACAATTTCGTTCGCGTTTTGATGGCCCGCAAAAACATTGATATAGTGAACGTGTGGCTGAAGGAGAGTGTGCTCGATAACACATTGAAAAGTAATGCCTTTAGTATGGTTTATAGCAACCCAAGGTTCCGAATTGTAGAAGATAAGCTCGACGAAGAATGTCTGATTTCCAGAAAAATTTCAAAAGGCGGTGCTGTTAGTGTTTCTTACCTGTCATCAGGGTTCAGTGATTTTATTACTGAAGAAGGTATTCACAAAGGAGTTTATACTGTGTATCCTCTTGGAAACATAGGTTTTATTAAGATGTACCAGTTTGCCCGGCGCTATGAATGGGATGCTGTGGAATTGAAGAAGCTGGAAAAAGTTCTTGAGCAGTTTACACAGTCAATTATCGGGAATTTATACCATAAACGTGTGGTGGATGAAGTCAAGAAGCGTACGAAAGCTGAGAAAGAATTAAAGGCCCGCGAGCAGGAGTTTCTAAACCTGGTAACGGCAATAAACGATGTGTTCTGGATTTTCGATTCGGATAAACGCCAGTTTACCTATATCAGTCCGGCCCTGGAGCTGATATTGGGTGTTACCATGGATCAGTTGTCAGATAATCCTTTTGAGCCTGCTGATCGCATTCTTGCAGGCAGTGAAGAAGAAGCCAGGGAAATCTGGGAAAAAGCCCTTCTGTCTCCGGGTTTTTCATCTGATTTTGCTATCAGGATGCCTGATGGCGAGCAGCGCTGGCTGCGAAGCGTGTCGCAGGACATTACAGTAGATGAAAAGCTGGACAGTAAGATGGCCGGCACTTTCACTGATATTACCGGCATGAAGCAGGCTGAGCAGGAACGCGAATTCAGGCTGGCCTTCGAACAAGTGTTGCTCGAAATCAGCACTTCTTTTATTAACTTGCCTTCAAAAGATATTGATGAGGGTATCAATCAGGCCCTTGGAAGGATTGGAGCTTTTGCCAGTGCCGATCGAAGTTACATTTTTCAGTTTCACGATAAGGGCAATTTAATGACCAATACACATGAGTGGTGTAGTGAAGGTGTAGAGCCTGAAATTGAGAATCTTCAAAGCCTTCCGTCCGACACCTTCCCGTGGTGGATTGAAAAGCTATCGAAATTTGAGTCAATTTATTTACCAACCCTCGACCATCTTCCCGAAAAGGCATCAGGAGAAAGGGAAATTTTAGAGGCGCAGTCTATTCTTTCGTTGCTGGTTATTCCGCTGGCAAGTCGTGGAAACCTGAAGGGCTTTATTGGCTTTGATTTTGTGAAGAGTTATGTTTCTTTTTCGGAAGATACCGTTAAAATGCTCCGGTTTGTAGGGCAGATGATTACCAATACACTCGAAAATAAGGAGCAAAGCGAGAAATTAAAGCGACAGGAAGAGCGTTATCAATCTATTGTAGAGTCGGCTACCGATATCATTTACCGAATCGATGGTAACGGGAGGTTTATCTACATGAATGAGAAAACCCTCGAAATAACGGGTTTCTCACGGCACGAGCTGATGGGGATGGACTTTGAGCAGATTATCCATCCCGGATATGTGGCGAATATTTCGCGCTTTTATCGCGACCAATTCCGAAAAGGAATAGAAACCACGTATATTGAATTCCCGATTGTGAACCGTTTTGGAGAGCAATTATGGATTGGACAGAATGCTTCACTGGATATTCATCAGGAAAGTATGATGGAGCTTACGGTGGTAGCACGCGACATTACAGATATCATCAATGCGAATATTTCTTTAAAAGAAGCTTATCAGAAAGCTGAAAGAGCCAGTCAGTCGAAGACCCAATTTGTGATAAATACCAGTCATGAAATCCGGACTCCGGTTCACGCCATCAGCGGGTTGCTGGATATGCTGGCCAAAACCAAGCTGAACACAGATCAAGTTGCTTTGCTTCAAAAGCTTGAGAGCACCTCCAAGAGTCTTAATATGTTGATCGATAACGTGATAGATTTCAAAAAGATAGAGTCTGAAACAATGGATTTGAAAAAAGACTCTTTCAACATCAGGGAGGTTTTAAATACCCTTTCGGATATGCTTCGCTACACAGCTGAGGAAAACAAGGTGACCCTGGGCTATGAAATTGCTCCGGATATTGATTTGGACCGCACCGGCGATTTGGGTAAGCTCCAACGGGTGTTGATCAACCTCACCGAAAATGCCATCAAGTTTAATGAAGGCGGCATTGCCACAATTTCTGTGAAGGATGGCGGAGGTGAAGGTGAAGTGGTTTTCATCATTGAAGATACCGGTATTGGAATTGATCCTGAAATCATTAAACAAATTGATAATGAGTTTGATCAGTCGGACAACACGGCCACAAGAAAGTATGAAGGTTCCGGCCTGGGCTTATATATTTCAGTAGAGCTGATTAAACTTATGAAAGGAAGTGTTCGCATTGAAAACAAAAAAGACAAAGGAACGATTATCTCCTTCAGAGTACCACTCGAAAAACATAAGCGTATGGAAAAGTCATCAAAGGACCAACCCAAAGCAGAAGCATCCAAAAAAACCTTCCCTCATTTAAAAATGCTCATTGCTGAGGATAATAAGATAAATCAGCTGGTAGCTTCCAAAGCATTAAAGTCGCTGAAGATTGAACATGATATTGCAAGAAACGGGGCCGAGGCAGTAGAAATGGTTAAGAAAACTGATTACGACGCCATCCTTATGGATCTTATGATGCCTGAAATGGATGGCTTTGAGGCTACGGTTACCATCCGTAAAGAGCTGAACAAAGTAATGCCTATTATTGCCTGCACGGCCAAGAAAGTAAAAGGAACCCCTGAGGAGTGCTACGAAGTGGGAATGAATGCTTACATTACAAAGCCTTTTAATGAGTCTGATATCCGCAATAAGTTGAATTTGCTACACTTGTAAAAAAACCGGTCTCAACGCTGAAACCGGCTTCCGTATCAATTCTTCTTAGATTACCATCGAGGGCCTCTGTTATTCGGGCAGTCGTAACGGCCTTGTCCGCGATGGCCTCTGGGGCCGTGTCCTTTTCCGAAGCCATTCCCCTTTCCGGGATGGTGCTTGTCAAAGAACACTTTCTGCTCGTCTGTGAGTAAGCTCCTCACCTCATCGCGGTGATTTAGTTGAGCTTTCATCATTTTTTCTTTCAGATCGCTGATTTCCTCGATTTTTTTATTGGCAGCCTTTACGTCGTAGTCACTGCCGCTGGTAAGGTCTTTCATCTCCGCACGCAGGATTCTCATATCGGTTCTAAACTCATCCATTTCGTTCCAGTGCTCCGTTCTTAACGTGTTGATCTGCTCCTGCTGATCTTCAGTTAAGTCAGGAATCCGGCACTCTGCCTGTGTAGAACCCGGTCCGCGCTGCCCCTGCATGTATCCGCGGCCACGCTGTGCAAAAATAGTTGTGCTCGCCAAAAGCAGTAAGCTTATCATTCCTGCTGTTAATACTTTTCCTCTTAATTTTTTCATCTCTTTTTGTTTTTAAAGTTCAGCTATTTGACATCTGACATTTAAAAACCTTGCGGTGAGCCATCAGGTTTTTTTCCTTTTCTATTGCGGTACTGTCTTTCGCGGTGATGATGTGGCCTGTCATCCATCATAAAATGACGATAGAAGCGTCGCAAATGCCTCTGTTGTTCAGGGTCAGCTTTCCGGTTCATTTCAATAAACACATCGGTCATATTTTGTCGAATAGTAGCATGTAACCTTCCTGAACGTTGGGCCAGCGAGTCAAGAAGTGCTTTGTCAGGATTTTCCTTCATCAACTCTTCCATAATCATCGACTGGTTTGCACGCAATTCGCGGGCATGCGGATGAATCTTTGCCTTGAACTTTTGCCTGGCCTCTTCGAAAAGCAAGCGGGTCTCTTTGTTGGGGTCATAGCGATCAGGTCTTTCAAAGCGTTCCGGCTTTTTGAAATCTCCCAAACCATCAGCATAATATCTCAGATAGACAATGGCGCCCAGGCTGGCCAGGTTAACCACTGTTACCAGGATAATCAGACCAACGATCAGGCGTTTATTTGTTTTTTGTTTCATTCTTTTATTCTCTTTTCTGTTTTTAAAAAACCAGCAGGCTCAACCATATCTGGTAATTATTATGGTTGGTTGTCGTTTGCTTCCTGCTCCATCAGGTACGACTCAAAAGATAC
>JASMTJ010000545.1:0-1861 GCA_041694335.1 Bacteroidales bacterium
GATCAAGCGCTTGAAGGACCAGAATAAAAAAGCACATTTCCCTGTATTTTGTAAAAGCTATCCTGAATTCGATGAGATTCGTGAGCTTCAAAATAGTTTTAATAAAAAATTGAAAGACCTAGTAAGTAGTTTGGAGTCCGACATTAAAAAACGGAATCTTGAGGCTGATGAGGTGATTGGCGAGCTTTTCCGAAACTCGAGGAAGCTACCTATAAACGAAGAGGTCATTAGCAAGGCAAGGTTTCGTGTTGATGTGGGGAACCCGCCAGGAAAAAATGGATCTCTCGGCGATGCCATAAATTGGGAGGTTCTTCTTTCTCAGGTACCTATGGGAGAAGACCTGTATTTAATAGCCGATGATAAGGATTACTATTCAGTATTAGATGAAAACTCATTGAAGGATTTTTTGACCGATGAGTGGTCTGCTACAAATAAATCCGACGTTATTTTCTACAGGAGGCTATCTCAGTTCTTCAAGGATCATTATCCAGATATTCGAATGGCTAGTGAGCTAGAGAAAGAGTTGGATATCAAGTCACTCCGTGAAAGTCCCAATTTTTCCGCAACGCACTCTGCTATTGCGAGACTGTCGTCCTACGAAGATTTTTCTTACAGTCAAGTCAACGAGTTATCCCGAATCTTGGACAACAATGAGCAAGTCAATTGGATTATATGTGATTCTGATGTATTTGGTTTCTACGCCGACCTAGTGAATAAGTATCGTGAGCAAATTGAGAGCGAATACCTTCAGGCAGTTGAAGCCCATCTGTGGTCATGTGCTGACGAGTAGCATACATAAAAATCGGCTGCACGGCGACGGGTTTTCCGCCGCTTCGCGGCTCCAAACCGGCGCGAAAGCCGGGCGTTATACGGATAAATATGATTGAGAGCGTCGGGTCAAGCGATAGGTATATCTATCATTACACTAAACCTGAAACGGCAATAGATTTCATTCTTCCGAATGGGAATTTAAGATTTTCGCCCTTTCGAGAAACCAATGATCCTAAAGAATCGAAGGAGTGGTTTTTCGAGTATGGGACAAACGAGGGACGAGACCTCGCTAAATACAGCGCGGTTCAGTTATCTGCTTGGTTATCGTCTGCTTTAAAAGATAGCGCTCAACTTCTGTGTTTTTCTCGTGATAAAGAAGGTCTATCTGGAAATCATCTCCAGGACATTTTTTTGAGAGGATTCTGCAAGCCCAGAATGTGGGCTCAATATGCTGATAACCATACAGGTATCTGCCTCGTATTCGATAAAGCAAGATTCACGCAAGAAGTGGAGAGCCAGCTTGAAACTCATGGCCAAATACTTAAAGGGGATGTTGAGTATTACGATCAGGGCATTGCCAGAAAGCTCTTCGATCACCGTGAGCAGGAATTTATGATCAACCTTGATCATTTAGAAAAGGTTGGTAGAGCGAAGTACGTAGCTGATCACTTTTTCTCTCATTATAGGCGGCTATTTTTTGAGAAAATGAACGATTGGAAGGACGAGAATGAGTGGCGGTACCTAATTCATACGCAGGGCTCAGAGCCCAAGTACGTCGAGTACCGGTCTTCCCTGGTTGGACTCATGTTCGGAGAGAACACCCGAGACGACGTAATTGAGAAGGCTATGGCCATAACCAAAGGGCGTGGCCTACGGTATATGGGGCTCAAATGGCGGAACAGCAGTCCTTGGTACGATTACGGGAATTTGCGGTATTTGGGCATGAGCCCAAGACCTAAGTGATGCGGGCGTAGGTATCGTATAACCAGTGGCTGTTGTCGGACGCACCTACGCTGCGCTCCGGTGCGCCGCCAAGCCAAGCTTCATCGCCTAATCTGAACGTTCGCTTTGCGACCTTCGGCCACTTCAT
>JASMTJ010000546.1:0-9724 GCA_041694335.1 Bacteroidales bacterium
CCATCACCTGGGAGGAAATGATCAGTCTTTATCAGAATGGATGGGGTATTTACAACCACGGATTTCATGACAACGGCTCAGAAGGTGGACTGGAATATACCATCATGCGAAATCATAGCTTTACCAGACGAAATACTTATCCGGAAATAAATGGCGGAATCAACATGAACCTTTTTGTTATACCCGGCAGTGCCGTGGAAATGGGAGATGTAGCTCTGGCTAATGGTTATAACCAAGTGCTTTCTGCAAATTATTCCGGCGGTGTCTTTTACGACGTAAACAACGATGATTATTACAACGTTGAAATGACAAGGCAATTTGGGCTCAGTACCATCTTACCAACCGTCGAAGCACTTGCCGATGCTGCTCAAAGCGGAACGAAAGGAATGGCGACGACTGGAATGCACCAGTTACCAATGCCTGATTTTAGGGAGGCTGCAGAACAGATCGAGCAATCTTATGGCAAATCCGGATCTGATGAAATTTGGTTCACTACCTCAGAGGAAGTCATTCAATACCTTTACGTAAGAGATCATTTGGATATACAGCAGTCTGTTTCAGGTAACACGGTTACTTTAACATTTAAAAATAATCTCCCAGTCGACCTCCGCTTTTATGCTTTATCATTATTAATCGACTCAGACGTTGATATCACCAACATCGAAATCCAAAACGGATTTAATCACAGCTTCAACACCAGCTATGGCGACAGCACGCTCATCAATCTGAATTGGGACGAAAGCCTTTACAAAACACCCGAAGAGTTGGCCGGAGAAGCTATCGCCAATACTGAAGCAAGCCAGGACAGCTACGATGCGCTTATCGCGATGGATTATATCGAAATGATTTCCGATACCGTTACGCGTGGATTCTTTCGATCTCAGCTTTGCGCTATTCCCGGAATTTCCTTGCCGGATGGTTATTGCTCCGAAACAACTTCCTATAACATAGAGTGGACATCCAACGGACAGGTTCTATCCAGTGCGCCTTCTATTGAGGTCGCACCCACAAGCACCACCGAGTACGTTGCCACTATCAGCACCCAAAGCAGTAGCAACACAGAATCGGTGATTATCGAGGTTACTGATCCACCGCTTGTAAGTGCTTCAGGACCGAATGAAACATGCTCCAACGAGGCAATTCAGCTATCCGCGGAAGCGGAAAACTATACCGCTTTACAATGGGCCAGCAATGGCGATGGAACTTTTAACGGTCAAAATCAAACTGAAGCCACCTACATGCCGGGCGATGAGGATATCAGCCAGGGAATGGTAAAGCTTTATGCTGTAGCTTCATCTGAAGGATGCAGCGATGCGGTTGACTCTCTGACTATCAGCTTCCATCCGCTGCCGGAAATTACCATGGTCAGCCAAGCCATTACCTGCGAAAATGTGCCTTACGACCTGGAAATAGAAACTACGAATACCAGTTCAGTTGTATGGAGCAGCACAGGTGACGGTGCTTTTACCAGCAATACCGGAACTTCCACCACTTACACTCCCGGACCTTCAGATATCAGCAGCGGGCAGGTTGTTTTGACAGCCTCAGCCACCAGTGGCACGCCCTGTAACTATGAGACTTCACAAGAATTGATTCTTGAAGTGGTTTCCAATCCCACGAACAATGCGGGTGTTGATGAACAGGTCTGCCAGAGCTTAAGCAGCATTACCCTGCAGGGTGAGGCCAACAGTTTCAGCTCTTCCAGTTGGAGCAGCAACGGCAGCGGAAGCTTTGAAAGCAACGGTTTGCAAGCGGTTTACCTTCCCTCGGAGGCCGACAGATCAGCAGGACAGCTAATATTCACATTGAACACTCAACCACTCAGCCCATGCTCCAATGCAGTTTCTGATGAAAAACTGATCTCCTTTACCATGCCACCGGAAGTGTTTGCAGGAAATGATACCACGGCATGTTTTGGGTTGCCTTTTACAGTAAACGGAAGCGCTGATGGTGACGGCTCATATTACTGGACATCCAATGGCAATGGCACTTTCGTGGATGACCAGGCTCTATCGACCTACTACAATTTTGGCAGCTATTTCGAAGAAAACGACGAAGTAACCCTGACGTTGCACGGGTTGGCACCGGGAGAATGTGAGGATGAAAATGTCAGCTCGTTCACACTCACACAGCCCGAGGTCCCTGAAATATCGGCGGGAGAAGATGGTGAAATGTGTTTCAGCAATCCGTCTTACCAGCTGCAGGGAAGTATCAGCGACACCGCAGCAGATTTTTACTGGATTACGCAAGGCGATGGCTATTTCAGCGACACCACCATTCTTAACCCTTTGTATTTTCCGGGGCCTCAGGAATTCGCGCAGGGCACTGCCTATCCCGGAATCCGATTGGCCAGTGAAGGGGAATGCTATAATACAGTAAATGATGATTTTATGCTTTTGAGCATCGTCCCTGAACCAGAAGCAAATATTGTTTCCGATCAGATGATATGTCTTGAAGAAACAGCCCTGCTTTCTGCCACAGCAAGCAACTACGATTCAATAATTTGGACCACAGCAGGGGATGGTGTTTTTGCTGACCCGAACCTTCTGCAAACAGAATATTATCCGGGCACGGAAGATGAAGCTGCCCAGCAGGTAAAAGTATTTTTTCAGGCTATTAACACTGAAGCATGCGCTGCCACAGCAATCGACTCAGCATTTGTTTTTATTAGGGATGTCTTGTCAGCGGATGCCGGTGCAAACGATACATTATGTCCGGGAAATAATATCTTCACCTGCGATCCCAACATAAGCAATGCCACGCAGGTTTCGTGGACTTCCGGCGGAAGCGGGAACTTTAGCAATCCCGGCTCTTACACAGCCATCTATTTTGTAAGTGAGGAAGACCGTACCAACGGAGAAGTTACGTTATACCTTGAAGCTACTTCAGATGAGACTTGTAACCAATCTGTGACAGACTCTTTAAAACTCATTTTTCCTGCTGCCTCGGAGGTAGATGCCGGCGAGAACCAAACCATATGCAGTGGTTCAAGCGTAGAGCTCGCTGCCACCACAGACGGTAGCACAAGTGTTTTCTGGCAAACCAGCGGCGATGGATCTTTTTCAGATCCAAACAGTCTGGAGACCTATTACACACCGGGAGATAGCGATATTTCAAGTGGTGTGGTTACACTAACCATTTTGGCCACCGGCCCGGGCATTTGCCAGATTCAAACATCGGATTTTTTAGTAGTTACCATAGAGGATCCGGAAGAGGTTGAAATTAATGCATCAAGCAATAATATTATCGCTGGAAATGAAGTTGAACTTTCGGCCATCCCCTCAGAAAACCATCTTTTTAGTTGGCATAATATTAATGGTGCAGGAAGTCTGAGCACTTATTCAGGCCCAAACACAACGTATACTTCTGTATTATCAGACACCCTTCATCCAGTTCAAATTACAGTTTTTACCTCAGGAACCGGTGTTTGTCAGAGCACCTCGACCGATACTATATCAATTGATGTGCTGTCACCAAATGCCATTTATGCCGGGGAGGATTTTACAACTTGCAGCAATGATACTGAAATAGCAATTTCTGCGGATTACAGCGGCAGTGATGCTGTAGCCTGGACAAGCACCGGCGATGGTTCTTTTGAGGATAATCAAGCCCTCAGCACATTTTACTACCCGGGAAGTTTTGATATTCAAGCCGGACAGGTGACCCTGACTATTGCATCGCAAAGTAATCCTGAATACGTCAGCGATGAAATAGATATATTTTTCAATCCTCCGGTAAGTTTGGAGCTGGCTGACAACCTTTACGGATGCTCGGATGACACCGTATTCTTTAGTGCAGAGGCTTCAAACTTTTCATCCATTACCTGGGAAACGATGGGAGATGGCGTATTCCTAAACCCTGATAATGTGTCAACAGGATATATTCCCGGACCTATCGACAGCCAGCATGGACAAACCACCATCACAGCCAGTGCTCAGCCTCTGGAAGGCTGCACCGATGTGGCTTCGGAGAGTTCACAACTCTTGCTCTCCCCTTCGGCTGTGGTGGATGCCGGTGAGGATCAAATTCTCTGTAGTGGAGAGCCGGCCGTGCTTAACCAGGCAACGGCAAGCAACTACAACAGCCTTCAATGGCAATCATCCGGCAATGGAGTTTTTGCTGATGAACACGTTCTAAGCACTGTCTATTACCCTTCCGGGGATGATTATTCTGCAGGACAGGTATTGCTTACCCTAACTGCCAGTAGCAGCGGCTATTGCCAGTCTGAGTCTGAGAGTTCACTGGAAATTACTTTCGGACCCGCTCCCGAAATAAGCTCCATCACCGCCGATACATCCTGTTTCGGTGCAGAAGTAACTGTTTCTGCGGAAGTGCAGAATTACTCTGCCATTAGCTGGATTTCTTCCGGAAACGGCATTTTCACTGACGACACCGGTATGACAGCAAGCTACCTCCCTTCTGAAAATGAAGTGTTGCAGGGGTTTGCCGAAATACTGGCTGTTGCCACAGGTGTTGGTAGCTGCGAATGGCTCAATGATACAACTATTTCAACAATTCAGATTATTCCCGAACCGCTTATTGATGCAGGAGGAGATTTACAGACCTGTGGGTATGCTCCCGTCACTGTTCAGGGGCAGGCAGAAAATGTAGCCCCGAATACTGTGGAGTGGTCCAGCTCAGGTGACGGATATTTTGAGAATGCTCATCTTTTGAGTGCCACTTATCATCCTGGCGATGACGATGTAGCCAGCGGCACTGTTGAGTTAACTCTTGAGGCTCAGCCTGAAGGGCCATGCAGCAGTACTTTTTCCGACAACACCACGCTGGTCATCAACCAGTTACCTGGCACACCCGGAACCCCAACCGGAGAAGAAGAGGTGTGTAATGGAACAGCGCAGGTGCTGCTGGAAATTGAACCGATTGAGGCTGCTAACGAGTATCAGTGGATTCTGCTAACCCCAAGCGCTGGCCATTTCCATCCTGACTCCACCGGCATCAGCAATGTACTTTATCTGGATGAAGACTTTACCGGATATTACCAGGTGCGGGTGCGTGCCATGAACAGCTGCGGCATGAGTGCCTTTTCAGATTCGTTCGGAGGAGCTGTACGACAAAAGCCCAATATTGAATTTACTGCATATCCTTCGACTGTTGTATGCCAGGATGAAGTCATCGAGTTGGAAGGAAGTTTCGCCTACGACTCTGTTTACCAGTGGAGCCCCGGCAACTATCCGGATACTGCAATCATCATGGTGGATTCATCGGAACATGCAGATGGAAACAAAACAATGGTTCTTAACGCCATTAATACTTATGGCTGCCAAAGCACCGACAGCATCAACTTGCATTTTACGGTATGTACCCACATCCCGGCAAGGCAAAAAAACAGCTTCAAGGTTTGGCCGGTTCCGGCCGATAATGAAGTGTTCATAAGTTATCATGAAGAAGCGGTCATAGAAATCTTCAACCGCCAGGGAAAGTCCGTGTTAAAAAGCCATCACGATTTTAGCAAGGAAGAAGTTTTAAAACTTAAGCTTCGAAACCTCCCCACTGGGGTTTATTTTATCAAACTGAAAAATAAAACGGTGACTTTAAGCCGGAAAATCGTTTTGGTATACTAAAGTCAGAAATTCACTTTCCGGACAACTTCCTGCTTATCTGATAAAAACTTTTATCTTCACAGACTTGTTTTACCTGAATGTAATGCTTCAGAATACAGGTATCTGTATAAAACTACTGATTTAAGGCTGCGGCCGGCTAAAAACTGAACTATGAGAAAACTACTACTTTTATTTGTAATGATTATGGGAGGCCTTTTAGCGCACCCCCAAACGATGACCGTAAAAAAAGCTGCTTTTTATGATAAAACACCCCCTTTGCGGGATATGCAGATGATTGAGCCCGGAATCAGGGATCGGTCATGGAAGGATAACGTCATTCGCAATGAAGCCGATCCTCGTCTGGAAAATATTGACCGAAGTAAATCCACTCTGCCTTTGGGGCCTGACCCCGTATGGCAGAAACAAATGGGTGCGGTGCGAAGCAACGAGCCCATTCAGAATTTCGAAGGTACCGGCAATGTGAATGGTGTTTACCCTCCGGATACCGATGGCGACGTCGGTCCGGAGCACTACTACCAAATGATTAACCTTTCCTTCCAGATTTATGATAAAGAAGGAAACTCACTTTATGGCCCTGCCGATAACAGCACCATCTGGGATGGGTTTATCGGGCCCTGGACGGGCACCAATGACGGAGACCCGATTACTTTATACGATGAGGAGGCCGATCGCTGGATGGTGAGCCAGTTTGCAGTAAATACCAGCGACGGCACCTATTGGGAGCTGATTGCCGTTTCGAAAACAGGAGACCCTCTGGGAGAATACTATCGCTATGCGTTCGAGTTTCCGGCCTTTAACGACTATCCGAAATTTGGATTGTGGAATGATGCCTATTACTGCTCTTTCAACATGTTTGGAGAATACAACCGGGTGGCGGGAGCTGCCTTTGAGCGTGATGCCATGCTTGAAGGGGATCCGGATGCCCGTATGGTGCTTTTCGATCTTCCGGAAGGTTCCGAGCCCTGGAGTATGATGCCCTCTGATTACGACGGAGAAATGCCTCCCGAGGGAACACCAAACTACTTTGCTTTTGCTCATGACGATCTTTTTGGTGGTGACGATCAGATAAAAATTTGGGAATTTGATGTGGACTGGGAAAACGTGGAAAACTCCACCTTCGAAGAGGCTTATGCCATTGATGTGGCTCCTTTTGATTCTGAAATTTGCCCCGCTTACCGCGGAAGGTGCATCCACCAGCCCATGGAGTCGCCGAAGCTGGAAGCCCTTGCCGGTAGATTAATGTTTCGTTTGCAATATCGAAATTTCGGCATATACGAAACAATGGTCACCAACCACACCGTAGATGTGGATGGCAGTGGCCATGCCGGAGTCCGCTGGTATGAATTCCGCGATTACAATGACGGCGACGGCTGGCAGCTACATCAGCAAGGCACCTACGCTCCTGACAGCGACCACCGTTGGATGGCATCTATTGCAATGAATGAAGAAGGATTTATTGCGCTGGGCTACAGCGTTTCCAGTAACGACACCTATCCTTCAATCCGCTATACTGGTCGTGGCCCCAATGCTCCGCTTGGCGAGATGGTTTTTACAGAGGAAACTATCATTGATGGAGGCGGAGTGCAGTTTGGCGATGCCAGCCGCTGGGGCGATTACTCAAAAATGTCGGTCGACCCCACCGATCAAAAAACTTTTTGGTTTACCACCGAATACATGGAGCATTCCGGATCTGCCGCATGGCAAACACGGATAGCTTCATTCCAGCTCGAAGAAGATTTTATTGCACCGGAAACCGTGAGTGATTTGCAAGCGGATCAGCCCACAACCAATGGAGTATGGCTCCACTGGACCTCCACCCCCGACAACCTCGGAACACCTTACCTTTACGATATCCGCTACAGCCCCTCTCCCATCACCGAAGAAAACTGGGACGAGGCTACACCAGCATCCGGAGAGCCTGAGCCTTCAGAGGCAGGCACATCCGAACAATTTTATATTCCGGAACTGGAATTTAACCAACAGTATTACTTTGGACTAAAAGTAGCAGACAGGCAGTATAATTATTCAGAACTTTCAAATATTGCCAGCACAAACACTCCGGGACAACCCGATATTTTTGTTGCCCAGGAAATGATTGAAGAGTCAGCGCTTCAGGGGTTTTGGAGAGACGTTTATTTAAATATTGAGAATAATGGGGACAGCGATATCCGTTATTATTTAACCAAACGTGACACTGTGCAATCCAATCCCGGAGAAATTGTAAATACCTATGAGAATGCTGGATCCAGCTTGTTAGGCATGCATCACGAAAACGGTGACATATTCCTTGTGAGCAGCAGCATGAATTCATTACTGGTTTACGATACTGCGATTAAGATGCTGACAGATACCATCGCCATACATGAGAGTCCTTTTGGGGTGACCTCAGATGGAGAGCAGCTTTGGATTGGCAGCAACGATGGTATGGTCAGGGCATACCACTTTGATGGCAGCCCTGCCGGCGACAGCATCAACTTTGGAGCTTCCGGATATCATGCGCTGGCGTGCAACGGAACACACCTGCTCATCAATGAGCTTAATGATGTTGATCCGGTGATTTACAAGTATAGCCTTGAAACCGGCGAATATGATGGCAGCTACTCTGTGGATATCGACAAAGATATCTGGCAATCGACCTGGGTGGAAGAACACCATGATGGAAAACTTTGGATTACGAACAACGACGGCGAGCTGGCACAACTAACCCTAGATGAAGAAACCCAGACATTTACTCTCGTGCAGGAATTTGAAGCGCCTTCGCTTCTTTCCTATGCCATCTCGCATTCCGGCACCAATC
This sequence comes from Bacteroidales bacterium, assembly GCA_041694335.1. GTDB lineage: Bacteria > Bacteroidota > Bacteroidia > Bacteroidales > JAIPAH01 > JAIPAH01. The sequence goes on from JASMTJ010000546.1 coordinate 8,380, forward strand.
TGCTTTATGCCAACATCAGCAACACTATCCAGGTGATTGACGACGGTGTATCGGAGGTCAACTGGCTGGTTCCTGAAATCCTTTCAGACACCATTGCTTCCGGCGAAAGCCAGCAGGCATTCCTCCTGCTGCGTTCTGACAACTTACAACCGGGCGAACACTATGCTATCCTTACTATCCACAGCAATGACCCGGATCAAAGCGAAATTGAAGTCCCCGTGAGGTTTACTGTAACTCCATATACCGGAGTAAGTGTTGAAATAACCGGCGTACCCGACCAGGTCTGCCAGGGAAATACCTATGAGCTTATGGCTGATGCCGAAGGAAATCGTCCTTTGAGCTATACATGGGTTGTGGGTTCGGAAGAGTTTTCGAATGACAGTATTGCGACCATTATTCCGGAAACGGATATCACTTACTTTGTTACCGTTAGTGATGGATTAACAATGGACTGGGATTCTGTAAACCTGGTGGTTCAACCCTCCCCACAGTTTTCTTTGGGTGAAGACACCATCATTTGCGTCAACCACGAGCTCAATCTGGCCATTGAAGAAGGTTTTGTTTCTTATGAATGGTTTGATGGATCATCGGATAACCAAATCACTTTGGACAGCACCATCCTTGAAACCGGCGAGAATGCCGTATGGGGTTTAGCAGAAGCTGAAAACGGCTGCACAACAACTGATACGGTTTTCATTACGATGGATCTCTGCGAAAGCATTGCTGAGCAGCAACTGGCTAACGTGAAACTCTATCCGAATCCTGTTAAAGAAAATGTTTTTATTGAAGGATTGAGTGGCGATGTACAGGTTTCCATTGTGGATATGAACGGAAAAGAATTGCTCCGGCGGAACTTTAAAGGATCTGAAAGTAACGAGCGTCATAATGTCAATGTTTCAGGATGGAAAACGGGTACTTACTTTGTGATTTTCGAGCTGGAAGGACAAAAATCAGTGAAAAAACTACTTAAAATTGAACGTTGATCCAGAGTGACTTTTTGCGAATATCACGAAAATCCCAGCGGATATACAAAAAATCCCAGCGAATGAAAAAAAAGTCCACGCGATGATTTTTTATACCAGATATTTGTAGTGAATAATTAAAAGCTCAAATCAAGGTCATGAAAATCACAGCTTCTTCTTTCAAGCTAAAACGCAAGGGCAGTTATCATCGCTACTACAAATGTCACAGGTGTGGCTATATCAGCGAAGAAAAGTCTGTTTGCCCTGTGTGCCGGCGGGAAGGACGAAGAGTAAGACTCAAAAAAGCATAAACATTTTCGTAAAGTGAAGTTTGCTAAAAGGGTTTCACCCTAAAAACCGGAGAGTTTTCTTTCCGGTTTTTT
>JASMTJ010000547.1:0-6765 GCA_041694335.1 Bacteroidales bacterium
CACCGAGCAGGAAGCATATTACACTCTGAACCAGTCATCAAACCCTGAATAATTGACATTCAAACAAACCTCTGGATGTCATTATGTCTTGGGTTTTGGAGGTGAATCCGTAAAAACATGCCTTTTTGTCAGTTGTTTTCCTTCAACAATCTATTGGCACAGCAATTGAACGATTATTAGTGAATTTAATAAATTGTAGAACCAATAAAAAAGGAGGTCGCTATGTTACCAATGTTAAGAAAAGGAAATTACGTACCGAGCATTTTTGATGACTTTCTGAACACAGACATCGCCCGAGACTTCTTCAATAGTGAACGTTCAACTCCAGCAGTAAACGTTTCTGAAGATGATGACAAGTTTAGTATTGAAGTGGCGGCACCCGGACTTGACAAGAAAGATTTTAAAGTCAACGTTGAAAACAATGTGCTGACCATTTCTTCTGAAAAAGAAGAGAAGGACGAAGATAAAGGTAAAAACTTTATGCGCAGAGAGTTTAGCTATACATCCTTCAGCAGATCATTTACTTTGCCAGATAATGTGGAGGATGATAAGATTAAAGCAACGCATAAAGACGGTGTTTTGAATATAGAAATTCCAAAGTCTGAAGAATCAAAATCAAAGCCCGGACGTGAAATCAAAATTTCATAAACAACAAAAAAAGCTGCCGAGAGGCAGCTTTTTTTTATGGGCTCACCTCTTCATTCTTCTGCTTGGCCTTTTCAATTAACTCGCTTCCCTTTTCACGGGCTTCATCAATAATTTTTTGAGCTTGCCTGTCCGCTTCTTCCTCGAGTTTATCAGCCTTACTATAGCCAGCTTTCTTTACTTCTTTGGCGGCTTTTTCTGCTGCAATTTTTGCTAAGGCGCCTTTGCCTTTTGCCTCATCTATTAACGCCTTTGCCTCTTTGTCAGTTTTGTTACGAACCTTCTGAGCGGCATCTGCAGCCTCAGCCCTGATCTTATCAGCTTGCTGCTGCGCCTTTTGAAGTAAATCTTCAGCCTTCGCCTCCGCCTTTTCTATTTGCTTTTGCAGCTCTTCCTGCGCTTTTTCCCTGGCTTTTTCCTTTTCCTCATCAATGGTCGACTCAATCTTTTCGTTAAGCTTATCTTTAAATCCCGATCCCTCATCATCCAGTGCCGGGGTTAAAATAGGGTCAGAAAGAGTACCGGTGATTTTGGTATTGAGTTTAATAACATCACCGGGGTCAAAATTCACCCCCAGATCCTTTACTTTTCCTGAAAGCTGATCCAGCAAGTTATTTACATCGCTTCCCAGCTTTGCCCGCGGAATATCAAGCTTGAGGTTATAATCGATCGATTTATCGAGGCCTGTAGAACCACCAAGCGTTGCTTTCATGCCATTGAGCTGCATATCGAAAGGGCGCACAAACAGTTTTCCATTGGATATTTCAAAATCAATATTGAAGTCTTCAATTTTCGGATTTTTCAGCTCATTCACTTTCAGGGTATTTCCCAGCTTCTGTAGTGTATTTACATCTCCGAACGAAAGGACATCCGCCGAAAAAATTCCGGAGCTGTTGAGCGTTTCGAAAAGCGGCTGCATAGTTTTATCAAGTTTAGTGCTTAAAGAAAAGGAGGTCGACACCTCGCCATTAGCCTTTTTGGCAATTGGCGCATACTGAGAGAAAGCGGTAAAGGCAACGGCGGTTTTGTTTACCGAAACGTCCTTTAAATCATAATTCAGTGCCACCTCCGGCTCTGCTTCACCATCATAAGCATACGAACCGCTTAACATCATCGAGCCATCCAAAGTGCTTGTGCTTAACTCATCCAGCACTATCTTCTGATCTTTCACCGCAACTTTTCCAGCCACATCGCTGAGCACAAGGTTTGAGTAAAGCAACTGATCCACTGAAGTATTCAAAGTAAAGTCAACTCTTTCGGGCACCACCACAGCCTCAATCGCTTCTTCAGATTCCCCGGATGTCTCACCCGCTGCTTCCGGAATCAATTCATTAATATCAAGCCTTTCTGACTGCAAGTTTAATTGCCCACGGATGGTTCCTTCATGGAAGAAGTACGAAAGTGCATTAACCAATTCACCATCAGCCTTCAAATCAGAATTGCCGATTTCCATTTCCAAAGCAGCCATGTCAATGTATTCAGGACTCAGGTTAAATTGTCCGCGCTTCACGTCGAGGTTGTACTGGCTGTCGCTGTAGCGGATGTTTTCGAGCAACACATAGCCAAGGGCCTTAAAGTCGCGGTAACGCTCTTCTTCCAGCGCCGACATTTTCCCGCCAAGGTTTGCATCCAAACTCACCTTACCCGCCAGATTCATCCCGCGATCGAGCGGGTAAACATCCTGTATTTTTGAAAGATCGATTGTTCCGCTAAGCCGGCTGTTAATCTCCGGGTCGGAAATCGGAGTTTTCACCTCAAGAGAGGAATTAAACTGGCTTCCGGCCATTAGCATACTGAAGTTTTCAACCTTCAGATCCAGTTCATCAGTAACTCCGGAAGGATTGTTTACATATGCTCTTATTTCAATATCCTCCACTTTCGAGGGCAGCCCGGGGTACTTAAACATCCCTTCTTCCACTATCAAATCCACCCTGTATCCGGGCATGTTATTATCATCATATTTACCTCTGACCCATCCGCGAAAAGTGAGTTTCCCGTCTGTTTCAATCGTTTCGAAGCCTTCAGTGTAAATGGCGGGGACCATCGACAGCAGGGGCTTGAAGGAGTCTGTTCTGGAATTAAAAACGATATCCATGTCATAACCATCATCCAGCATCTGGAAAAATCCTTCCGCTTTAAGCGGGACAGCATTGACGCGAATGACATTATCGGCAAAATCGAATCGCATGGTATTGAAATTCACGTTGATATTTGCATTAATTTCAGCTTCAGCGCCAGCGAGGTACTGTACTTCATCATAAACAACAATAACATCTGTGGATGAAGTAAAGGTGTTGAGCAGCGTTGAGGTCTGTGTTAAGTCCCCTTTCAGGATATGATCCAAATTGCGCGCCTCCACCCTTACGGGGATTGTTGCGTCATCGTAAATAATATCTGCATCAACAATATTGACTTTTTGCATGGTCATCACCACTTCGTCGGACTGCGCCCCGGCTGGCTCCTCCCCGGGCATCTCGTCCGAATCCGGGGCGATATCGTAGTTGGCTGAGCCATCCTCAAGCACCACCACCTTAATCTTCGGCTCACGAAGAGTAATGTTTACCACCTTAAGGGGCCCGCTTCCCACCACACTCAACAAATCGATGGTGGCATGAAAACGGGGAACCTGAGCTAATGTGTCGTATTTAAAAACATCTTCTCCGGTTACAGTCAGGTCTTTAAGACCCAATGAGAAATGAGGAAAAGAACGGAAAAGTGATAGGCTCACCGACGAGAAATCAACTTCAGCATTCACATTTTTATTGATTTCCTGCTTTACAATTTTCACCACATCATCCTTGTATATGATTGGAAGAACCACGGCTGCAGCAATAATCAGAAAAACGGTTGTCAGAGTAAATATTAGTATCCTTTTCATTTCTTTTGTGTTTTTATAGTTTACATGGTCATCTATCCGATAAACAGAAAAAACTCATGCTTTCAATATTATTTGGATAACACTCCTGTTTGGTTTCTTAGCAAATGATCGGTAATTACGAGTGCAGTCATCGCTTCAACGATAGGCACTGCCCTTGGAAGCACTGTTACGTCATGCCTTCCTTTTCCCTCAAGGGTGACTTTTCGTCCCTGTTTGTCTACTGTTTCCTGGTCTTTCATCACCGTGGCTATCGGTTTAAAAGCCACCCGGAAATATATATCCTCACCGTTTGAAATTCCTCCCTGGACACCTCCCGAGTGATTGGTGGCTGTTTTGATATCTCCATTATCGCTAACAAACCGGTCGTTGTGCTCACTTCCGTTCATCGCAGCCCCTTCAAATCCGGAACCATATTCAAACCCCTTAGCCGCGTTGATGCTCAACATTGCTTTCCCCAAATCGGCATGCAGCTTATCAAAAACGGGCTCTCCAAGCCCCACCGGAACAGATTTCACAACACATGAAACCGCACCACCCAAAGTATCTCCCCGGCGGGCTGTATCCTCTATGAGCTCCTGCATTTGTTCAGCGGTATTTTTATCCGGACAACGAACAGGGGATGCCTCTGTCTTGTTTAAATCCAATTCCTTGTAATTCTTATCGAGCTTCACTTTACCAAGGGAAGACACATAGGCCTGAACTTCTATGCCTTTTGCGGCAAGCACCTGCTTAGCTATTGCTCCGGCAGCGACCCTGGCCAGCGTTTCGCGCGCCGATGAGCGTCCGCCTCCCCGGTAATCGCGCAGGCCATACTTTTTTTCATAGACGTAATCGGCATGCGATGGGCGGTAAGTATCGCGAATGTGACTGTAATCCTTGCTGTTTTGATTGGTGTTTCGCACCAGGAAAGCAATGGGTGTTCCGGTGGTTTTGCCATCGAACAACCCTGACAGAAACTCGATCTTATCTTTTTCGTCACGCGGGGTGGTATAAGCACTCTGACCAGGCCGACGACGTGTCAGCTCATTTTGAACCTGTTCGATATCGAGAGAAATACCTGCCGGACATCCATCGAGAATTCCGCCAACTCCCGCCCCATGCGACTCGCCGAAAGTGGTTAACTGAAATATTTTACCAAAACTGTTGCCTGCCATCTTACACTTTTTGTGGTAAACAAAGGAATTAACTAATTGATTAAATTTTATTGATATTCCTGCCGGATCAATAAAAATAATCTACGATAAACTGAGAAACTCACGATTAGCTTCGGGTTAAAGATAAAAAAACCGGAGCAAAAACCCCGGCTTTCCATATAATATTTCATTGTAGCGCCTATTCATCTGCATCATCCAGGTAGCGCAGTTTGGCTTTCAGCATAGCGAGGTCCTGTTTCGAACGCTCAATTTTCTTTTCAAACTCATTCTTGAGCTGAGTAGACTTTTTGCTGTTAGCCAGAAAACCGATATTGTTTTCCCAGAGCTGAATATCCTCTTCAAGCTTACTGATTTTGCCTTGCAGCACTTTCCGCTCGCGGCCCATCTTGTTGCCCGCATTCGGATCGTCTTTGATCTGCTCCACGTGCTGCTTGTAATTCATCACATTCTTTTCGATGTTACTTACATTCAGCTTATCGAAATGCTTATCAATCGCTTCCTTAAATTCTTTCTGGATTTTATCCTTCACTTTAATAGGAACAAAACCCACATCGCTCCATGCTCTTTGGAAATCTTTTAGTGATTGCAGATCCTGTTTTTTATCTCCGGACAGCTCAAAAGCTTTTACCTTTTCAACAATCTCCTGCTTTTTCTTCAGGTTTTCCTCTTCATGCTGATTGATATTTTTGAAATATTCATCGCGGCGATTGAAAAAATGATCGCAGGCAGCCCTGAAAGTTTTCCAGATTTTATCGGAATGCTTGCGCGGAACGGGGCCAATCTTTTTCCATTGCTTCTGTAAATCAATCAATTCAGCTTTAGTTCCTTTCCAGTCGTCGCTGTCCTTAATTTCTTCAGCGCGCTCAATAATCTCCAGCTTCTTATTGTAATTGTCGCGTTGATATGACTTCAGTTCCTTGAAATATTCTTTCTTATCCGTAAAGAACTTATCCAGTGTTGTTTTAAAACGATGCCATACTTCGTCATTCTGCTTTCCGGGCGCTTTTCCTATACTCTTCCATAGTTTGAACAGTTCATTCACTCTGTCGGTAGCGTTCAACCAGTCTTTAACCGTTTTACGTTCCTCACCATAAAGCTCCTCCACCTTTTCGCAAAGTGCCAGTTTTGCCTTGTAATTCTCCTCACGCTGCTCGTTACGCTCTTCATAGTATTCGCGACGACGCTCGTTAATTTTATCGGTGGCACTCTTAAAGCGTTGCCAGATTTCCTCGTTCTTCTCTTGCGGAACAGCACCAATCTCACGCCATTTCTGGTGATATTTTTGAAGAAGCTTGAATGATTTGTTGATATTTTCCTCCAGCAAGAGCTCTTCTGCTTTTTCGCAAAGATCGATTTTTCGCTCAAGGTTTTTCTTCAGTCCCAGATCACGCAGCTCCTGGTTAATTTTTACTTTATCAAAGAACTTCTCGACAAGGAAGTGATAGTTTCTCCACAACTCACTGACTTCGCCACGGGGCACCATGCCAATTTCACGCCACTCACCCTGAAGGTTCTTGAATTCATCATAAGTCTTCTTCAGGGGCTCCTCAGTGTTGATGAGCTCCCTGAGGCGTTCGAGAATTTCTTTTTTCTTTTCGAGATTTATTTTTTTCTGCTCTTCCTGGCGACGGTTAAACTCCGCTTTCTTTTGCTTGTAAACACTAAACACGCTGTTGAATTGCTCTTCCAGCTCATCAGGCTGCTCTACAAACTCCTCGTCCTCGGCGCCCTTCTCCACAAACTTCTCGTAATCTTCCTGCTTTTTATCTTTGGTTTTCTGAATAAAAGCACTCCTGATAAGGGCAATGCGTTTCTTAACCCTATTGACATTATCTTCCTGAACGGCTTCCTGCATCAGAGCCAAAAGCTCCTCGCGCGTTTTGCCATTGAGTTCATCTTCAGTCAACTCTTCGTGATGCTCTTCCTCCTCAGACTCATGGCGTTGCTCTTCATCACCGTAAATATTTTCATCCTCATGGTGAGTAATCACATCATCTCCTTCGCCCGAAGTTGCAGCCGCCTGTTGTTCCTCCTCTTTTGTTGCGGAAGCTTCTTTATCAGGATTAGGCTCCGGCTTTTCCTCATCCG
>JASMTJ010000548.1:0-36334 GCA_041694335.1 Bacteroidales bacterium
AAATTTGCCGTTTTTCTTGACCCTTCTTGTATCCAAGAAAATCGAAATGTAATAATCCTTAGTCATTGTCTTTACGCTTTACATACAAAGATAATCATTTACATAAAATTTGCATACAGGTATGCAAATAAAGAATAAAAATATATTAACAAACTACCTACAAATATTTGTAATTATCTATCTTTGTATCTGTTAAGGGCATTATGACAAAGCATCAATATAGGCTTTATTATGCTTGACAGGCATGAGGTCACTGGTTCGAATCCAGTACAACCCACTTCTCTATGAAAGAAAAGGTAGCTCAGGCTGCCTTTTTTATTCTTAATGATTAACTTCTGATTGCCTTGGGATGGCTGTCATACAATTTATTACATGCGCGGTTGGTTGAGTCCACCTCAGGCGGATGACAGGCATGAACGCTTAGGCCCTTCAAATTTCAACCCCAAAACTATGACAATCCGATTACTTGCTCCGATCACACCTCGGGATCTTTCAGAAAATAAAGAATATGGTAGTTTTATGGGTTCTTTTAATGCTGAATAAAATTGCTTTGAAAAAAATTGTAAATTCGTATGACACAAAAAAAGAATATGTCACGCTTTTTTCTAATTCTTTTAGCCCTGGCTTTTTCGCTCAGCTCCAAAGCCCAGCCGGATTCCTGCCGGTTTGTTTTTTACAATGTGGAAAATCTCTTCGATACTATTGACAGTCCAAACACCAGGGATGAGGAATTTCTTCCCGAAGGCGATAGACATTGGAATGGCTGGAAATATCAGCAAAAGCTTAACAAAATATATAAAACGCTGATGGCGGTTAAAGGCTGGCACAAGCTCTCGCTCATCGGGTTGTGCGAAATAGAGAACAGGCAGGTGCTGGCCAATCTAATCTATAAAACACCCCTTTATCAGTATGACTATCAAATAATCCATACGGATTCTCCTGACGAAAGGGGTGTGGATGTCGCTCTGCTTTACAATCCTGATGATTTTTCAATGCTTCGTTCTGAAACTCTGGAAATTCGTTTTCCATTCGATTCCACAGACAAAACGCGCGACATACTATATGCAAAAGGGATTATGTTTGGCGCTGACACGCTGCATGTTTTCCTGAACCACTGGCCATCACGCTATGGCGGATACATGAAAACAAAGAAAAAGCGCGAGTTTGTTGCTTCAAGACTTGCCAGAAAAATTGACTCAATAGCAATAAAACAAAAAGACGCCAAAATTCTTATTGCCGGCGATTTTAATGATGAACCTTCAGACAGCAGTTTAGAAAAGCTAACGGATGAAACCAATCAAGCTGACTTGGTTAACCTCTTGGAGAACACACAAGATGGCACCACCAAATACCGCTCGCAGTGGTATTTATTTGATCAACTGATTGTTTCAAACAGCCTGCTTAAACCAGCTAAAGGATTACATGCTCTCAATCCACAAATCGGGCGGTTTCCGTTTTTGTTGACGGAAGATGAGAGGTACGGCGGCATGAAAGTTTTTCGGACATTTGCAGGGCCACGATACATTGGAGGCTATTCAGACCATTTACCGGTTTTTATGGATTTAAAGCATTCCACTCAGGATTGATACAAGCTATCGTTCAATATTTTGAAAAGAAACAGATGAAAAAGAGGTTTTTAACACGAGTGTTCGTAAACTCCACAATGATGTTTGTGCTGAGCTACCTTGTAATTCACTTCAACAACCAACTGCTCACCATATTTATAGCCAAAGACTTTGATATTCAAACAATGTGGCACTTCTCACACATCGAAATGTATCCCGGTTTGATGTCCGCGGAGGTGTCGCAGGATGTTCGGATAGCAATAACTATGGCTGTTCCCAGCGTGTCCCTTTTGCTTGCTCTGGCCGGTCAGTTTGCTTACCTGTCCAGCACGATGAGGCATGCCTGGCAGTCTTATTTTCTGCTCTGGTGGATATCGCATGGCTACAACCAGTTTTTCGGGATGTTTGGCCTGGCACCATTTCTGGGAGATTACCAGCAATATGTCACCAGTGTGTTGTCACTTTCTCTCCCGGTTAAAATTGTCCTGGCAACAGCCAGCCTTTTCATACTGTATAAAATCGGCGAAAACATGGGGAAAGCCACCTTGGCCAAAACCGGAGAATACGCTATCAATACGATGAAGAACAGGATGGAATACCTTACCGTAAGCCTGCTGCTTCCCTGGATTACGGGAAGCTTTGTACTCTTTGCCTTTTCAGGAGGGAAATCCATTCAATTTGGATATTCTTTTCTTACGCTGGCAGCTGTAATTCTCTCAGCTTACCTTACCGGAAGAAAGCCACTGGAAAAAGAGATTGAAAAACAGTATTTTAACAACAATATCAGAATTATTGCACTGGTAATGACGATAGCCGCCAGCCTGGGCTATTACCTTTTGACTTTGGGTGGAGTAGGCTTCTGAAGTGCCGAGGGGCGTTTTTCAGCACAAATAAATTATTATACTTTTGTATATTAATTCGATGTTTCGAAAACTTCTTAAACTGCATCAATAAAAACTGAACGAATGAAAAAGAAAACAAAGCATATTTTGGCCATCAGTGCACTGGCACTTTTCCTTACTCCTTTTTTAAGCAGTTGCCTGAAAACAAAAAACTGTAACATCGAAATATCGGAGGAAGAAAAAACCTGGATCCCTTATGATGATTCTCAGCTTGCTGTTTTTCAAAGCGATTCAGGGAATTACGACTCCATCACCTTTTCGGGAATGTATAATTATGCGGATGGCGAAATATCGGAAGATAACACTTGCCAGGCAAGCTCCTACATTTTTATGCGAACCACCAATAACTCAGGACAACGATATGATATTGGAAGGTACTTGATTTACAAGCGCGAAAATGGCGGGGCACCTTTAACTCAGGCAGCCATCACTTTTGTGGATATGGAATTTTATCTAAACAGCCTGGATGACGAAACCCTGTTGGTCAGCGCAACTTCTAACCCACTCGAAACTTTAGATTCACTCGCTGTGGGGGACACGTTATTCAGGAATGTTTACCATATCAGTGCTCAAGACACCGCAGCACTGTCATACAGCCAGCTTAAAGATGTTTATTTCTCAGAAGATTTCAGGCTTGTAAGATATGATATCAGAAGTTCACAAGAGATTTTCGAACTGATTCATCTTGATGATAATCAATAATAAAAGCTCCGCTTTCGTGTGTGGAATAACACGATACACCCAGCTTTCTGAATTCGCGTTCCCATTTTTCGGCTAACCAGTCAGGTGTACTCCCGGATATCAAAACTTGCTTCCGGATGGTGAATACTTTGGTGATTTTCTCGGGAACAATCCAGGGTTTGCCCCTGATAACCAAGTAATCGATTTCTATTTTCCGAAACGCTTTAACTTTGGGCATCTTACTGAGAATAAAGTAAATATCGCCATTAAACAAACAAAATTGCTCTCTGCTAGTGAAAAACTCATTTTTCACCTTACCGATGTTTTCGAAAGAATATAAGGAAGGAGTTACAAAGCTACTTTTCCATGAGTTTTCCACCTGAAATCCGAGTTTTTTCTTGTCGTTGAGAAGTACAGAATCAGCCACAAAAACCGATGATGATCCACTCATAAAATCCATGGCAAGGCTTTGTTTGATGTGATACAAAATAAACTTATTGTTAGTCATTTTCTGGTATTTATTATCTGTAAGAACCACAAACACCACGATTACAGCAACTAAAAAGGATGGCACGAGGGATTTTCTGCCTCGCATTAAGGCTCCGGCAATAAAAACCAGCGCAAAATAAATGAGCAGTACATTCCATTCCGAAATCCAGATACTATCCACATAAGCCAGGGGCAATTGACTTACCAGCTCCATCAACTGATTAAGCCACCCTGTCCAGGTATTGAGCAGCAAAGCAATGATTTGCACAAGCCATGGCCACCACGATAGCGCCAGCAAAAGCAATGTCAGATAGATTACCACAGTGGCCATCGGAATCGCAAAGAGGTTGGTGATAAAAAACACCAATGAAATTTTATGGAAGTAAAACAACAAGAGGGGAAATAAAATCAGCTGTGCCGCTAATGATACAGCTATCAAATCCCACACATATTGAAGCATTTTGTTAGAGGGGCGCCACCATTTACTGATTTCCGGTTGCAACCATACAATACCAAACACAGCCAGGTAAGACATCTGGAAACCCACCCAGAACAGCATATCAGGGTTCATCAGAAGCATCAGAAATGCACTTGCTGCCAGCGTGTTGTATATTCTGGATTTACGTTGGAGCAATTTCCCAAAGGCCACCATCGTAAACATCACAGAAGCCCGCATCACAGCCGGCTCCAGTCCGGTAATCAGAGCATAAATCCAGATAGTGAAAATCACAAACAACACTTTTACAGCATTCCACCGCCGACTGCGAACGTTCCAGAATTTCATCAGGAAAGTCATAACCAGATAAATAATTCCTACATGCAGCCCCGAAACGCAGAGAATATGCATGGCGCCGGCATTGCTGTACCACTCCTTAATGTCGTCTGACAAATACTGATCGTAACCAAGTACTAAAGCAGAAATTAACGCAAAATTCTCCTTATCCAGAGACTGGCCTTTAAGAATACCCGTGAGTTTACTTCTAAGTCGCTCTGCCACCGCATGAATGGTTTTCGGATTGTTAGCCGCCAGCCTGAATTCTCCTGCATTCAAATAAATCCGGTGAAAAATCTGCCGCTGCTCCAAATATCCGGCATAGTCAAATGCTCCAGGATTGGTATTTTTACTAATGGGCTGAACAAATCCGCTAAACACAATTTTATCGCCATACGAAGCATCAGCGATCACATTGCTTTTAGAAAAATAAGCCAGGATTTTTCCTTTGGCGGGAATAGCTTTGCCAGAGGTGTCGAGCAGTGACTCTATCTTTATTACGGATTTGAAAGAGTTGGCTTTTTCCACAGGTGTATGGTTGAGAACACCGGCAATGACCTTGTGACGGTATACCTGGTTACTGAAATGATTCATCTGATGCTTTATATGATAGCTTTGATGCCACCCAAACCCCATCAGCACAAACAACAGCAGAATTATCACACCAAAAAAACGCCGGTTTCTGTAGTTCAGATGCTTATGTAAAAGCAACGCCCCCGCAATCAGCAGTATGGCAACAGACAAGGCAAGATAAACCCATTGCATGCGATAGTCTTCAGTTGTTTTGGATAAGAGAAGACCCGCCACAAAAGAGGTTAGAAGCCGCACAAAAGGGTACTTATGCCACTCATTCATCTCACTAAGATATAAAACCTTGACACGCAAACCAATCAATTGCACTAATATTTTTTATTTTTGCCTGATGACAGGAACACTTATAAATGCAGGAGCCGTAATTGCAGGCAGTCTGATAGGTTTGGCCGTCAACAAAAAACTGAATCCTCGATTTACGAAAACCGTATTTCAGGCTATCGGGTTGTTTACGTTGTTTTTAGGAATCAGCATGGCGCTCAAAAGCAATGAAATCCTTTTGTTGATCTTCAGCCTGGTGCTGGGTTCTTTAACGGGTGAGCTGCTCAGAATAGACAAAAGCATAGAAAAGTTCAGCGAATACCTGAAAAGAAAGACCAGTTCATCGAACGAACGTTTCTCAGAGGGCTTAATCACCTCTTTTCTTTTATTCTGTATGGGTTCCATGACGATTCTGGGAGCAATCGAGGAAGGGCTTGGAAGTGAGCCTAACCTCTTGCTGGCAAAATCGCTTATGGATGGATTCTCATCGGTGGCGCTGGCCTCGGCTATGAGGATTGGAGTGCTCTTCTCGGTGATTCCTTTGCTCATTTACCAGGGCGGAATAACATTGTTTGCTGAATATTTTCAGGAGCATGCCACCGACCTTTACATTCATGAACTGACGGCAGCAGGCGGTATTCTCTTGCTGGGTTTGGGAATCAGCATCCTGGACATTAAAAAAATCAACATTGTCAACATGTTACCATCGTTGATTTACATCCTGGTTCTGGTTTACTTTTTTGCCTGATTAGGGCTTATCGTGGTACTTTTCTTTCAAAAAACCTATCACTGAATTTGCAACTTTCTGCGAGGCTCCGGGTCCGCCTACCTTTTTCCGCAACGCTTGATAATCATCGAAGAGCTGCTGTCGCCGCTCGCGGTTATGCAGCATATGATCGAGTTCAGTGTTCATGCGCTCAATAGTCATGTCATCCTGTATCAATTCCGGGATTACCGGTTTATCCATAATCAGGTTTGCCAGTCCGATGTATTTGACCTTTACCACGCGCCGGGCTATTTCGATGGAAATACGGTTGCCTTTATAGCAGATTACCTGAGGGAGGTTCAGCAATGCAGCCTCCAGCGTGGCCGTACCTGAAGTAATGAGCGCTGCCTTTGAGTATTTCATCAAATCCTGTCCCTTCCCGAACAACACCGGAATATTCTCTTCCTTCATATGCTTGCGATAAATCGCAGTGCTTTGCGAGGGAGCGCCGCCAACCACAAACTGATAATCAGGATACAAACGACTCACTTCAAGCATCGCCGGAAAAATCATATCAATCTCCTGTTTTCTGCTTCCGGGGAACAGTGAAATAATGGGTTTGAAAGCCAGCTCATTTTCCTGAAGAAAAGACTCATAATCGTGCGTTGAAGCATCCAGCGAAAGCTGATCCATGAGCGGGTTCCCCACATATTCAGTATTTACGTTAAACTCGCTGAAAAATTCTTCCTCAAACGGAAGGATAGCAAAAAGCTTGTCGACGGCATTTCTGAGTTTATGCCCGCGCGATTTCTTCCAGGCCCAGGCTTTCGGAGCGATATAGTAAAAAACGTTCAGCCCTTTGTTCTTTGCAAACTGTGCCATCCGCAGGTTAAACCCCGGATAATCGACCAGTATCAGCGCGTCGGGCTGGTAATGCAGAATATCCCTTTTGCAATCCCTGATATTTTTAGCAATCGAGCGAAGGTTTGCAACCACCTCCACAAAACCCATGTAGGCTGTATCCTTGTAATGCCTCACCAGCGTCATCCCTTCATGCTCCATCAGATCGCCGCCCCAACCTCTGATTTCAGCATCAGAATCCTGCTTCTTTAGTGCTCTGATAAGATAAGAGGCATGCAGGTCACCCGAGGCCTCACCAGCAATGAGATAGTATTTCATTTTCGTTGATATCAGTTATATCCTCACTCAAAATAACGCAGTTACAATGGCTAAACCTGGTGGAAAAACACAAAATAGAGAATAATATAAACAAAGGTAACCGCTAAAATCCCTCTTCCTGTTTTGTCGTACTTCAAGGTCACCAGGTAATATCTGAGCGTGAACAGATTTATTATCGTACTTAGCAGCAAAGCATAATGAAACTTAAGTGAAACGGCCCGCCAGAGGGTCTCTAAAAGCTGCTCCGCTCCGCGTATCACAAAAAACAGCACTACGGGCAAAACCAATCCAAGGATTATACCCAGCACAAAGTTATCTCTCTTCAACCATCTACGCATTGTCATTCAATCCTTTAAAGTGATCCATCGCCTCATAATCCGTCAGGTCAAATTTTACAGGAACCACGGCCACATAGTTATTCCTGAGTGCCCACTCGTCGGTATCGTCTAAGGAGTCCATGCTCACATACTCTCCGGTAAGCCAGAAATACTCGCGCTTACGCGGATCAGTACGATGATCAAAGCGTTCATCCCAATAGCCAACACCTTGCCGGCAGGTTTTTATTCCTTTAATCGGCCCATCATGATTAGCCGGAATATTCACGTTCAGACAGGTAGAATCCGGAATCCCCTTATCTAAAACCTCTTCGATAATTTTCCTGACGAAGGGCTCTGAAGGCTCAAAGTCGGCCTCCTGCGAATAATCGTCGAGCGAAAAACCTACCGATGGTATCCGCGACATGCATCCTTCAATGACAGCAGCCATTGTTCCTGAATAAATAACGTTAATCGTGGCATTAGAACCATGATTAATTCCTGAAACCAGCAGGTCGGGCTTTTCTTTCAAAGCCACCTTCACGCCCAGTTTCACACAATCAACCGGCGTGCCGTTGGCAGCATACTCCACATAATCTTTCTCCTCTCTTTGCTTCATCAGTCGCAAAGGGTTGGTAATGGTAATGGCGTGGCTTGTGCCCGATTGCCCTTTGTCAGGAGCCACCACCACTACCCGGCCAAAACTCCGCATGATTTCTATCAGCTTTCGGATTCCCGGGGCGAATATACCGTCATCGTTGGTTACTAATATCGTAGGTTTCTTCATATTTTTCTTTTCTGAAAAACAAAATTATAAATAATGGATGAACTTTTGTTTGGTGGCGCTCATATTATTCAAAACAGATGCCTGCATATAACCATTTGCCTTCCCCTCCTTTTCAGGGAAACCGGCAACCTGCATTTACTTTTCCCCTTGGCGGGATAACTATGACGGAAGAGTCTTTCAGGCTTTCCCGATTTCCGGAAAGCATGAAGCAGGGGTCTGTTATTGGCTTCCCATTTCCGGAAAGCATGTAGCATGAGTCCGTTATTGGCTTCCCATTTCCGGAAAGCATGTAACAGGGGCCCGTTATTGGCTTCCCAATCCCGGAAAGCATGTAACAGGGGTCCGATATTGGCTTCCCATTTCCGGAAAGCATGCAGCAGGGGTCCGTTATTAGCTTCCCAATTCCCGGAGACCTTCACAAGGACATGGTAATTGCTTTCCCAATTCCCGGAAGCCTTCAACGGGGGTCGGTTCTTGGTGTCCGGAATTAACCCCCTCTCCCGAAAGGGATTCTTTATTGTTCTTCCTTTACGGGATGCATTCTATGGCAGCAAACCTCCTGCATCTGAACCGTTGAAACGTGGATGCTGCCTAAGAACAATACATCAGAAAAAATAAAATCCTTACTTTTACCCCTCAAAATTTTACAGATATGGAAAGCATACCGCAATTCTTTGAGCAGCACGCTAAGTCATACCGCGAGAGGCCATTCTTGTGGGAAAAAAGAGAAGGGAACTATCAATCCACAACCTACAGTGAATTCAGGGTTCTTGTGCATCATTTTGCCGCCGGCTTAAAATCGGCCGGCATTGCAGCCGGGGAAAAGGTAGCGCTCTTATCTGAAGGCCGAAACGATTGGATTATGAGTGAGCTCGGCGTCCTCTATAACGCTGCTACCTGCGTGCCGCTTTCCACAAAGTTGAGCGATGCCGAGCTGGTTTTCAGGCTCAACCATGCCGGATGCAAAACCGTTATCGTTTCGGCTCAGCAATTCCCCAAGCTTCAAAGAATAGAGGAAAAACTTGAAGACCTTCGTCGTGTGATATTGCTCGATAATGTTGAAGAGGCAAAACCTGAATATCTTAAAAAAGACGACATCCTGGCAAAGGGAAAGACATACCTGGAAGAACATTCGGATGATTTTGAAAAAGCATGGAAAAGCATTCCTGCCGATGCTTTCGCCAACATCAGTTACACTTCAGGTACCACCAGCGACCCGAAAGGAATTGTACTGACTCACGACAACTACACCGCCAATGCCCGCCAGGGTTGCGCGCTGATGACCATCCCAAAAGATCATATCATGTTTATTGTGCTGCCCTGGGACCATTCTTTTGCCCATACGGCGGGAATCTACAGCCTGATGAAAAAGGGCGCCTCCATTGCCTCGGTGGAAGCCGGTAAAACACCAATGGAGACTTTGCGCAACATCCCGAAAAACATGAACGAAATCAGGCCACACATGATGCTAAGCGTGCCATCGCTGGCCAAGAATTTCAAAAAGAATATTGAAAACGGCATCCGGAAAAAGGGAAAAACCACCGAAAAGCTGTTTAACCATGCCCTGAAGGTGGCCTATCGTTACAACAAGGAGGGCAACAACAAAGGCGGTTCTGTTATTGATAAGCTGCTTTTGAGCCTTTACGACAAGATCCTTTTTAGTAAAATCAGGGCGAATTTTGGCGGCCGCTTAGCGTTCTTTATTGGCGGAGGCGCTTTGCTGGATATTGATTTGCAGCGCTTTTTCTACGCCATCGGCGTGCCGATGTACCAGGGTTACGGCTTGTCAGAGTCCTCCCCTATTATCTCTTCGAACGCACCCCATTCGCACAAGCTGGGCTCCTCAGGAAGGCTGGTGCCTGAAATGGAGCTGACCATACGTGATGAAGACGGGAATGTGCTTCCTGAAGGGGAAAAGGGAGAGATTGTTATCAAGGGGCCTAATGTGATGCACTCTTATTGGAAAAATGAAAATGCCACCCGCGATACCATCAAAGACGGATGGCTCTACACCGGCGATTTGGGTTACATGGATGACGAAGGCTTCCTTTATGTTCTCGGCCGCTTTAAAAGCCTGCTTATAAGCAACGACGGAGAAAAACACAGTCCGGAAGGAATTGAAGAAACCATTACAGAGCACACCCCGCTCATCGACCAGATGATCCTTCACAACAACCAGGACCCCTACACCATTGCGCTGGTGCACATCAACAAAGAGAAAGCCAAAGCTTTTGCCCAGGATCATGAAATTAATTTGAAATCAGGCGCAGGACAAAAGAAAATCCTCATAGAGCTAAGCGATGCTTTTGGGCGTTACAAAGCCGATGGCGACCATCCCGATCTGTTCCCGGAAAGGTGGCTGCCCACCACGTTTGCTATCCTTCCCGAGGGCTTTACGGAAGAAAACAAAATGCTTAACAGTACGATGAAAATTGTGCGTGGTAAGATAACGGAGCAATACGCCGACACCATTGATTTCCTTTACACACCTGAAGGAAAAGATGTTTATAATCAGAAAAACATTGAAGTTCTTAACAGGATTTTCGAATAAACTACCAGGCTTTTAGCTCTTCATAGAGTGCGTGTACGGGTAATCCCACCACATTGAAGTACGATCCTTCAATTCTTGTGATGCCTGCAAAACCTATCCATTCCTGAATTCCATAGGCTCCGGCCTTATCGAAAGGCTGGTAATTGGTTACGTAATAATCAATCTCTGCTGCTGATAATTCCTTAAAAAACACTTTCGTGGAAACACTAAAGGCTTTCTCCTTTTTTTTTGACTTCAGGTTTACACCAGTAATCACTTCATGCGCTCGTCCGGACAGCATACGGAGCATCTCTTTCGCTTCCGCGGAATTTTGGGGCTTGCCCAGCACCCTGTCATCTCCGGCCACCACCGTATCGGCCGTGATGATGAGCGTCTTTTCAGGGATTTCATCCGGCACAAAAGCCGAACCTTTCTTCACTGCCAACTGAACGGCCATCTGCTCAGGAGTAAGCGCCTCATCAAAAACTTCCTCCACCGGACGAACATTCACCGTAAAAGGTAATCCAAATTCTTTGAGCAATGCTTGCCGTCGTGGCGATTGTGAAGCCAAAACAAAACGATAATTTTTTAGAGCCGGGTTTAATATTTCAATTTGCATATTTCAGAATAGTTCGTTTACGAAAAGGAAATTAAAATCATTGATAAAATACCAAAAAGCATCAGCCACTTGATTAGAGTCCCTGCCCTGCCAAAGTCAGCGGATGATTCAGCCTTACTGAGTCTGATAGTAATAAAAACCATCACAGCCATGAGCACGATGGAGTAAAAACTCATCAGCAAAAAACCTTCCTGGTAAAGGATATAAAACCCCATTAATAAAAAAAACATAACGGCCACTACCAGCCCTTTTACAATGCCGACTGATTTGGTTTTCCCGTAACGAATAGGTACTGTCATGCAGCGGTAGGCTTTGTCGCCATCCATATCCTGGATGTCTTTTACAATCTCACGCATAAAATGTGTGGTCACAGCAAAGAAAGAATATCCAAACACAAAGGCCACCAGCCTTTGGTTTGATACAAACCATTGCCTCACGCCACCGGCTTCGCTCCACTCCGAGAAAAAGACAACCATCAGCACTGAATAAACGGGAGCTGCGGCCATAATGGCCACAACAATATTTCCCCAAAACAGTGTCTTTTTAAGCTGATAAGAATACAACCACAAGATGGCAATGGCCAATATAAAAAGCAATCCAAAGAAAACACTCTTTAGCAGGATAGCGGTATAAATTCCTGTCAAAGCGCCAAGAAGGCTGTGCAGAAGATAGATTTGTAATGCATGTTGCCTGGAAATCTGCTTACCAACCACCATCTTTCCGGGTTTGTTTTTTCGATCGATTTCCACATCATAATAATCATTAATGATATATCCACCTGAAACGATGAAAAAGGAAGCCAGCATCAGTGTCAGAAAAGGGAGCGCGAACTGGTCTGGCGCATCGTGCAGGGGCACAACGATAAAGCTGAAGGTCAACACCTGCGTCATCAGTACCATCAGCACATTTTGCCACCGTATGAGCTTCAAATAAGTCATTTTACCAATGATGGGCGTCGCCATCCAACCAATTATCCTGCACCTTAAAAACCTGCTCAATAATATCGCGAACACAGCCATGGCCGCCTTTTACCGGCGAAATATAGTCGCACATCGCTTTGATTTCCTCGGCAGCATCGGCCGGACAGCATGCCAGCCCGGCCTCACTCATGGGCTTCATGTCCGGAATATCATCTCCCATATAAAGCACATGTTCGGGCTTGAGGTTGTATTTCTCAATCATCTCATGATAAGTTTCCAACTTATGCTCCACCCCCAAATGAATATCTTCGATTCCGAGGTTTTGAAGGCGATAAAGGGTGGATTTGGAATAGCCTCCAGAGATAATTATCAGGCGATACCCTTTTTTTCTGGCCAGCTGCATGGCATAACCATCTTTTACGTTGGCTGTCCTGAGCGCTTCACCATCGGCCGTTAGAATTACCATGCCATCAGTCAACACCCCGTCATAATCCAAAACAAAGGTGTTGATATTATGCAAATCAGCTTTATAGTTCTTTCCCATTTGTTATTCTTCGAATGTTCTTTTAATCTGTTCACTTATAATCCGGTAGACTTTTTGTTTCTCGGGCGCAAGATTTAATGCGTCGATGTGTTTTTTCATGGTTCCGTGATCTCTTCTTACCGCCGGGCCGGTCTGACTTTCTCGAGGATGATACTCTTTCATTTTGTCAAGAGTCTCCTGAAGCAAAGGATAAAGAATATCTCTCGACACACCAGCCTTTTCGAGGATATCGGCAGCCTCGATATTGAGGTAATTGACAAAATTAGACGCGAATACGGCGGCCATATGCACACTAAGCCTCTGGTCAGACTTCATCACACGGACATCTTCCGTAAGGTCAGATGCCAATTGCTTCAGGCTATCGGTGACTGTGGTGTTGTTTCCCTCAATGCAAACCGGAATCGTTTTGAAATCAACCGGCCTGAAAACTGAAAATGTTTGCAGAGGATAAAATACACCATACGACTTTGCGTATGGCTGCAGGATATTCATTTCTGTTGAGCCCGAAACATGAACCATAAACTTATGTGCTCCCGACAGTTTTTCGGCCACCCACATCACTGCAGTATCCGGCACAGCCAAGATTGTCAGATCAGCCGGAAGCACTTTCTCCAGATCAGTACATGCTTCAGCGCCCACCCTATCAGCCAGCTTTTTGGCCTTCCCGGCTTGTCGACTGTAAACACTCAGCACATCAAACCCGGCTTTATGCAACGCATTTCCGAGGTGTGTGGCTACATTGCCACTGCCAATCATCGAAATTGTTTTGATCATTCCAGCTGTCATAAGTCAACGAAGGTACAAATTTAGCAAGTCTGACAGAAAGTATATTTAGTTTTCCGTTAAGCTTTCACTACTTTTGAATCCGATTTGAAATTTGATGACAGCAGGAGGCAAAAAAGCACACTGATGCACGCTGTCTTAATCAGAAGAAATACATTCATGAAAATAGGAATCATTGGCGGAACCGGGCTTGAAAAGCTGGACCTTTTCACCTTATCAGAAGAAATCGATATTACGACGGAATTCGGAAAACCAAGCAGCAACATCAAAAAAGTTGTTTCAGGTACTAAGGAGCTTTTCCTCCTATCCAGGCATGGGGTCAATCATACTATCGCCCCTACAAAAGTTAATAACCGTGCCAACATCAGGGCTTTCGAGAAGCTGGGTGTTGAGCTCATCATAGCCACTACCGCATGCGGCAGTCTCCGGCAGGAAATTGGGATTGGCGACTTGGTTGTTCCCGATCAGTTTATCGATTTTACGCGCCATCGCAGCATTACTTTTTTTGATTCCTTTGAAGAAACAGGGATGCAGCATGTAGCCATGCCCGATCCGTTTGATGAAAATATCCGCAGAGCGATTTCTGAAAAAGCCCTCGAAAGAAAAGAAAAAATTTATGAAGGGGCCACTGTCATCACCATTGAAGGGCCGCGCTTTTCCACGCGGGCAGAATCGAGGATGTTCAGGGCATGGGGCGCTGATATTATAAATATGAGCACCGCACCGGAGGTTATTCTTGCCAACGAAAAAGGCATGCCTTACGGAGCGCTGGCCATTTCAACAGACTACGACAGCTGGAAAAAAGATGAAAAGCATGTTACAATGGATGAAATACTGAAGGTGTTTCGCGGAAGAGTAGAAACCGTAAAAACATTGCTGGCAGAAATCGTGATTAGTTTGTAATTGTTTTCTGCATGAAAATTCAATATCTTTGAATATTTAGAAAGCTTAGCGATGGCAAACCGGCCAAAACACATATTATTATTCTTTGCTTATCCGGCGATTATAGCCTTGGCCTTAGGTCTCATTATAATTTTATTGCTTCCGCCGATTTTCGAAAAATACAAAGCCGAAATCGTTGACCATCAAAACATTTATTACAATAATCACATACTTTTTGATGACATCAATATGGATGGCTTTTCGGAAAGAATCAGTATTTCTGTGGTTAACAGCAATTTTTCATACGTAAACTTTTACGATTCGAAGAATGCGTTGTCGAATGTCTGGAATATACATGGTAAAGTGAACAACAAAAGCCTTTCATTTTCCGATTTCGACAACAATCAAAAGAAGGAAGTATATCTGTTGTCGTTGTGTAATGATTCTCTCTTTCTTAACAAATATATTATCAATGATAAACATCAGGGTCATGCCGCCCGGGTTTTTATTACAACGATTCCCAAGCACTACGAGCAGCCTGATTATGGAGCTTCAAAAATCATTCACCACGATATGGATGGAGATTCATATAAGGAAACGCTTTTCAGTGTTTACGGTGAATACTCTATTTTTCCGAGGAAAATATTTTGTCATAACTGGAAAACCGGCACTACTGATGCAACCAGCAATTCAGGGGTAATCTTTGAAAATATCAAAACAATACACTCTTCTAATGACAATCAGACTTTCCTGACAGGAAACAACTCCACAACCAATTACATTACGGATAATGACACCATCCCATACGCCGATGACAAAGCCTGGCTGATGGTATATAACAACAATATGGAACTTGCCTTTAATCCTGTTCCGTTCAGAAAACAAGGAACTTCCATTAATGTGCTGCCCGTAAAAAAGTCGGGCGAGCCCTATTTTATCGTGCTTGAAAAAAATCACTTTGATGAAAACAAAGCGTCACTGTATACCTACCGGAAAAATGGAGACACGCTAAGAAGTTATCACCATAATGATAAGAATGAAAAGTTTATACACATATTCAAACCCAGGCAACTTCCGGAAAATAAGTTCTACGCACTAAGCGAGAAAGGAGAAGTCTACGAGGTAGACGATCGCCTCTTACCTGAGAAAAAGCATAGTATAAAAATGGATCCCAACAGTTATTTTTATACACATAACATTGATAATGATGGGTTTGACGAAACCATTCAGTGGATACCCAATGAAAAGACCATGCGATTTTATCAAAGCGGCTACACCAACATGATCGAAATTACCCTGCCAGATCTGAAAAGTAGCCATTTATCCCTTATCATTAAAAAAGCCCCGGGAAAAAGCCTGCTGTCCATCAAAGATTTTAATCACTGGTACCTGATTGATTACCATAAAAACAAGGCTT
Organism: Bacteroidales bacterium; assembly: GCA_041694335.1. Lineage (GTDB taxonomy): Bacteria > Bacteroidota > Bacteroidia > Bacteroidales > JAIPAH01 > JAIPAH01. The sequence continues at coordinate 15,943 of JASMTJ010000548.1, forward strand.
ACTTTTTGAAATACATCCTTTACATATCGGTGTTTATATTCATTTACCTCATTGTGTACGCTTTCCAGAAATCACGTATTATCAGGTCGTTAGAAAAAGAGCGAACTATTTCAAGATTAAAACTGATGACCCTGAAAAACCAGGTGGATCCTCATTTTACCTTAAATGCTCTCAATGCTATCGGACTTTCGATTTTGAAAGACCAGAAGCAAACCAGCTATAATAACCTGCAACGCTTCAGTCAGCTTATAAGAAACTCCCTCACTGAGGCCGATGATGTTACGCGCACTCTGGAAGAGGAAATGCAATTTGTAAAAGATTACGTGAGTATAATGCAAATGAGATATATCGATATGTTCGATTATCATTTTGAGTTTGAAGAGGACATTGATATACAGATTAAAGTACCCAAAATGATTATCCAGTCGTTTGCAGAAAACGCTATCAATCACGGGATCAGACCAAAAGAAACGAAGGGCAACCTGAGGATTTCTATCTACAACAAAGAAAAAGGTATTGAAGTCATTGTAGAAGACGACGGTATTGGCCGCACCAATGCCGCATTAAAAAACACAGAAAACACGGGTAAAGGAACCATAATCATCTCAGAATACGTGGAGCTCTTTAATCGTTTTAACAAGGAAAAAATCAGTTATAAAATTCAGGATTTGTTTGAAAACAGGAAGGCCACTGGTACAAGGGTCATCATTTATATTCCTGCAAATTATGATTACGAAATTCAATAAAATACATCTTTTACATTTCGCTCAGGCATTTATAATGGCTGTCCTGACAGCCATCCCTTTGTCTTTTTTTGTGTTTGATTCGTTTAGTGATTTTATCAATAATGTCAATGAAAAAACCATTCTCTTCCTCAGCTATATAGTTTATATCTTCATCGTTTTTATCGTCTTTATAAAGCTTACATATTGGCTACGGCAGCGACGGTTTCACAGGCTCAACGTGTTTAAAAGGCTTCAGTACGATTTCCTGCAAAAGCAGCTTGACTCGCATTTTACGTTCAATGTGCTTAACTCTGTTTCTGCAGCTATTCTCAACGACAACAAGCATGAAGCTTATCACCAGCTGACTATTTTTGCAAAAGTTTTACGCTACACCTATAATAACAAAACCAAACTTTTTCATCAGCTCGACAATGAAATAGAATTGCTGAATAATTACCTGAAACTTGAAAAACATCGCTTTAAAGAAAAGTTTGATTATGAGCTGAATATTGACCCGGGCGTTGATTTGCTTACTGAAATACCAAAACAAATGATTCAAATTCATGTGGATAATGCGATTAAACATGGGTTGATGCCTCTGAAAAGCGGAGGCATGGTCAAGGTTGAAATCACTAAAGCTCAGGATGATTATCTCCATATTTCAGTAGAAGACAATGGTATCGGCCGGAAAAAGGCAGACCAGCTGAACCTGCAGATGCGGAAGAATCACTCTATCAAAACGATGAAAAATCTCATCAACTACTTCAACAGCCTGAAAACCGAAGGTGAAATCTCTATGCGTATCTATGACTTGTACACTAATGGCAAAGCCTCTGGCACTAAAGTAGCCATCAGTTTACCTTCAGGATTGCGATTCCGGCAATAACCGGTGCATTTCGATATGAGGAATACCGTCTTCAAGATACTCTTCACCAACCACCTTATACCCTAATTTCAGGTAAAATTCTTCCAGATACTTCTGAGCTGAGATATGAATTTCTTTAAAATCCGGAAATTTTCTGGCTGTTAAATCATGTGCTTTCTGCATCAGTTCGTATGCCAATCCTTTTTTCCTGTATTCGCTTGCTGTCACCACCCGTCCGATATGTATTGCTCCTTTTTCAGGATAAATTCTGCAATAAGCCACCAAAGCACCATTGTGCTTTCCACACAGATGTAAAGCCGCAAAATCTTTCCCGTCGGCATCCTGATAAACACAGTTTTGTTCCACCACAAAAACAGCTTCGCGGAGGACAATAATTTCGTAAAGATCGGCAGCAGTTAACTCATTAAACGATTTGGCAGTCCATTGAATATCCATGATGCAAAAATAACAAAAGGGTAGCTGCTTACACAACCACCCTTTGCTTCACTTTGAGGTGAAAATTTATTTAGCAAACTTAAAGCCTTTACCAGGATAAACCGCTGCATCGCCCAGCATCTCTTCAATACGAAGCAACTGGTTGTATTTAGCAATACGGTCGGAACGGCTGGCCGATCCGGTTTTGATTTGACCGGTGCCCAAAGCAACTGCCAGGTCGGCAATGGTAGTGTCTTCTGTTTCACCAGAGCGGTGGCTCATCACGGAAGTGTAACCATTGTTCTTAGCCAGGTTGATAGCGTTAATGGTTTCTGACAAGGAGCCAATCTGATTTACTTTAATCAGGATAGAGTTGGCAATGCCCATATCAATACCTTTTTGCAGGCGGTTGGTGTTGGTCACAAAGAGGTCATCACCCACCAACTGGATTTTTCCCTGCATTTTGTCGGTCAGCATTTTCCAGCCATCCCAGTCATCCTCATCCATCGCATCTTCGATAGAGATAATCGGATACTTTTCGGTCCAGCCGTGCCAGTAGTCCACCATTTCCTGAGGCGCCAGCTTATCTCCGGTCGACCATTTCAGGTGGTACACATTTTCTTCTTTGTTGTAGTATTCTGATGACGCCGGGTCAAGCGCAATGTAAATATCTTCACCTGGCTTGTAACCAGCCTGCTCCACAGCCTGCAGCACTACTTTGATGGCTTCCTCGTTCGATTTCAGGTTAGGAGCAAATCCACCCTCATCACCAACATTTGTTGAGAATCCGCCTTTCGAAAGGACTTTCTTCAGGTTCTGAAATACTTCAGCACCCATCTTCAGAGCGCCGCTGAAGCTTTCAGCACCTACAGGCATGATCATAAACTCCTGAAAGTCGATGCTGTTGTCGGCATGCGAACCACCATTAAGGATATTCATCATCGGCACCGGAAGCAGTGTAGAGTTCACACCACCCACATAGCGGAACAGCGGCTGGTAAGTTTCCTGTGCAGCAGCTTTGGCTACGGCCAGCGAAACACCAAGGATAGCATTTGCACCCAGATTTCCTTTGTTTGGCGTGCCATCGAGATCAATCATTGCGCTATCGATTGCTTGCTGATCGGTTACCTCCATGCCAATAATTTTTTCGCTGATGGCAGAGTTAACATTTTTCACAGCATTCAACACTCCTTTACCCAGAAAGGCATTCTTATCATTATCGCGAAGTTCAACAGCTTCGTGAACACCCGTGGAAGCCCCTGAAGGAACCGCTGCGCGGCCGAATACGCCTTCTTCAGTAATCACATCCACTTCTACAGTTGGGTTACCTCTTGAATCGAGGATTTGACGTGCATGAACATCTACTATTCTACTCATAATATTCTTATCTTTTTACTGTTAAATAATTCACTGCTAAATTACAACATATCTGTCGGCTCATAGAATTATTTCATCGAAAACGTTTTAAATAATCTTAAAATGTTTGGTAATTATTTAGGCTATGATCAGTGTGAATCTGTTCAATCAGTTAGATCAGTGTGCTATGATTAAAAACGATAGAACACTGATGACAAAGATCGAACTGATTTTTACAGATTTTATAAGCCAGCTAAGCAACTAAAAATTGGCTTTATCCAAAATTGGAAGATCTACAAAATTTAACGAATTCAACAGAGCAAAAAGATGTATATTTGATATCAGACTGCCAATTGAAGAAAATGGGATACACAATTAATTTGGATCATGAATACAAGCTGATTCGCTACAAGCATACCGGAAATATTAAAGCTGAGGAAATTGACAAAGCATGGCAGGAATTCCTTTCAATGAAAGAGTTTACAGAGGGGGAATACAACCTGATGTCAGATTACCGTAATTCACAGTTTGACATTCATCGTAGTGAAGTGCACATGATTATCAGTTTTATGAAAAATATTGAGCACATCGTGAGAGGCAAAAAGCAAAGCCTTATTGTCGACAACCCTTATTCCACTGCGACCTCCGAAATTTTTGCTGAAAGGGTTTTTGAAGCAACCGGTTTTAAGGTAGAGCTGTTTTCTACCCCGGAGGCGGCATTGGAATGGCTTCGCTCGTAAAAAGCCATGACAATCAAACTACTGATATTCTGGACGATGCCAGAAATGTGATTTCAATGTAATAGCCTATCAATGCACAATAAGAATCGTTAAATTTTCAAACTTTAGGCTACTTCCTAGATCATAAAAACCGAAATAACTCGAAGGCTATTCCGGTTTTTTTATGATTTGAAAAGACTATACTACTTTTTCTCGTCGTCTTTCTTTTCTTCGTCTTTCTTTTCCGCTGGTTTCTCCTCAGCTTTAGGCGCTTCCTGCTTTGCTTCTTTTTTCTCAGCAGGTTTTTCTTCCGCTTTAGGTTCTACCTTTGACTCTTCAGTTTTCGGAGCTTCTTCCTTAGCTTCTTCAGCCTTAGGCGCTTCCTGCTTTACTACTTCTGCCTCCTGCGTTGGAGCCTCCGTAGCTTTTTTACCGGCACGACGGGTACGCTTACCAGACTTCTTCTGCTCTTTCTTCTCGGCCAGCATGTTCTCATTGTAGTCAACAAGCTCAACCAAGGCCATCTCAGCGCTATCTCCCTGGCGCATTCCCAGCTTGAGAATACGGGTATACCCTCCCGGACGGTCGGCTACTTTGGTAGCTACTTCTCTGAAAAGCTCGTTTACCGCTTCTTTGTTCTGCAATGAGGCAAATACGTTACGACGTGAAGCCGTGTTGTCGGTCTTTGATTTGGTGATCAAAGGCTCAACATATGGACGCAATGCTTTAGCTTTTGCAAGAGTGGTGCGGATACGTTTATGTAGAATGAGCGACGACGCCATGTTAGCAAGCATTGCACGGCGGTGTGCCCTATTACGTTTCAGGTGATTGAATTTTTTTCTGTGTCTCATTTCAATTAATCCTTATCTAATTTATACTTTGCTACATTCATACCAAAATCCAGCCCTTTCGATTTGACCAGCTCTTCGAGCTCTGCCAATGACTTCTTACCGAAGTTACGGAATTTTAGCAAGTCGTTTTTGTTGAAAGCCACCAGTTCGCCAATGGTTTCAACATCGGCAGCTTTCAAGCAATTCAGTGCACGCACTGAAAGATCCATATCCACGAGTTTTGTTTTTAACACCTGGCGGGTATGCAAGGTGTTTTCATCAAATTCCTCGGTCACTGATTTCTCCTCTGTGTCGAAAGTAATTTTCTCGTCAGAGAACAACATAAAGTGATGAATCAGCAGCTTGGCAGCTTCCTTCAAGGCTTCTTTAGGATGGATGGAGCCATCGGTCATAATATCGAGGATAAGCTTTTCATAGTCGGTCTTTTGCTCAACCCTGAAATTCTCGATATCAAAGCTCACATTCTTAATCGGCGTATGAATAGAATCGATAGCGATAGTACCAACAGGTGCATTCTCGTCTTTATTCTCTTCAGCAGGAATATAACCACGCCCTTTCTGAATCGTCAGATCGATAGTCAGTTTCACTGAAGGTTCCATATTACAAATCTCCAAATCCGGGTTCAGCACCTGGAATACATTCAGAAACTTGTTGATATCACCTGCTTTGAAGACTTTCTGGTCTCCAATAACTATTTGTACTTTTTCACTGGTCTCATCGTTGAGTTGTCGCTTAAAGCGAATTTGCTTCAGGTTTAGCAGGATGTCGGTAACATCTTCCACTACGCCTTTAATGGAGGCAAATTCATGATCGACACCTTCGATGCGCACGCCTGTAATCGCATACCCTTCGAGTGAAGAGAGAAGAATACGACGTAACGCATTACCGATTGTCATACCGTAGCCAGGCTCCAACGGACGAAATTCGAATATTCCGTGGAAATCATTGGCTTCGTTCATGATAACCTTGTCGGGCTTTTGAAAAGATAATATTGCCATAAATAAATTCCTTGTTTATTAACTATTGGGTCAAATTCAGCATTATTTCGAGTACAATTCAACAATCAACTGTTCCTTGATAGTTTCAGGAATTTGTTCTCTTGTTGGAAGTTGCATCATTTTCCCTTGCATTTTGTCATCATCCCACTCAAACCATCCAAATTGGTTTTTGCGCGTAGCCAGCGATTCAGTTATCACTTCCATCGATTTTGAGCGTTCTCTGACACCTATAATGTCGCCTTCTTTCACCTCGAATGAAGGGATGTTTACAACATCGCCATTCACGGTGATGTGCTTGTGCGATACCAGCTGCCTTGCTCCGGCGCGCGTTGGTGCAATACCCAAACGGAATACTACATTATCCAAACGTGCTTCTGCCAGTTGCAACAGCAATTCACCGGTAATACCTTTCTTACGAGAGGCTTTCTTGTACATTTTACGGAACTGACGCTCAAGGATACCATACGTATACTTGGCTTTTTGTTTTTCCATTAACTGGATTCCGTATTCTGATTGTTTCTTTCTTCTTTTCGAGTTCCCATGCTGCCCCGGTGGATATTTTTTCTTTTCAAAATCCTTATCCGGGCCGTAGATGGGTTCGCGGAATTTCCGCGCTATTTTGGTTTTTGGACCTACATATCTAGCCATGCTTTCGTAATATTTTTCTTATAAAACTTAAGTTAACAACACATTACACTCTTCTGCGCTTAGGCGGACGACATCCATTGTGTGGCAATGGCGTGATATCACGAATTTCCATCACCTCAATTCCTGAAGTGTGGATCGTCCTGATGGCAGACTCTCTTCCGCTACCCGGGCCTTTTACGTAAACTTTCACTTTACGTAAGCCCATATCGTATGCGGCTTTAGCGCAGTCTTCTGCGGCTGTCTGTGCGGCATAAGGTGTGTTTTTCTTAGAACCTTTAAATCCCATTTTACCGGCTGAAGCCCATGAGATGACCTGACCGTTGGCGTTGGTCAATGAGATAATAATGTTGTTGAAAGTAGCATTTACATATGCTCTTCCTACCGGATCGACAGAAACCTTCCGTTTCCGTGCTCCTTTTGCTCTCTTTGTTGTCTTAGCCATAATTCTCTTAATTTCTTACGCTTCAATTATTTCGTTGCTTTCTTCTTATTGGCAACGGTTTTCTTTCTACCTTTTCTGGTTCTGGCGTTATTCTTGGTACTCTGTCCTCTTAACGGTAAACCTGCACGGTGGCGAATGCCCCGATAACTACCAATATCCATCAGCCGCTTGATGTTTAATTGGATTTCTGATCTTAATTCACCTTCTACGGTGAATTCTTCGTTAATGATATTTCTAATTGTCTTAACCTCTTCGTCGGACCAATCTTGCACTTTTTTGTCGTGTGCTACTCCTGCATCATCCAGGATTTTTGCGGCTGTGCTATCTCCGATACCGAATATATAGGTTAAGCTAATAACGCCATGCTTGTTATTTGGTAAATCTACACCAGCTATCCTTGCCATATTATTCTACGAATTAATTTAAATTAACCTTGTCTTTGTTTGAACTTTGGATTCTTCTTGTTTATCACATACAATCTTCCTTTTCGACGTACGATTTTGCAGTCGGAAGACCTTTTTTTGATAGATGCTCTCGTCTTCATTGTATTTCAGTTTCTAATGATTTATTTGTCTATAAACGAGTTCTTACTTGTAACGGAAAACGATACGCCCTTTTGTTAAATCATAAGGCGACATTTCGAGTTTCACACGGTCGCCGGGAAGAATTTTGATGTAGTGCATCCTCATTTTCCCGGAAATATGTGCTGTGATTTCGTGACCATTTTCCAATTCCACACGAAACATTGCGTTTCCCAATGATTCAACAACGGTGCCGTCTTGTTCTATTGACTGTTGTTTTACCATATTTATTTATTGTTTACTTTTAAGTACTTCATCAATTTCATCGTAACTTGTCAGAATGTCCGGCTCACCGTTACGTACTGCAATTTCCAGCTCAAAGTGTGCGGAATAAGAATTGTCAGCCGTTTTTATGGTCCATCCGTCATCTTTCTGCACTACCTGGCGCGTCCCCATATTAATCATGGGCTCCACACAAATGACCAACCCATCAGGAAGCTTCTGCCCGGTGCCTTTCTTCCCGTAATTCGGGATTTCTGGCTTCTCGTGCATTGTTTTCCCAATGCCATGCCCCACAAGTTCGCGCACGATACCATAACCAAATGGCTCGATAAACGACTGCACGGCATAACCAATATCACCCACACGGTTTCCGGTTACGGCTGCTGCAACACCTTTGTAAAGCGATGCTTTTGTGCGTTCAAGCAAAAGAGAAACCTCTTCGCTCACCTCGCCTACCGTAAAGGTATAGGCCGAATCGCCGTAGTAGCCATCAATGATAGTGCCACAGTCTACCGAGACGATGTCACCATCTTTCAGCTCCTGCTTTCCGGGGATTCCATGAACAACAGTATCGTTCACAGAAATACACAAGGAACCGGGGAAGCCCCCATATCCTTTAAACCCGGGAACAGCGCCATGATCGCGGATAAACTCCTCAGCAATGGTATCCAACTCTTTTGTGGTAACACCAGGCCTGATATGACGCGCCACCTCAGCTAACGTTTTTCCAACAAGTAAAGAACTTTTTCTTAGTAACTCTATTTCCTGGTTACTTTTTCCTTTTAACATATCGAAGGTTTCCTTCTCAATTCTGATTATCCCATTCCCATTGCACTGCGTCCTTTGATACGACCCGATTTAGTGAGGCCGTCATAATGACGCATGAGCAGGTGACTTTCTATCTGCTGAAGTGTATCGAGGATGACACCTACCAAAATCAGCAGCGATGTTCCACCATAAAATTGAGCAAACTGAGTATTTACTCCAATCAAGCTAACAAATGCAGGCATCACGGCTACCAGGGCAAGGAAAATAGAGCCCGGAAGAGTAATGCGTGACATCACATTGTCGATGAAATCGACCGTGCGTTTGCCCGGTTTTACACCTGGAATAAATCCTCCGTTCTTCTTCATATCCTCAGCCATCTGCTGTGGGTTGACAGTGATTGCTGTATAGAAATAGGTAAACAGAATAATCATTACGGCAAACACAAAGTTGTACCAAAATCCGTTAGGGTTGGTAAACGTTTGTGCAACGCCTGTAAGTGTTTCAGATTCTGCAAATCCTGCTAAAGTAAGTGGCAGGAACATAATTGCCTGGGCAAAAATGATTGGCATAACCCCTGCTGAGTTTACTTTCAACGGAATATACTGTCGCACACCGCCATACTGCTTGTTTCCAACAACACGCTTGGCGTATTGTACCGGAATCTTCCGGGTTCCTTTCACCAACAGAATTGTAAGCAGGATAACAAAGATAAGCACCGCAATCTCTATAACAAAAATCACGAGACCACCACCCTGTTCTTCCATCCGCGAAACAAATTCACCAAACAATGCAAACGGAAGACGGGCAATAATTCCAATCATGATGATCAGCGAGATACCGTTACCAATACCTTTGTCTGTGATCTTCTCACCCAACCACATGATAAACATGGTTCCTGAAACCAGTATGATGGTGGAAGAAATCCAGAAGAAGGTGGATGGTGAAGTCACACTCGGATCGAAAGGAGTGATTGCCTCAGCAGGCAGCTGACGTACAAGGTTTGCCAGGTAACCCGGAGCCTGGAAAGCAGTAATCACTACAGTCAGGTAACGTGTAATCTGGTTAATCTTATTACGACCGCTTTCGCCTTCGCGTTGCAATTTCTGGAAGTATGGGATAGCCATACCCAGGAGCTGAATTACAATCGACGCTGAAATGTAGGGCATGATACCCAATGCAAAGATGGAAGCATTTGAGAATGCGCCACCTGAGAACATATTCAGCAGACCGAGCAATCCGCCACTGGCCTGATTTTGCAATGCTGTTAATTGATGAGGATCTACACCGGGAATCACAACGTATGCACCCAAACGATAAATCAAAATGATACCAATGGTGTAAAGGATCCGTTTACGCAGATCCTCAATCTTAGAAATATTCCGTATAGTTTGTATTAGTCTCTTCATTAAGCTTCGATTTTTGTAGCACTACCTCCCAAATCTTCGATGGCTTTAATAGCTGACTTGGAGAAAGCGTGTGCAGTAACATCCAACTTTGCTTTTAATTCACCGTCGCCAAGAATTTTGATAAGGTCATTTTTTCCTGCCAGACCATTTTCTCTCAGCACTTCTGCGTTGATCGTCTGGAGGTCCTTATTCTCGGCTAGGTCTTGTAAAGTTCCGATGTTAATCGGGTGGTAAACTACCCTGTTACGGTTTTTGAATCCGTACTTAGGTAATCTGCGATAGATAGGCATTTGACCACCTTCGAAACCTAATTTTCTTTTGTATCCAGACCTGGATTTTGCACCTTTATGTCCACGGCCGGCAGTGTCGCCACTGCAACCTTGTCCGCGTGCAATTCTTTTCCGACTGTGTGTCGCTCCCAGAGCAGGTCTTAGTTTACTCAGATCCATATCTTTTAACGTATTAGCTGTTATTTAACTTCTTCTACTTTCACTAAATGTTGCACCTTTCTGATCATCCCTTCAATCTGAGGTGTAGCTTCGTGTTCTACGGTTTGGTGCATTTTCTTAAGCCCCAGCGCCTCTAAAGTACGTTTTTGACGGGCTGGCTGGTCGATACGACTTCCTGTTTGTGTAACTTTTACTTTCTTCATTTCTTTCGTCTTTTAAAGTTTTACCCGTTAAACACCGTATTAAGGTCTACACCGCGCAGTTCGGCAATGGTTCTGGCATCGCGCATCTGAGCCAAAGCATCAATTGTAGCTTTCACTACGGAGTGAGGGTTTGATGAGCCTTTTGATTTGGCCAAAACGTTTTTAACGCCCACACTCTCTAACACAGCACGCATTGCTCCGCCGGCAATAACACCGGTACCCGGAGCGGCTGGCTTAATAAATACTTCAGCACCGCTGTAATAGCCGGTTTGCTCATGTGGCAAAGTATCGTTGATAACAGGGACTTCCAATAAATTTTTCTTGGCGTCATCAACACCTTTTGCTATCGCAGAAGTAACTTCCTTTGCTTTTCCCAAACCAAAACCAACGATACCGTTCTCGTTACCTACGACAACAATAGCAGAGAAACTAAAAGTTCTACCACCTTTGGTTACTTTTGTTACACGCTGAATACCGACCAAACGGTCTTTAAATTCGATTTCGCTGGATTTTATTCTTTTTACGTTTACTTTCGCCATAAGTTATTAAAATTTAAGTCCTTGTTCTCTGGCACCTTCTGCCAGGGCTTTTACTCTACCGTGATATTTGTAGCCGTTTCGGTCGAAAACGACTTTTTCAATTCCCTGTTCCTTTGCTTTTTCTGCGATTGCTTTACCTACAGTTTTAGCTTTCTCCGATTTGGTGCCCTTTGCTTCAGCAATATCCTTATCTCTTGAGGATGCTGCTAAAACCGTATGCCCTTTTGAATCATCGATAATTTGCACGTAAATCTGTTCGTTACTTCTGTATACACTCAGGCGTGGACGCTCTGAGGTTCCGATAACGGTTTTTCTTACGCGCTTTTTAATTTTAAATCTGCTGGCAACCTTTTTGTTCTTTATTTTTTTCATCTTAACTATTTAAAGAATTTAATACCTGGCTAAACACCAGGTGGTTGATAAATTTTATTATGCAGAAGCGGCCGACTTACCGGCTTTTCTTCTAAGAATTTCGCCTTTAAACTTAACACCTTTTCCTTTGTAAGGCTCAGGCTTACGCATAGAGCGGATTTTGGCGGCTACCTGGCCAACCAATTGCTTGTCAATTGACTGCAGTGTAACAATCGGGTTCTTACCACGCTCAGTAAGAGCTTCGACCTTTACAATTTCAGGAAGCTGCATATAAATGTGGTGAGAAAAACCCATGGTCAGGTCAAGTACATTGTTCTTTACTTCGGCTCTCCAACCAACACCAACCAGCTCCAGCTCGATTTTAAATCCTTCGGTAACGCCTTCTACCATATTGTTGATAAGCGCACGGTACAATCCGTGAAGCGATTTGTGTTGTTTCAGATCCGAAGCTCTTTCAAGAACCACTTCACCTTCTTCTACTTTCACCGTAATGGCCGGGTCGATTTTCTGTGTCAACTCACCCAGTTTTCCTTTAACGGTTACAATATTATCTTTTGATATATTTATCTCTACTCCTTCGGGAATAGCTACTGGTTGTATTCCTATTCTAGACATGCTACCTCCTTTTGATTAACTAACGTAACAAATAACTTCGCCACCGATATTCAACTGTCGGGCTTCCTTGTCAGTCATCACCCCACGAGAAGTGGAGATAACGGCTATTCCCAATCCATTCAGTACGCGGGGCAACTCCGTGCTATTGGCATATCTTCTTAATCCCGGACGACTCACGCGCTCAATGTGCTTGATAGCGGAAATTTTACTTACCGGATGATATTTCAATGCGATTTTGATGGTTCCCTGAGGACCATTGTCATCTTCAAATTTATAATTGAGGATGTACCCCTTTTCAAAAAGGATTTTAGTGATACCCTTCTTGAGTTTCGATGCAGGAATTTCTACAACCCTGTGGTTGGCCATGATGGCATTCCTTATTCGTGTTAAATAATTTGCTATTGGATCTGTAATCATCTTTTTGATTCTCTGTTTATTAACTAACTAATTACCAACTAGCTTTACGCACCCCTGGTATCAGGCCGTTGAGGGCCATTTCTCTGAAATTGATTCTGGATACCCCAAACTGGCGCATGTAGCCTTTCGGACGACCGGTGAGCTGGCATCGGTTGTGCAAACGCACGGGTGATGCATTGCGAGGCAGCTTTTGCAGGCCTTCCCAATCGCCGGCAGCTTTAAGTTCGGCTCTCTTCTTTGCATATTTCTTCACGAGTTTGGCTCTTTTCACCTCTCTCGCTTTCATAGATTCTTTAGCCATATCCTATTTTTGATTTTTAAATGGAAAACCAAATTCTTTCAATAATGAATAACATTCTTTATCGGTTTCAGCGCTGGTTACAAAGGTAACATTATAACCGTTCAGCTTACTTACGTTATCCAAGTTGATTTCCGGGAAAACGATTTGTTCGGTCAATCCGAAGGTAAAGTTTCCTCTTCCGTCGAAACCTTTGTCGCTGATTCCTTTGAAGTCGCGGATTCGGGGCATAGCTACGTTGATGAGCCTGTCGAGAAATTCGTACATCTTTTCGCCACGAAGCGTCACTCTAACGCCGATAGGCATGCCGCGGCGCAGCTTAAAGTTAGAGATGTCTTTCTTCGAGTATGTGGGTACAGCCTTCTGACCTGTTATCAGCGTAAGCTCTTCAACACCCTTATCCACCAGTTTTTTATCGGTGATACCTTCACCGATACCCTGGTTAATAGCTATCTTTTTGATTCCGGGGATAGCCATTGGGCTGGAGTAACCAAACTGTTCTTTCAGTTTTGCTTTAATCTCCTCGTTGTATTTTGTTTTCAGTCGCGGTGTGTAGCTCATTACTTAATTACCTCCCCTGTCTTTTTTGAATAACGAACACTTTTACCGGTTTTTTCATCGGTTTTGCGGCCAACGCGGGTAGCATTGCCAGCACCGTCAACAATCATAAGGTTTGACATATGGATAGGAGCTTCCTGGCTTACGATACCCCCTTTAGGGTTCTCGGCGTTGGGCTTGGTGTGTTTTTTCACCATGTTTACGCCTTCCACGATCGCTCTGTTCTTATCCACATCAACAGAGAGCACGCGGCCCTGCTGTCCTTTCGATTCTCCGGCTATCACTTTTACGTTATCACCCTTTTTGATATGTAATTTCGTTGCCATAATCTGTTTTTTCTTTTAAAGCACTTCTGGTGCAAGTGATACGATTTTCATAAAATTTTTCTCACGCAGTTCACGTGCCACAGGGCCAAAAATACGTGTACCAACCATCTCATCGGTTTGGTTAAGCAAAACCACGGCATTGTCGTCGAAACGGATATATGAACCGTCTTTTCTGCGCACTTCTTTGTTGGTGCGGACAACAACAGCTTTCGAAACGGCCCCTTTCTTGATGTTTCCAGAAGGGATAGCGCTCTTCACACTTACCACAACCAAGTCGCCGATAGAAGCGTAGCGCTTTTTAGTACCACCGAGCACGCGGATACAGTAAACCGATTTAGCGCCACTATTATCAGCAACTGCAAGTCTTGATTCTTGTTGTATCATAGTCTATTTTATTACTTAGCTCTTTCGATGATGTTTACTAATCTCCAGTTCTTTCTTTTGCTGAGGGGACGGGTTTCCATTATCTGGACCTTGTCTCCAATGTTGCAGTCGTTTTGTTCATCATGAGCTACAAACCTGGAACGCTTCTTGATGAATTTTCCGTAGATATGGTGTTTCACTTTACGTGACACCTCTACGATAATGGTCTTATCCATTTTATTACTGACAACCAGCCCTATTCGTTCTTTACGTAAATTTCGTTCCATCGGAATTACTTATTATTTGATTGTTGTTCCTCTAATTCTCTTTTCCTAACCTCGGTCTTCATGCGAGCAATATTCTTTCTTGCCTCTTTAAGCTGGTTAGGATTCTCCAGTGGCGAAACGGCGTGATTTAACTTGAGCTTGTTAATGCGAACAAGTTCCTCGTCTAAACGCTCATGGAGTTCTTCCGTTGATAATTCTCTTATTACTTGTTGTTTCATTGCTTTCTTTATTTCTCTGAATAGTCAGGTCTAACAACGAATTTCACCGGGATAGGCAGCTTTTGTGCAGCCAGACGCAATGCTTCTTTAGCTACTTTTTCCGGTACATCATCAATTTCGAACAGAATACGTCCGGGAGTGACAGGAGCCACAAACAACTCGGGTGTACCCTTACCTTTACCCATACGTACCTCAGCAGGCTTTTTAGAAATGGGTTTGTCAGGGAAAATGCGTATCCACAAACGACCTTCACGCTTCATATGACGTGTCAGTGCCTGACGTGCAGCCTCTATCTGACGGCCGGTAATCCAGGTGGACTCCAGTGCTTTGATACCGAAGGTACCGAAAGCGATTTGGTTGCCACGCTGAGCTTTCCCTTTCATGCGCCCTTTCTGCTGCTTTCTATGTTTTTGTCTTTTTGGTTGTAACATTACTACCTGTTTTTGATAATGAAACTATTATCTTCTGTTTTTACCTTTGCGACCTCCTCTGCGGCCACTTCCTTTCTTTGCTTCGCCGGTGGGGACCAATTCTGGTTTACCATAAATTTCCCCTTTACAAATCCACACTTTTACTCCGATACGACCGTACGTCGTGTGTGCTTCATCGCTGGCATAATCAATATCCGCACGCAGTGTGTGCAGTGGGATACGACCTTCCTTGTACATTTCGTTTCGGGCCATCTCGGCACCGCCCAATCGTCCGGAAACCAAAATCTTGATTCCTTCAGCTCCCATTCTCATGGTCGACTGGATAGATGTTTTGGCCGCACGACGGAAAGAAACACGCCCTTCAATTTGTTTGGCAATGGCATTGGCCACCAAACGGGCATCCATTTCAGGTCGCTTGATCTCTGAAATATTGATTTGTACTTCCTTATCTGTTAACTTTTTGAGCTCTTCTTTGAGCTTATCCACTTCCTGGCCGCCTTTTCCAATAATCATACCCGGGCGGGCGGTATGGATAGTAACGGTAACCAGTTTAAGGGTACGTTCAATCATTATCTTTGCCAAACCGGCCTTAGCCAAACGGGCATTGAGGTATTGACGGATTTTGTTGTCTTCAACCAACTTATCCTCAAACTTACGACCGCCATACCAATTGGATTCCCATCCTTTGATGATGCCTATTCTAAGACCTGTTGGATTTGCTTTTTGTCCCATCAGTGTATATTAGTTATTTGATTCTGTTACTTTACTATCGATTTCTATGGTCACATGGTTAGAGCGTTTCCTGATGCGGTGAGCCCTGCCTTGCGGTGCAGGCTGGATACGTTTCAGGATTCGGCCGCCATCCACCATGACTGACTTTACATACAAATTAGCATCTTCCATGCGCGAACCTTCGTTCTTCACCTGCCAATTGGCAATAGCTGAGAGCAATAATTTGTACATATTTTCTGAAGCAGCTTGAGGTGAGTGCTTGAGCACCTGCAATGCTTCCTCTACTGCCATACCACGGATTAAACCGGCTACCAGCCTCATTTTACGAGGTGCAGTAGGACAATTGCGTAAACGTGCAATGTACCTTGACTTGTTCGCTTCTTTACGCTGCTCTGCCTTAATATGTTTTTTAGATCCCATTATTTGTAATCTTTAATATTTTGCCTTTATTTTTTGTTGCCCGAATGGCCTCTGAACGTACGTGTAGGTGCAAATTCTCCAAGCTTATGACCTACCATGTTTTCGGTCACGTATACCGGGATGAACTTGTTGCCGTTATGCACAGCAATGGTAAGCCCTACAAAATCCGGAGAGATAACCGAAGCCCTTGACCATGTTTTGATCACACTCTTCTTTTTGGCTTCTTGCATGGCAAGCACCTTTTTCTCGAGCTTGTAAAATATATATGGTCCTTTTTTCAGTGAACGACTCATAACTTAATGTCTTTAAATTATTTTTTCTTCTTTCTTCTCTCAATGATGTACTGATTGGTCTGCTTCTTCTTGGCGCGGGTTTTAAACCCTTTGGCCGGCATGCCTTTTCTTGAACGTGGCAATCCACCTGAAGCACGACCTTCACCACCACCCATCGGGTGATCCACTGGGTTCATCACTACCGCACGTGTACGTGGACGACGTCCTTTCCAGCGGCTGCGACCAGCTTTACCTGAAACTTCGATGCTGTGGTCGATATTTGAGACCATACCTATTGTTGCTTTGCAGCTCTGCAGTATCATGCGCACTTCGCCGGAAGGCATCTTGAGAATAGCAAACTTGCCTTCTCTCGACAAAAGCTGGGCATAAGAACCTGCACTACGGGCCATCTTGGCACCTTGTCCGGGATTCATCTCAATATTATGAATCACCGTACCGTAAGGAATGTCTTTCAGATACATGGTGTTTCCTACCTGAGGCTTGGCATCTGAGCCAGACATCACTTTTTGCCCTACCTTGAGACCATGAGGAGCAATAATGTAGGCTTTTTCTCCATCTGTGTATTCGATAAGAGCGATACGAGCCGTACGGTTCGGATCATACTCTATAGTCTTCACTTCGGCTTGTACGTTCTCTTTGTTTCTTTTGAAATCAATGATACGATAACGACGTTTGTGCCCACCACCTCTGTAGCGGATAGTCATCTTACCGTCGCTGTTACGACCTCCGGTCTTTTTGATGGGGGCCAACAGGCTCTTTTCAGGCTTGTTGGTTGTCACATCATCAAAATCACTAATTAACTTATAGCGCTGACCTGGTGTTGTTGGTTTGTATTTCTTTAAAGCCATTTATCTAAATATTGCTGTAAAAATCAATTGTTTCACCTTCCACTAATGTGACGATTGCTTTCTTGAATGAATTGGATCGGCCCGTAAGCAAACCGCTCTTTGTGAATCGCGAGCTGCTTTTGCCGCTGTAATTCATAGTATTCACACTTTCTACAGTCACATCATATAACTCTTCAACAGCTTTTTTAATCTGAAGCTTGTTGGCCTTGCGGTCAACAATAAATCCATAGCGGTTTGGCATTTCTTCAGTAACTGCTGTGAGCTTTTCAGTAATTATCGGCTTTATAATTGTGCTCATCGTTGATAATTTTTAAAATTACTTAACCAGTTGTTCTTCAATAATCTTCAAAGAGCCTTCCATTACAAGCACTTTCTTGTTATCAAGGAGTTCGTAAGTGTTGAGGCTGTCAGCCCTTCTTACTTTCACTCCAGGTACGTTTCTGGAAGAAAGGATCATATTCTGATCCAGTTCAGAAACGACTAATAGTGTTTTTGTATCCTGTAAAGAAAGATTCTTTAAAATGGCAGTAAACTCTTTTGTTTTAGGTTGTTCTAATGAGAAATCTTCTAAAACCATCAGTTCACCGTCTTTTACTTTAGCAGATAAAGCCGATTTGCGCGCGAGCCTTTTCAACTTTTTAGTGAGACGGAAGCTGTAATCGCGTGGGGTAGGGCCAAAGATACGGCCACCACCACGGAAAAGAGGCGATTTGATAGAACCGGCACGTGCTGTACCTGTTCCTTTTTGCCTTTTAATCTTAACGGTACTTCCGGCAATGGCATTACGCTCTTTTGTACTGTGGTTACCGCTGCGGCGGTTAGCCATGTACTGTCGGGTTGCCATATAAATGGCATGATCGCTAGGTTCGATACCGAAGATGGTATCATTAAGCGTAACCTTTTTATCGGTTTTCTGTCCTTGAATGTTATAAACTTCTATTTCCATCTTTCCACAATTATGTATGATCCTTTGGAACCTGGCACGGAACCTTTAACGACAATAAGATTTTTTTCAGGGACGATTTTCACAATCTGAAGGTTGATCATCTTCACGCGGTTACCACCTGTACGTCCTGCCATTCGCATTCCTTT
Organism: Bacteroidales bacterium; assembly: GCA_041694335.1. GTDB lineage: Bacteria > Bacteroidota > Bacteroidia > Bacteroidales > JAIPAH01 > JAIPAH01. The sequence continues at coordinate 34,420 of JASMTJ010000548.1, forward strand.
AAATACACGTGATGGGTCGGAAGAGGCACCTACAGAACCGGGAGCACGCAGACGGTCTTTTTGTCCGTGAGTGGCATCATTCACACCACCAAAACCGTGACGTTTCATCACACCCTGAAATCCTTTTCCTTTAGAGGTACCAATTACATCAACAAATTCTCCCTCGATAAACACAGATACGTCAACTTCTTCACCAAATTTCTTCTTTTCTTCGAAACGGGTAAACTCGCTGACGATACGTTTAGGTGTAACACCCGCTTTGGCGAAGTGGCCTTTCATGGCTTTGCTGGTGCGCTTCTCTTTCTTGTCTTCATAGGCAAGTTGCACCGCTTCATAACCATCAGTTTCTTTAGTCTTCACCTGGGTAACTACACATGGACCAGCTTCTATTACGGTGCATGGCACTTGTTGTCCAGCGGCATCGTAAATACTAGTCATTCCAATTTTTTTCCCTATTATTCCTGACATTGTAATAAAGTTTTATAGTCCGGTAACTTCGTACGTTTGCAATTACACTTTAATTTCTACTTCAACGCCACTCGGAAGTTCCAGCTTCATGAGCGCGTCAATCGTCTTGGATGTTGAGCTGTAGATGTCGAGCAAACGCTTGTATGATGACAACTCAAACTGCTCACGTGCTTTCTTGTTAACAAATGTAGAGCGTAAAACTGTGTAAATACGTTTCTTTGTTGGCAGTGGTATTGGACCATTAACCACAGCACCTGTTGACTTAACAGTTTTTACGATCTTTTCAGCTGATTTGTCAACTAAGTTGTGATCGTACGATTTTAATTTGATTCTTATCCTCTGACTCACTGTATTATCATTTTGTGTTTAAAATCAATTTACTTCATATCCGGCGTTCTCAACTACAGCTTTCTTCACACTCTCGGGTGCTTGCTTAAACGAGTCGAACTCCATTGTAGATGTTGCCCTGCCTGAGGTGACCGTACGTAACGCTGTTACATATCCGAACATTTCAGACAATGGCACTTTTGCTTTAATTGTTTGTACTCCACCCGGGCGCGAACCTACATCCTCGATAAGCGCCCTGCGCTTATTAAGGTCGCCGGTAACATCACCCAGATATTCCTCCGGAGTAACCACTTCCACTTTCATGATTGGCTCGAGCAGTTCTTTTTTCATTTTCTTGCTGGCTTCCCTGAAAGCAAGTTTTGCTACCAGTTCAAAAGAAAGCTGATCGGAATCCACATCGTGGTACGAACCATCTTTAAGAACAACCTTAAGATTTTTCACCTCATATCCGGCCAATGGGCCGTTCACCATGGCATTCTTAAAGCCTGTCTCTACTGAAGGAATAAATTCTTTAGGAATATTACCCCCTTTAATTTCATTAACGAACTGAAGTCCTTCAAAATCCGGATCGTCAGCAGGGCCAATCTCCACCTGGATATCAGCGAATTTACCACGGCCACCAGTCTGTTTCTTGTACACTTCACGGTGCTCAATAGTAGAATTCACCGCTTCGCGGTAGTTCACCTGCGGTGCACCCTGGTTACATTCCACTTTAAACTCACGCTTCAGACGATCAATAAGCACATCCAAATGCAGCTCACCCATTCCTCTGATAATCGTTTGTCCTGAATGTTCGTCGGTATGCACTTTAAAAGTTGGGTCTTCTTCGGCAAGTCTTACAAGCGCGTTTGACAGTTTATCAACATCTGCTTTGGTTTTAGGCTCAACAGCCACACTAATCACTGGCTCGGGGAAGGACATCGACTCGAGCAATACATTATTGTCGAGATCGCATAGTGTATCCCCTGTGTGGATAGTCTTAAAACCAACTACAGCGCCTATATCTCCGGCTTCAAGCTGATTAAGTGGCTTACGCTTATTAGCATGCATCTGCATGATACGGCTGATACGCTCCTTTTTACCTGTGCTGGCATTATAT
>JASMTJ010000549.1:0-6192 GCA_041694335.1 Bacteroidales bacterium
CCATCACAATAATTGGAGCCATTTCAATGAGTTGTGCCTTAATGTTGTTCTTTTCCATGGATTAAGTTTTATCTTCTAAAAACATTATACTTCAATATACAATACAGCGCCCTGAAACCGTCAGCCGCCCCAATTTTCTTTCCTTCATCATACGTACGCCCATAATACGAAATACCAATCTCATAAATCCGGATGCCGGGAATGCGTGAAATCTTTGCGGTGACCTCCGGTTCAAAACCAAAGCGGTTTTCGCGTAAGTTTAGATTTTTAATGACATCACTCCTGAACATTTTGTAACAGGTTTCCATGTCGGTCAGGTTGAGATTGGTGAACATGTTGCTAACCAACGTCAGAAATTTGTTGCCGATGGTGTGCCAGAAAAACAGGATGCGGTGGGGATTTTGTCCCTGGAAACGCGAGCCGTAAACCACATCGGCAAATCCTTCTTCGAGTGGTTTGAGCAGGTCGTTGTATTCACGCGGATCGTATTCCAAATCGGCATCTTGTATAACAATATAGTCGCCGGTGGCTTCTTCAATACCGCGATGCAGTGCAGCACCTTTCCCCATGTTTTGAGGTTGCTCAAAGAGTTTGATGGTCTCTTCAGGGTGATTGGAAATGAATTTTTCCACGACGTTCACTGTATCATCTTTCGAGGCATCATTCACAATCACCAGCTCTTTTTTAATATCATAATGAAGTTTTACCTCACACACCTTCGTGAGTATCTTTTCAATCGTTTTCCCTTCATTGTATGCGGGAATCAGTATTGACAGGGTTTTAGCCATAATTTAAATATTGATTGCCAAAAGTACAAATCATTTCTTAAAATCAAGGTTTATTGGATATATAATTCATTTTAGGATAAATGATTCTTGTGACAGTAACAATCACGATTTTTCAGGTATTTCATTTAATAGCCATACTAACCTTCCCAAAATTATCGTTTAGTTACGTGATATTGTCTGGATTAATTGGCTAATATTGCACTCTCAAAACCAGATTTTGAAAAGGACAGGATTTTGAAGAACTACGGATACACACTGATTTTATTTTTTGCGGTTGTTTTGCTTTTTGGAGGGTGCTCCACCAAGAAGAATACCTTTACACGCCGCGTTTACCATAACCTCACCGCCCATTACAATGCCTACTGGAACGGGAATGAAAGCATGAAGGAAGGCTTGCGCGAGCTCGAGAATACAGTTCAGGAAAATTATGCGAAAGTGCTGCCCGTTTTTCAGTACGGAACGGAGGAGGACGGCACGTCGCTGGCACCATACATGGATCGGGCGATTGAAAAGAGCAAGAAAGTGGTCCGCAGGCACTCCATGGAATTTGGCGGGACCGAGTATGTCCGCTGGATTGACGACAGCTACCTGATGCATGCCAAGGCTTTGTTTTACAAGCACGAATACCTGAAAGCACGCCGGAAGTTCGAGTATGTCATTCGCGAATATGAAGCTCCCGAAAAGATTGAGGCCATGTTGTGGCTGGGACGTTCCTTTACTCAGCTCGAATACTACGACCGGGCCGCTACCATGCTCGACCAGGTGAAAAACATTATCCGTAATGATGAAGAAGAAGTCAACACTTTCACACGCACGCACCTGCCTTTGATGTATACTGAGCTTCAGCTGGAGCAGGACAACTATGATGCGGCCGTTCCGCACCTTCTCGATGGGATTTCCCTGGTAAAAGACAAGCAGCTTAAAACACGCCTGATGTTTATTCTGGCCCAGGTATACCAGGAACAGGATCGCGATCAGCTGGCAGCGCAATATTTTAAGGATGTGATTAAACGCAACCCGAAATATGAGATGACTTTTAATGCGCATATTCGTCTGGCAACCTCCATTGATGTGGACAGCGAGCAGTCGGCGGAAGTTATTGAAGAGCTTCACAAAATGCTGGAGGATATCAAAAACGAAGAGTTCCGCGACCAGATATATTATGCGCTTGCAGAGATATCACTTAAGAAAGGACAGGACACTGCAGCCATCAGGAACTACAGGCTCTCGGTGGCGCACAGCATCAGCAACGATTTTCAACGCTCGAAATCTTCGTTGAAGGTCGCCGATTTGTATTTCGACCGCAAAGAGTACCCAATGGCGAAAGCATATTACGATTCGGCGTTGCAGGTGCTGCCTTACGATTATCCCGGGCTAAACGACCTGCAACGGAAGTCTTACACCTTGTCGCGCCTGGTGGATAACCTCGAAACTGTTCAGCTTCAGGACAGCCTGCAGAGCCTGGCATTGATGAGCGAGTCGGAGAGAAATAAGGTGATCGACTCAATTATTAGCGCCTACCAGGCCGAGCAAAAGCGTATCAGGGAAGAGGAGCAGATGAGGCGGCAGATGGCCTCGAGCATGCAGCAAAGCCGGATGCGCACGCAGTCATCGGGTATTGGAGATGTTGGCGGGGGTTGGTATTTTTATAACAACCGGGCCAAAAGCATGGGCTACAACGAGTTTATCAGCAAGTGGGGACGGCGTAAACTGGAGGATAACTGGCGCCTGAGTAACAAAAACAAAGCGGTTACTTTTGGTTTTGATGAGGAAGAGGGTATGGCGCAAGATACTACCGGCGCCGACTCAACACAAATGGTTTCCACCGACCCGGTAAAACGTGAAACCTATCTGCAATATATTCCGTTAACCGAAGAGCAACGTCAGGAGTCTGATACGCTTATCGCGGAAGCGCTTTATAATATCGGGTTTATTTATAAAATTCAACTTGACGATCAGCAGCAGGCTATCAAATCTTTTGCTGAGTTTGTGGAGCGCTTTCCTGACCATCCGGATGCGGTAAAGGTTTACTATCAGTTGTATCAGCTCTACACCAGTCAGAATATGAGCCTCAAAGCCGAGGAGGTAAAGCAGGTCATCCTGCAAAAGTATCCTGATACCGATTATGCGCTTATCCTGCAAGATCCTGATTATTTCGACCGCCTGCAAAGTGAGCAGAAGAAACTGAAAGCGATGTATAAGGAAACTTATTCTGCTTTTGAGCAGGGTTCGTATTTTACGGTGAAGCTCATCAGCAATGACGCTATTAACAATTATGAGCCATCCGAATACACACCACGGTTTAAGTTTTTAAGAGCGATTGCTTTGCGCCGGTTAGAGGACAGTAAGGATACGCTGAAATATGAAATGCAGGAGATCGTGAAGGATTATCCGACCAGCGATGTGTATACCTTGGCGCAGAACATCCTGAAAAAGATGGAAAAGGATGCAGACACCCTGAACAACGACGAAAAGGCGGAGCGTGAGCGCCAGGAGAAGCTTCAGAAAGCAATGGAAACTTATGAGGAGGGTTTCAAAGAGGATCATTTCTACATCATGCTGGTTAATGCCGACAGTGTTAATGTGAGTGCTACCAAGGTGCGACTTGCCGACCATAACAAAAAGTTCTTCGAAAGTGAAGGCTTGAAAGTGTCGAGCGTGATTTTTGATGGCAACAAGCATATGATTACTGTCAGCGATTTCAGCAACAGCACCGAAGCCATGACTTACTTCCGTTCAGTGGCCAAAAGCGAGTACATCTTTTCGAATATCGAAGACCGCCATTTCAGGCATTACGTGATATCGGCAGGTAACTATCCGAAATTCTACAAGGAGAAAAACATTGTGGATTATCATATCTTCTTTGAATCGGGATATGTTGGTGAAGGAGAATTCCCGAAGATGGGCGATCTGAATTATTAGAAGCTTTTCACACATTGATAGACAGCTTTAAAAATCGTATATTCGCAATCCGGGGGGAACTGATGTTCAAGAAAAATAAATATACAAAAATGGCAAAATCAAAAAACGGAGAAACGAATGCTCTGGCAGTAAATCTTATTGCCAACGGAACCACCTTAAAAGGAGATATCCAGACTGAAAGTGATTTCAGAATCGATGGTATTTTGAATGGGACCATCAACTCGAAAGGAAAAGTGATTGTTGGCGAAAGTGGAAAAGTTGAGGGGGAAATCCATTGTAAGAATGCGGATATTTCGGGCCGGGTTAATGGAAATATTGAATCGGGGGAGTTGCTTTCGCTGAAAGCCAGTGCGAAAGTTACCGGTGAAGTGATTACCAGCAAGCTGTCGATTGAAGAAGGAGCGGAGTTCTCTGCAAATTGCCGGATGGCAAATGCAGCGCGAAATGAAGAAAATAAGTCAGGACGACAAAAACAAAGCCAATAGTTTTATCCGGTACTCAAGTATCGGTTTCCAGATGATGGCGATCATCGGATTGGGCGTTTGGGGCGGTATTGAAGCAGATGAAGCGCTGAATACGTCGCCTCTGTTCACTGTTTTATTATCGCTTATATCGGTTGGAGCTGCCATTTACCATGCCATAAAAGATTTTATTAAACTCAATAAATAATGAACCGTCAGGAGCTATTTAAAAAATACTTAATCCAACTCGGGATTTTATCCGTGGGAGCATTGTTGATTTACGTCATCGCTACCTTTGTGATCCCTGAGCAGACGAACCTTTTCCAGGCCTTGCTGATACCCTATTTTGTTCTGATTAGCGCAGTGGTGCATTTTTACCTGCTAAAATCATCAGAAAATGGGAACCCCCGGAAATTTGTAACTGGTTTTATGGGCGCTACTACCCTGAAGCTTCTAATATACCTGGCCACGATGCTTGTGTATGTATTGCTTTATCGCGAAAGCGCGTTGCAGTTTGTCATTGCCTTTTTTGTTTTTTACCTCATATACACCGTGTTTGAGGTGTTGATATTCCTGAAGCAAAGCCGTAAAATACAATCCGGGCAGTGAACAAAACAGCGCTGATTTGCTTGTTATTCTCAAAACACTAAAATCTTAATCTAATGATTCATATAACAAGAAGAGAGCGCTTTAATGCGGCGCACCGCCTTTTTCGTTCAGACTTCAGTGATGAGAAGAATTACGAGGTTTTTGGTCCGTGCAGCAACCCTAACTGGCACGGGCACAATTATGTGATGTGGGTCACCATCAAAGGGGATGTGGATAGCGAAACAGGTTTCCTGATAAACCTTAAACAGCTAAGCAAAATACTGAAAACTAAAGTAGTGGAAAAAATCGATCATAAAAACATGAACACAGAGGTGGATTTCATGAAAGGCAAGCTGGCTTCGACCGAAAATCTGGCCATTGCTATTTGGAATGAGATAGAACAACCAGTCAGGGAAATTGGTGCTGAGCTACATTGTGTTAAAATATCGGAAACAGAGAACAACAGTGTAGAATATTATGGTTAATTTTGCCGTTTATATTTTGATTTTATGAAATTGAAAAACGGCGCACACGAACAATTCAGTTTGGACATAGATGGTTACGAACGTATGGATCGTTTCAATCCGGAGACGATTGAAGCTCTCGCCCATCATTATGAATCCATTCTGAAGCTGATTGGAGAAAACCCTGAAAGGGAAGGGCTGCTTGACACCCCGGTGCGTGTAGCCAAAGCCATGCAGTTTCTTACACAAGGATATGAGCTGAACCCGGAAGAGATTCTGAGCTCGGCCAAGTTCAAAGAAGACTATCGTGAAATGGTGATCGTAAAGGACATTGAGATTTATTCGATGTGCGAACACCACATGATTCCCTTTATCGGTAAAGCCCATGTGGGTTATATCCCTAATGGGTATATCACCGGCCTGAGCAAGATTGCCAGAGTGGTAGAAGCTTATGCCCGGCGTTTACAGGTTCAGGAGCGCCTCACCACACAAATCAAAGATTGTATCCAAAACACACTTAATCCGCTGGGGGTTGCCGTAGTCATCGAAGCCAAGCATCTTTGCATGGCCATGCGCGGGGTGCAGAAACAAAACTCCGTCACCACCACAAGTGATTTTACGGGCGCCTTTAAAAGAAACGAAACGCGGGCTGAATTTATCCATCTAATAGACAGCAATTTGTCGTAATCCTGTCAGATGAGTTTCAATGGTATAAAATTTGATAAGAAACCCTCAAAAAAAAATGAATCATGATGTATCCGCAAAACAGAAATTATAATAGTCAATCGACATCATACAGTCATGGTGAAACATCATCTTTCACCAGCACTTTTATGCGTGGAGTATTTTCCTGGATGGGCATCGCTTTGGCGATTACCGCCTTTGTAGCCTATTACTTCAGCACAAACGAAGCCTTTATGAGGGCTTTGATTTCCGAACAAGGGGGAATGACCATGCTCGGTTGGGTGG
>JASMTJ010000550.1:0-2035 GCA_041694335.1 Bacteroidales bacterium
CACATACACCAAATACCCAATCAGAATGGGGAGACCGACGAGAAGAGAATATGGACTGGTAAAGACCCCCGATACACTTGCATGAGTGAATGCAGACAAAACGGACCAGAATATTGCCAAACGAAAGGAATCGGTTGCCTCAGCTGATGATTTTCGAAAATTAAGCCATAAAGGCCTTCCTGCCCATAGAAACCCTCCAAGGAAAACAGCGACGAATAACCAACCGTACTCAGCCGCCCATCGAAAATAGAGACTATGAGGGGTTCCTAAACCCATTACTGGCGTTTCAGAAACATATGAAAGTGGCCCGGTTCCAAAAGGAAAATATCTGGCGCTCAGCTCAAGAGCGTACCCCCAGAGCTCTAGCCGGCCAGATGCTCCAAAGCGCAGCACCGAATAATCCTCTGTAGCAGAGAAGATGAATGAAGGCAGAAATAAAATAAGCAACACATAAAGCCCAACTCCCCAGCCGAGAGCAATCAACCACAGCTTTCCAATCGGAAAAGCTTTTTTTCCGAAAAAAGCAAACAGCGTTAAAATGCTTAAAAGCTGTGCTATCAAACTCCCTCTTGCCCCCGAACCCAAAAGCACAACAAACCAGAATGCTGCTGTGATTATTAAAAGGTTTTTCCAGAATCGATGCCTAAATAAAGGCAAAGCAGAACTCATCGCAAGCGCCCCCATAATGAGCGGCATGATCCAGGACGCTAAGTGGGACCAAGGGCGGATGCCATAAAAACCAAACGGCAGGAAGTCGGAGGCACGCCCACCTCCTTGAATGTACCAAAATACTAACCCCATCAGGATAGTTGGCAAATATAGAATTCCTCCGATACCGGCAGCAACCGCCGTCCACTTTGCAAGCTCATCGTGTCTGACACCCGTGGTCACGAGATAGAACGCGACACAAAATACTGATACCCAGTATCCGAGGTCAAAAAACATAAAAACAATCGGGTACGGAATGTTTTCAAGGGAGAAAACCAGTAGAAAAGCAATTATTGAGAGCGTAGAGAAAGAGGTCAGGTTTTGGCGAAGGAACAATAGAAAACTAAGAATAATGACCGAAATTTGAAACCAACGAAAAGCGTCAAAACTAGAGACTAATGGCAGGAAAGAGTGAAGTAGCGCAGAAGCAAAGAATGTGGAGATCAAGCATAAGAATATATTTCTTGAAAGTACTGTCAAACTTGTACTCCGAAAAAGGAGAGGATTACACCTCTCCTTTTCTTTAAGTCAGCTTAGAACGACTTAGTGCAACCTGTCGGGGTGAAGTCAAAAGCTGCGGAATCGCCCAAACCGTTGTCGGTAATAGCACAACTCCAGCTGCCGGCAGTAGAGCGGGAAATATTCACAACCGCGCCAGCGACCGCTGTACTTGCATCTTGGCCGAGCTCACCAGAAATAGAACCAGAGCCATCACCAGATGTGAAGGTAACAGTAATGTCAGTATTACCCGTTCCTGCAATCAGACTTGAGCCGGCCCAACCAAGTGCGTCGGCGTCCAGCGAGGCAGCGTTCCCGCGCATGAGATTTTCCTCAGCGGCTGTTTTCAGCGCCGAAAGCTCGCCGTAAACACGGTTCATCTGCGAGCGCGCAATGTAATCCTGATACTGCGGAATAGCGATAGCCGCCAAAATCCCAATGATCGCAACAACGATCATCAGTTCGATAAGGGTGAAACCCTTCTGACCATGATTCATCTGAATCTCTTGCATAATATCCACCTCTGGATTTTGTTTACCAATCTGGGCTAACGGCTCCGGGTATGGAGCTTTGCCACTACTCCGTGTGAGCCTGACCACCTCACTTGCAGCATACATGCCAACCTTTTAACCAACAAAAACCACATTGATCTCATGGATTTACAAGACTATGAGAACGCCATCACATTAATTTTTCAGCATTTTTTTGTCCCACTGCGGCATTGACTGACATTTTTTGTCACCCCTAAGCAGCACTTTCCGACAGGAACATATCGGCGACACACCATTGAGAAAGATCAAGCCTGTGACTCAGGCGACTTTCCAAAGCC
>JASMTJ010000551.1:0-2013 GCA_041694335.1 Bacteroidales bacterium
CATTAAGCTTATCGTTTAATGTCTGGCTCATGGTGTTACCCCATAGAACGAGCGGGTAGCGGCAACATCATCGGCTGAAATATCGAAGTCAGCATCTTTTAAGGACGACAGATTGATATAGAGGTGGTTCATGTCCAGACAATCCATCAGTACCCGTTTTGCATCATCGAGCGGCAGCGACTCAAACACATCAATATCGAACGAGCTCAAATCTATGTCATAACGCAGGAAGCCTGTAGCCTGGATCTCCTGATAAATCTGCTTTAGGGCGGTCATATCCTGAGAAGATTGAATTTGATCAAGGAACATCGAATTCGAGGCTGCAAGTTCTGCATACACAAAGGATCCACCACCCTTCCAATCGGCTACTTTTGAAATGCCACCTTGTTCACCCGATAGAACTTTTTTAAACCTTCTTTTAATAAGCGTTTCGATATAGTCCATTTGTTCAACCGCTATCCATCGACGGTTGAGCTTGTGGGCCACAGCGGCTGTTGTTCCTGATCCAGAGAAGAAGTCCAGCACTCTATCGCCTTCTTTCGTTGTTATCTCAATAATGCGACGAAGTAATTTTTCTGGTTTTGGTGTAATAGAAAAATCTGCATCGCCAAACAGATTTTTTGCTTCGGCTCTGGATGTTCTGTTGCCACCTACATCAGCGTTAAACCAAATAGTTTCAGGCGGTCGAGAACTATTTGCGTCGGCGTAAATGCGATAGTAAGGTGTCCACTTACCGCCATTCTCAACCCATTCAATCCGATCAATCTCTCGCTCAGTCTTTGTCCTACTCCAGCGCCATGCACCATCCTCACCGTCTTGCCGAACAGGAAATACTTCCGTACCGTCTGGCGCTATAAGCGGGTAATAAAGGTTTGGTCGTGCTGCTCTGCTATCCCCTTGACCACCCATAGCTCGCAACGGCTTGGTATAATACTTCCTGCCGTTCTCATCCTGCTTTTTATAATGATCGCCTACATTATCTTCGGAGACTTCTAGGTGTTTCCAATCAACATAGTCTTTATCTTTGGCGTATGCTAACAGGTGATCATGCCTGCTAGACACGAAAATAGCATCCATTCTTGGGCTATCTGCCTTCTCCCAAATAAAGTTCGCTATAAAATTGTTTCGACCAAATACATCGTCCATCAAAACCTTGCAGTAATGAGCTTCACCATCGTCCAAGTTTACAAATATAGATCCATCTTTACTCAATAGCTCTTTAGCTGCTTCAAGCCTGTTTCTCATAAAGGTAAGCCAGGCAGAGTGGTTAAATCTATCATTGTATTTAAATCCATCGCTCCCAGTGTTATAGGGAGGGTCAATGTAGATCACTTTCACCTTGCCGGAATATCGTGCCTTCAAAGAGTGCAATGCTAGTAGGTTGTTACCTTTGATCAAAAGGTTGTCTTCATCTTTTATGTCGCCCACAGGTTTAGGCTGGTCGGATTTAACTGCCTCTACGTCCCAGCGTTGCCAATCAACCATTACTTTGGGATCAAAAAGTCTCGTAATGTCATCCGGCGCAAGCGTTCTATTCCAAAAGACTTCCTCCCGCCCCTGATCCTCTTTAGTCATGCCCCCTTCCAGGACGCAATCCTTATACGGCCACGCGAGAACAGTATTACGGGATTGGCCAAGGTAGACGCCATTGCCATCCATCAGGCCGATACGGTTCTTGAATGCAGTGTAACTGTCCGGAAGAAACGCCTTATTTGACACAAATTCTTGGAACTTGACCTTATCAAACACCATTGTCCCGGAAACATCGGTGAAAAAGTGATCTTTGATCTTTTCCGACTGTAAAAGGAGTTTCAGCAATGCGGGATCCAGGTTCAGCGCAGCTTCGATCACTGCGTTTTTCAGGATCGCACCGTCCGAGATGAACGACTGGTCTTGCTGGAGGAGGTTTTCGAGATCTTCAAAGAGATTTTGCAAGGTTCACTTCCCTAGTACCTGATGGTTTGAGCTGAAAATGGACACTTTATACATCAGATTCCCTCTCGACCAGAGTCA